>CALGDE010000115.1 GCA_937883785.1 uncultured cyanobacterium
AGTTTGGATTCGATGGCTGATCACTTCCCATCATCTCTCAATCCTGCAACGCCAGGAAATCAACTAATTTCTTTAACCCATTCAATATCCTTAAGCAGTGTATGGATGTGAACATAGAAATGAGAGCATACTACTCTAAGTGCTTCGGAACACTCTATTGCACTTTTCTCGTCAGTCACTAACCAGCCTGTACTTCCCACACCTAGCCATCTTAGGAAATCTATGCCTCCTCCAGGGGTCAACACCATAGACCTTTGCAATGTATCTGTCGCAAAGTTATCAGTGTAAATTACGTGAGAGTAGGTGACGATGACATCTATATCAACTAGAGTCTCAATGAACCAGTCACCAATTTTTGTTGAGTAAGATAAGTCGGCTCCCTTGCGAAGTGGCTTCCCCAACACATCTTGGAGTTC
Organism: uncultured cyanobacterium; assembly: GCA_937883785.1. Classification (GTDB taxonomy): domain Bacteria; phylum Cyanobacteriota; class Cyanobacteriia; order CACIAM-69d; family CACIAM-69d; genus CALGDE01. Next base: position 417 of record CALGDE010000115.1, read on the forward strand.
CTGTTTGATCAAAGACTTTACCCTTGATTTTTTGATGCGCCCTCCACTTTCTCTATAAAGTAGAACTTGATTGAATTGAGCAATGTACTCATTAGATTGATTACGAAAGCCTTTATTCTTTTCATCAAGGAAAAAATCTAATAATTCATATTGTTTTTGAGATGTATCGTTTAGGTCGGCCATTTCGCTGTATGCATTGTTGACAAGAGAGAGAGCTAAGTCTTCTCGACTCTTTTTATCAAGCGTTTCCACAAGCGATAAAAATCCCAATGCGTCTGCGTTATTAATTCTTTTCGTAATACTAAAATTGCTTCTCGCTTCTCGTAATGCATCCAGTATTGACCATTAATAAAAGGAATTATTGAACTTTTTCTTGACGAGTTGAAAGTCTTCTATTGCATTGTAAATATTTATGAGTTCAGTTGAGATTTGAGAAGCACTAATGTCTTCTAGTAAGCATAATATTTCTTTCGTGGTGAAAGAGGCTAGCTCGCTCAGTGTTTGAAGCACTTCCTCTTGATTCTCTTCACTTACGGAATCAAAAGCAGGGATTCCCATTCCCCAACACTCAGGAATCGAAAAATCATTCGTTAGCTTCAGATTTTTTGCTTCTGATAGGTAAATTGAGTGTCCATAAGTAAGAGCTACTCCACCAGGATTAAGGTTGATTAGTGTTTCGAAGCACCAATCGCTCAATTTACGTTGATAGTGAAGCTTAAAAAGGCTTTCATTGATGAGTATTCCTAAATTCTCTCCTAACTTTGCCTTCACATGGTTTTTCAAAGCAAGTTTTGATACGAGTTCTTTCTTGGTAGAATCTTGATTCAATCGTTCTAAGATATACTTTCGTCTCAAAGACGAAATCTGATTCTGAAAATCCCCTTTAAGACTTAGCTGCTCAGTTGTGATGGAATCGCCACAAAAAGTAGCTCCTTGTTCATGTCGCTCACAAACTAAAGCACGAATAATATCAAGTTGAATCTCTGAGGGATAAGAGTTGATTACTTCTAAAAATGATTGGGTATAAGTTGATTTAATTCGCCTCAGAAATGGAAAATCATTTTGCGTCTCCTCAATTGCCGCTTTGAGTGACCATTTATAAAAACTAAGATCAAACCGGTCTCTTTGTTTTTGAATATTCATTAGTCTCTAGCTCACTAGCCTCATATTCGGTATAGCTAGTAAAGATACATACTGCTGTAGTATCAATTTCAAGGCAAATGTTCCAACAGCTGTCGCCAATAATTCTTTCGTCCGATCTTCAGTTCGATACTCAATTACTCCTTGACTATTAGGAGGATCTACAAAAAAAAGTCACCTCCATTGTCTCCCCGTGGTTGAAAGGGGCTCCTACCTCATTTCCCAGTAATAAAGAGGACTGGTAGTGCTGCGACGTAATGGTCAGAGTGCGAGGGAGAGGTTGTAGTGATTCAAGAAATAACGCAGCGCCCCCGCATGATTCTCCACTTTCTTGGAGAACGATAGGGCACATCTAACTAACCGGGACATCCTCTGACGCAACGTATTGTTCAATCGCTCAATATGATTCGTTTGTCCCTGCTCTTTCCCTCCAGGACGATGACGTTTGCTGGGTAAGACACAGCCGTAGGCATCCCAGAAATCGGTGTGGCACACAGCGCATTGGCGATACACTCCCGGAAAAGACTCCCACAACTGCCTCGCCGTATGCTCACTGCGGTCCCCTAGGGCAAATCCCACCACCTCGCGGGTGTCCCGGTCCATCGCCAGCCACACCCACTGCTTCTGCCGTTTGCTGCCCACAAATGACCACAGCTCATCCATCTCTACGGTCAATTGACCTTTTTTTTCGGGGACACCGACAAATCCTCGTGCACGCTTTCCAGCTTCTGGTTCACGTAGGTTTGGAGCCACCGTGGGGAAACCCCAGTGACCCGAGCAATGCCCGCTAGGGACAAGCGCTCCAACAGAAGTTTATCCACCAGTTCTCGAGTGGAGGCTTCTATTGGCTGCCGGGTGGGATTATCAACAAACTGGCGTCCGCAGTCACGACAGCGATACCGCTGTTTGCCGTAGTGAGTGCGTCCATATTTCATGGTGTTTTTGGACTGACAACGAGGGCAGGTCATAAGAATGAGAGAACGTGCGGCTTCTCTCCATCCAACCATCATCACCATTACGTCGCAGCACTACCAGAGGACTTTCTACAGTGAATTTTCTCGACCGTACGGTTCAAAAGTAGAGATGAACGTCCTCGGGAGTAGAGATGAACGTCCTCGGGGCTGGGCTCAGTTAAACTTCAACCCCAATCAGGACTTACGCCAAGCCCCCTTTACCAAGATGGGAAGCCAATGCAACGTTTATTTTTGGACTCAAACAGCATGCTTGCGTAAGTCCTGCCAATAGTAACGAGGGTTACAGCAGCCCCTAGCCTGTTTGATTTGAGAGGGCGTGCACTTTCCGCTGTGTAAAGCTTCTGGCGCTTAACTGAGCACATGCCCTAGAGCGCGCGCAAGGTTCTAGGAACATCCTGGCGCACCAGCTTGGGTGACGGTACTCAAGTCAGCGGTAAATGTGGCCGTGTAGTCAAACCCACCGACGCCGGTAGCAGTGCAGCTAAAAGCGCTACGGTCAGGGCGACGCGGAGAAAAGGCGGAGTTGGCACGAATGGTCACCGTATTTGCACCCAGTCCTAACTCTGTTAAACGCAAGCTATTGCTGGAGCCGTTGCTTTGCAGAGCAGAAATAAAGGTTGCCTGCCGCACATCACCGGTATTGGGGCTGATTTGAGCTAGCACCGTCACACTGGGGCCGCCCCCGGCGCCATAGGAACTAAGCCAGCCGTTGGTAGCAAATCGGCGAAAGTCTCGGTCGGGCGTGCCGCGAGATCCGGTAGACGTAAAGGCAGCATACAGACGATCGCCTCCATCCCACACCAAGCCATAGCCGGTGCTGTCGTCGCCGGTAATTTCATAGTCTTCCCGACACCACACCTGCTGCCCATTATCAAAGCGAGCAATACGAGGATCTTGGTTGTTGGGGCTTGTTTGCACAAATCCCACATAAATGGTGCTTGTCCCCTGGGTGATGCGAGTGACCCCACGGGTACGCAAGGTGCTTTCACTTTCATTGCAAGCAAAAGAAATGGCGCCGCTGACGGATGAAGCGATCGCCCCACCTCCGCTACCCACATTGTTGCCGCCGTTATTTTCCCCATCGCCGCCGGTATTACCGCCGTCAGCGATCTCGTCTTCAGGATCGCAGCGCACAAAGTTGCGGGTCACTTCCCGGCAAATAAAATTGGCTAATCGGCGATCATCGAAGTCGTCGGACACCTGTCCCCGCTCGGACACATCGGAGCTGGGGGCGATCGCCAAATCATCGAGGGTGGGCTCTGAATCATCGCTGACCCCATCGGTTCCACCGGCGTCAGCGATGGGAGCGGCGGGCACCGAAGACGGCACGCTAGACCCTGGCTGACCGGTAGGGGTTTCCGTTCCGCCTTGACGAATAAATGCAGGAGTTGTGCGAGTGGCGCTGCCGCCCCCGGGAGAGGTGGGGCTGGGATTGGAAAGGGGGCGACGATCCGGGGCGTTGCCAGACCCATTGCCTCCAAGTCCACCGCCAGTGCTGCGGCTGGTGACCCGAGCTGCATTTTGCCCCGCGCCACGAGCGCTCAGGTTACGGCTGGCGCCGTTTGAAGGGGTGGGATTGGTCGACGGCGAAGCGGCCGGCGCATCGTCTGGCTCCCAGGCGCCACATTCATTGAGGACACCGTTTCTGTTGTCAGTGCCGTGGTCCCCAAGGCAGCCTAAAATTGCCCGCTGGCGATCGCTGGTGATTCCTGCTGTTGAGGGGCTTGCGGTGGGACCCGCGCCTACCGCCCGAGGTGATGAAGCCCCCTGAGCAGGGTTGCGATCGCCCCTTGGAATCTCCATAACACTGCCCGGTCCAAAGCTTTGGGCACGAGGCGGCGCTGACGCGGTGGTGGAACTCCTGCCGCTAGTTGTGGTGCCAGCTGTAGCGCTGCTGGTTGCTCGAGCGGTAGAACTTGAAGCGCTGGTACCGGCAATACTCCTTGTGGCGCTATTGTTCGTCAATCGACTCGATCTATTACTCGCCACCGCAGTGAACTCGCCACCGTCAGCGCCGTAGGTTTGACAGACCTCGAGGGCAGCGTTGTTGGGCTGAAATCCAAACTCTTCAATGCAATTCATTAGCCGTCGCACTCGCTCGGCGCTTAAACCGCGGGTTTGCCCCCACGCCGCCGGGATTCCAACGCCGGTAGGCAGCAAACTGGTCCCCAGCGCCAGCAAAATCGGGGCGATCGCCACAGCACGACCGTAGCGCAAGGGGAAGGAAGAGAAAGAGCCCATAGTGTTGCCAGAAAACATTGCCGGGAAATAACTTCAGAGACGCAGTTGCCGCAGAATTGTTGCGGCTCACCCCCCTGGAATTCCCAATAATCGCCCCTAGCCTAACCCAAGCTCTCGCTTAAGTAGCTCCATTGACTGGGAACCAATGTAGTTTTCACAGCAAATTACCTGGGGTGCGCGGATTAGATCGTTGCGAGCCGCCGCAATAATCGCCTTCACCTTAGGGAAGCTGTCGCGATCGCACCCAATAAACCGGGCGTTTTTCACCAGGGCATTGAGCTTATAGGTGTCGTTCGGCTGGGCGGTCATAACCATCAGTTCGTCACCACGGAAGCTGTGCACAATCACCTCAGAAGCCCGCAGCCACCCGGCGCTAATGCTCACCAAGCCAATGCGCGTCTCTTCCGGCAAATTACGCACAAATTCAATTTCTTCGGCGTAGTCGTAAATATCGACGGGAATAATCCGCACCGACTTGGGAGCAGCAATCTTTTCTGCATCCCCAATAAAGTAACGACTGGTCACCACCGTCGCCGATGCCATTCGATCTAAAGACTCCGACAAATCCTCCAATGCCACCAGTTGCACCGGAATTTGCAACGCTTGCTCAATTTCCGACGCCATAATTTCTCCGACGCCCAAATCCTGCTGGGGTGCCGTCACAATCACCCGCGCCCCACAGCGCAGTCGCCAGTCAATTTCTCCTAAAAATAACTCTCGGGCTTCGCTAAGGCTGCACCCCGACTCCAACAAATGGTCCAGGCTTTGCTTCACCACCCCATAGGCTTCGGGGTGAGAATCGAAAATGGGCGATCGCAACTGAGCGCCCCCTTCATGACCCAGCGCCCGTACATAAATCCCCGACCCTGCCTGGGCTTCCACCAGCCCCGCATCCTCAAGCTGTCGATACACTTTGCTGATGGTATTTCGGTGCAGCCCCGTTTCCATCGCAAGCTGGCGTGTGCTGGGCAGACGATGTCCCGGTGGATACTGACGAGAGGCGATCGCAAAACGAATCTGATTAAATAACTGCGACGAAGCAGAAATTTCTCCATCAGACTGAATACGGAACCGAACCATAAACGTTGCTCCAGAACACCAGTAGGCGAGGGGAAGTTAAATTAGTAACAAGCTGCTGAAACGCAAATTCGATCACCCCAACGTGATCGAAGGTCGCAATTAGTGTGTCCCATGCAAGCCCGTCGAACCCGCCTGTCTTTAGTCAGTCTAGCCTTTCGGTTTTTGTGGGCGCGGGAAAAGTTAACAAAGTGCCGATTTCTAAGCGCCACAGCCCTCTTCAGCACATCGACTTATTTTTCACCTTCTCGCCTTTAAAGAGACTTACCCCTTACTCCCTAAAGCTGAATTGGCAACCGGTCTTAGGACTCTGAAAGCTGTAGGAATTTTCGGTACACTGTGGCGATCGCTCCCACTCGCCGAGCCTGGTCACGATATACACACTCCCACTGGGTTTGAGCGGACCCTTCCCGGCGACAAATACCAATTAAGCCCGTAGCCCGGTTGGTGCCATCCCGTAAATCCAATCGCTTCTCATCGTCTAAATAGAACGACGCGGTGCGAGCCCAAGCATAAGCCTCTAGCCCACTCAGACCCCCTTTACGGGCGATCGCCAGCGCCTTAGGAAACCAGCGGGAATGAATAGGGCTCGCCTGATTGTACAAATCAACCCCATTCAGCAACCCCTCCAGGTCCTCACGAGGATCAATTCCTGCCTGGGAGAAATCACTCAATACCGTCGGCAGCCGACCCGCTAACCGCTGCACACACTGATCCGCCGCCGCCGCCAAGTCACCACCACTGCGCCCCTGATCGCTACAGGGACCATAATTAACCACCCGGGCGCCCCAGGATAAGTTGCCTGGATCCACGTGCCCGTAATAAGACCGAGTAGGCTGCACATACAGCGACCCGTTGCGCACCATCAGACGGTACGTTCCTTCAGCCACTCCCACAGCCACGACTCCCAGTGAAGTTGGCCCTTGGTACAGCCTTCCGAAAAGTTCTTTAGGAATCGGCAACGTTTCCAGAGCAGGCGGTTTCAATTCAGGCTTCTGTGACGCATCACCGCCTCCTTTGCTTCCCCCTTTAAGCCAGAACGCTTCCTCATCCTTAAATGCCGCATTAGGAGGAACTGCATTGACATCCATGCTTGGGGTTGGCTCAGGTCCTTTAGAACCATCCGCGGACTTCGTATTGTCCACTTTAGCCTCAGCACTACCTAGCGCAGCTAGCTGTAGGGGCTGAACTTCGCCGCCGTCAAACTGGCCACCGCCCCCCCCATCAATCAGGGAACCGGCATCAATCCCCGACAGGCTTTGATAAGAACTGGATTGGGTAGGGGTCAAAGCCGTAACGCCCAACAGTCCGATCCCGCCCACTCCCAGGGTGTGTACCAACAGCTTTCCCACCGCTGGAGGGCGCAACATACAACGTACGTAGTCAGAAATAAACAAAATAAGTGGAAATAAAAAGGCAGATGTAAAGTTTTGGCGACTCGTATTCCCCCGACAACTGCTAAACGTACCAGTGCGTTTAGCCGGGGCATGCACTCCGATAGGATGATTTTTTATTAGGGGCAATAAGCTTACTACGCTTGATGCCGCCTTAGCTTACCTTAACAATGTTTAAAGTGCTTCTTAGATTAGCGCAATTTTCTATTGCGCCTAAGGTTTTATTCCTGTTCTAATCCGCATCGCTTTCTTCCTATTAAGCCTATCGCTTCCAAGCCAGACACCCTTTAGACAGCAAAACGCCGGGATATTGTTCCCGGCGCTTTCCTAACTCGCACCGTTAAAAATACAGCGCTATTAGACTTGCTTATAAGCTATTTAGCTGAACTTATAATCTTTTTCCCGTGCTTATTGTACGGAGATTACGCCGTTCATACCGGCACCACGGTGGGGTGCACAGTAGTAGGTGTAGTCGCCAGCGGGAAGGTCAGCGGGCAAGGTAATTTGGGTTTGACCTTTACCCAGCATTTTGCCCAGGGTCTTCATTTCATCAGCATCAAACTTAGAGCCGTCGTCAAACACCACGTTGTGGGGAAGACCAGCAGCATTGTTCCAAACAATGGTGTCGCCAGGGGCAGCCTTGATCTCGCGAGGGCTGAACTGCAATGCGGAGGTCATCTCAACATTTTGAGTCTCTGCGTTAGCAGCAGGGGCAGCGAAGCACACCAAGCCCAGTGCCAAGCTCAAAGTTACAGCAGCTAGACCGAGGCGGCGGCCTACCGATTGGATAAAGCTCATTATTGTTTTCCTGTGGTAAATGAGGAATCGTTAGACGTGTCGTCTCATAACTGCACGAATTGTATCCTTCTCAGTGAGTATCTGAAAAGTCCGAATCCTTAAGTTTTTCGAAATCTCAGTCTTAAGATTCCAGAGATAAGACTACAGCGACGGCGCCCTTTTTAGGGATTTAGAGCGATCGCTGCTCTTCCCCCCTAACTCTGTTTAAGATTGCCCGCGTGAAGACCGCACTCTTTTTTATCCGCAGTTTCCCACCACCAGCGTCCTTCCCGCTCGTGCTGGTTGGGCAATACGGGTCGGGTGCAGGGCTCGCAGCCAATACTAATAAACCCACGCTCGTGGAGGGGATTGTAGGGCACTTCGTAGGAGCGGATATAGAGCCACACCTTTTCTGAGGACCAGTTGGCGAGGGGGTTGAATTTTACGAGGGGATGGTCGGGGCTGCCGAAGAAGCCGTCGTTTTGAATGACGGGCACATCGGAGCGGGTGGGACTTTGATCCTTGCGCTGTCCAGTGACCCAGGCATCCAGGGTGCTCAGCTTGCGGCGCAGGGGTTTGACTTTGCGGACGCCGCAGCATTCTTTATGTCCATCTTCGTAGAAGCTGTACATGCCCTTTTTCCGCACTAGCTCTTCCACAGCGGCGGTTTCAGGGTACATCACTTCGATTTCAATATCGTAGTGTTTCCGCACATCTTCTAGGAAACGATAGGTTTCCGGATGGAGGCGACCGGTGTCGAGGCTAAATACTTTGAAGGGCATCCCCAGTCGGTGGGCCATGTCGATTAGCACCACGTCTTCCGCGCCGCTGAAAGAGATGGAGATATTGTCGAATAGGGACAGGGCACGCTCCATGATGATTTTGGGGTGCTTGCTGACTAATTCTGCGTCAAGGGCTTCGATATCTAATTCGGTGGTGGGTTTTGGGGCGACTTGGATCATGGCGGCGTAAGGACTTGGGATGCTTCTCTAGAAAACGGATCGGGAACGAAACGGGTGTTTACTTTTTCTTGGGTCGTATTGTATCAATCGAATGGATGGATTAAGCCAGATTACTTAGGGGCAATGGGGCGGGTATTGGGGCGATCGCCGGACGGATCTCCCCATGGGCGATCGTCACAGTCCGACCTGAGTGTTGCAGCACCCAGTGCAGAGACTAGTGCAGGAAGTGGCGCATACCGGTGAACACCATGGCAATGCCCAGTTCGTTGGCGGCTTTGATGGATTCGTTGTCACGCATGCTGCCGCCGGGTTGGATGATGGCAGTGATTCCGGCGCCAGCGGCGGTGCGTACGGAATCGTCGAAGGGGAAGAAGCCGTCGCTGGCGAGCACTGCGCCGTGGGATTTTTCGCCCGCTTGCTCTAGGGCAATTTTGACGGAGCCGACCCGATTCATTTGTCCCGCGCCGATGCCGAGGGTGGCGCGATCGCCCGTGACGACAATGGCATTAGATTTCACGTTTTTCACCACTCGCCAGGCAAAGGCAAGCTCTGTTAATTCATCGGCGGTGGGTTCGCGATCGGTGACCACTTTCCAATCGTCGGAGTTAATGGGCTGGCTGTCGGCGTCCTGCATTAAAAATCCGCCAGCGAGCGCCTTTACGGTGCGGGAAGGTCCGGCAGTTAAATCCGGCAACACTAGGATTCGCAGGTTCTTCTTCTTCGCCAGCACTTCTTTGGCATCGTCGTTACAGCCGGGAGCCACGACGCATTCCAGAAAGGTTTCGGTAAAGGCGGCGGCGGTGTCAGCATCGATGGGACGGTTTACGGCAACGATGCCACCGAAGGCGGAGACGGAATCAGCGGCGAGGGCTTTGCGGTAGGTGTCTTCCAAAGGCGAATCCACTGCTGCACCAACGGCGACGCCGCAGGGGTTGGTGTGCTTCAGAATGGCGACGGCGGGGGGATTCTTCGGATCGGCAAAGTCGGAAATAATTTGGCGGGCGGCTTCCAAGTCCACCAAATTGTTGTAACTCAGGGCTTTACCTTGCAATTGCTCTGCCGCAGCCCAGCCATTGGCGGCACCGGAGGCATACCAAGCCGCGGTTTGGTGGGGGTTTTCGCCGTAGCGCAAGCTTTGGAATAAATTGCCTGCTGTGGCATAGGACGACGGTAAGCTCTCGGTTTCTTCAGTGGCGTCGTTGTCCGTGAGGTAATTGGCGATCGCGCAGTCATAGTTCGCGGTGTGCCAAAACGCCTGCCGAGCGGCTGCCTGCCGAAAACTTAGGGACGCTTCACCGTTAGTATCCAATTCTGCCAAGTAGCCTTCGTATTGATCAGGCTGGCAAAGGATGGTGACGTGGGCGTGGTTTTTCGCTGCGGCTCGCACCATGGTGGGTCCGCCGATATCGATTTTTTCAATCGCCTGGGGGCGGGTGACGTCGGGCTGGGCGATCGTGGCTTCAAAGGGATAGAGGTTGACCACCACCAAATCGATGGGGCGCATGCCGTTGGCTTCTAAATCGCTGGCATCGCTGTCCAGGTCGCGGCGAGCGAGAATACCGCCGTGGATTTTTGGGTGTAGGGTTTTGACCCGTCCCCCCAGGATCTCCGGTGAGCCGGTGTAATCGGAGACTTTGGTGACGGGAATCCCGGCATCTTGTAAGGCTTTTGCCGTTCCTCCACTGCTGACGATTTCATAGTTGTGCTTCTCCACCAGTTGACGGGCAAACTCCACCACGCCGGTCTTATCGGAAACGCTCAGCAGTGCTAACGGTGCCATAAACTTCTCATTTTTGGAAAATGATCTTGGATACGACCCGCCGTAGACGGTGCAATTCGTGCGTACCCTAGATTCAGTACGAAAGCATTCTACAAGAGCATTTCACAGAGGTGTGCGCCTGTGTCTTTAACTGCCACTACGATTCCGCCCGAAGACGCTGAAAACGCTGATGGGCTGGTGATTGTCCTCCACGGTTGGGGGGCAAACAGCGCCGATTTGGTATCCCTGTCGCCGATGTTGGATTTTGGCAATTGCTACTTTGCATTTCCCGATGCGCCCATGCCCCATCCCCATAATCCTCAGGGGCTGATGTGGTACGACTTGGAAGCGGAAGGTTATCCCGGTTTGGAGAACAGTCGAGATGCGTTAAAAAACTGGCTCACCGAAATCACCGCCGAACTTAAGGTGCCTCTGGAAAAAACCATCCTGGCAGGCTTCTCCCAAGGAGGCGCGATGACCTTGGATGTGGGGCTGGATCTGCCTTTAGCCGGACTAGTTTCCTTAAGCGGCTACCTGCACCACGATCCACCCAAAGATCTTTCCAGTGCGCCGCCGGTTCTGATTATGCACGGCACCCGCGATCCCATCGTGCCGCTGCAAATGGCGCAAATGGCGAAAGAAAATCTCAGCAAACGGGGAGCATCCGTCACCTACTTCGATTTCCCCATGGATCACAGCATTTGTCCCGATGAAATTTTTCAGCTTGGGAAGTTTATTCGCGATCGCCTCACCGTTAGCACCAGCTAAAGGGGGATTGAGAGCGCTATATTGAAAACGTTGAGATTTGTATCAATCCCCGTAACTCGGTTCTAGTTAGCTACCCATGATCGACATTCAAACTCTGGCTTCGACGGCACAAACCTTGGCGGAAGAACTGGCGATCGCCAAGTTTGATATTTATGGGTCATCCACAGATTCAACCAGCGTCAAGGTGGATAAGGGGGAGCCGGAGAATGTGAAGGCGTCCCAGCGGTCCGGTGTAACGGTGCGAGTTTGGAACGAGAAGGGGCAGGTAGGAATTACGTCCACGACGGATTTTGATCAGACGGGGTTGAAGACAGCGTTGGCGACGGCGAAGGAGGCGAGCGAGTTTGGGGTGGTGGAACACGCGCCGGATTTTAGCCCCGCTGCCACTGAGCCGATTCCTGACTTAAAGAGCGATCTTGTGGAACCTGCGCCGATTCCTGATTTGTTGGATGCGTTGGTGAAGGCGGAAAAGGAATTTTTGGATGCTCACCCGGCGATCGCGGCAGTGCCCTACAACAACCTGTCCCAAAGCGATACGGAGCGGTTTTATCTGAATAGCGAAGGGGCAATGCGCCACGAAGCTCGGTCTGTTGCCTCTACTTATTTAGTGAGCAAAACGGAGCAGGAGGGCAAGAAGCCTCGCAGCGCTGGTGCTTACCGGGTGTCCCAAGGCTTGGCGACGTTAGATATGGACGGCTGCGTGGGCGAGGCGATCGAGAAAACTGTCAGCCATTTGGATTACAGCACGGTGCCGTCGGGGCAATACACCATCGTGTTTTCCGCTGAAGCATTTCTGAGTTTGCTGGGGGCGTTCTCGAATATGTATAACGCCCAAAGTATTTTGGATAATCAAAGTCTTTCGACGGCGGAATCCCTTGGAGAAGCGATCGCCTCTCCCCTGCTGTCGGTTTACGACGACGCCCACCATCCCGACAACATTGGCGTTAGCTATTTCGATGGCGAGGGCACACCAACCCAGCGAGTGGCGCTAATCGAAAAGGGCGTGCTGACCAACTTCCTCCATAGCGCTGGCACTGCAAAGCGCATGGGAGCGAAGCCCACTGGTCATGCGGGCATTGGGGCAAAGGTTAGCGTCGGTCCTGAGTTTTACCACGTCACCCGAGGGGAGCAGGCGGAGAAATCCTACAGCTTGGATACCGCTGAGAACGTGATCTTTATTGATGAGGTGCAGGCGCTGCACGCGGGTGTGAAATCGTTGGAGGGGTCATTCTCGTTGCCCTTTGACGGTTGGTTGGTGAATAAGGGGAGTCGCCGCAGCGTTGATTCTGCCACTGTTGCCGGTGATTTCCGCGAACTGCTGAAGTCCATTATTTATGTGGAAGAGGAAACGGAAGTGACCCCCGGCGGCGTTTGCCCACGCATTTGGGTTGAAGGCTTGTCCGTTACCGGCGACTAATGCTGGTTATCGAGGGTGCGATCGCCAATACGCGAATCCCCCCGAGAGCCAAACACAGCTTCGGCATTGCAGTAGAACTTGAATTCCATCAGGTTGTCGAAGGGGTCGGCGATAAAAACGGTGTAGTGTTCTAGCCAATCACCGGTAAAGCGCCGGCGAGGTTTGTCGTAGAACGGAATTTCCTGCGATCGCATCCGTTCCACCAATGCCTCCCAATCCTCCAGCGTTTCAAATACCAGCCCGAAATGGCGGGGGTAGACGCCGCGTTGGGGAGAAATATCTTTCGCCAAATGGGCTACTAGCTGATTGCCGTAGAGGTTTAAAATCAGCGCCGATTTTGACTCGCGCCCTACCTCACAGCCAAGCCGATCTCCATAAAACTCCTTTGCCTGCGCCATATCCAATACGGGAAATGCCAAGTGAAATACTGCTGATCCTGATAGGTCTCGCTCCATAGTCTCCACCCTCAAAGTCCTTTCAATTTAGGCTTTCAATTTAGGATAGATAGGACGAAGCGCAGGTGCGAGGGGAACAGATGGGGGCGATCGCCGATTGGGTCACCGTGGGTAGCGAGTTGAGCTGGCAGCCGTGGCTATTTGGCGCGGTTTTAAACGCGGTGCTGCTGTTGATTGTGTGGCGATTGCCCAAGGCGTTGTTGACCCCGGCGGGGATTGTCCATGCTTGGTTTTTGGGCGTAATTGTTTGGGGATGTTTGGGGTGGCCGGGCTATGTGGTGGTTGGGCTATATTTTATTGCCGGGTCGGCGGTGACGCGGGTGGGGTTGGCGGAAAAGGAAGCGGCGGGGATTGCGGAGAAGCGATCCGGGGCGCGGGGTCCGGAAAATGTGTGGGGTTCGGCGGCGACGGCGACGGTATGTGCTCTGGGAGTGCTGGGGGCGATCGCCACAAACTCTCCTCAATGGATTCCCTGGCTATGGCTGGGCTATGTGGCTAGCTTTGCCACCAAACTATCGGACACCTTCGCCAGCGAAATTGGTAAAGCCTACGGTAAGCGCACGTTTTCCATGGTCACCCTACAGCCGGTGGCGGCGGGTACCGAGGGGGCGGTGAGTTTGGAAGGGACGATCGCCGGAGTTATTGGTTCGTTGTTGATTGCGCTGGGCGGCTGGGGCGTGGGTTTAATTTCCCTGCTGGGCATTGCCATCTGCGCAGTGGCAGCGTTTATTGGCACCACCGCCGAAAGTTTTATCGGTGCCACCCTTCAGGACAAGTTCAACTGGATGACCAACGAAGTAGTAAACGCCATTAATACGCTGATTGGGGCGATCGCAGCGATCGGGTTAGGAGTAATTCTCGGCTTGGGATAGTTGGGAGGCTGTGGGGTTAGATTGAGAGTAGTTGTTTTGCTATGAGATTTCGTCGGAGAAAGTCCCATGGTTGTTGCCCCGGTTACTGCCACCCCCACCGTTGCTATTTCCCCCGATAGTTTGATGATTCCCAGTGGCGGTCATGTGGTGTTTCAAGGGGTGACCTGGGAGCAGTTTGAGGCGATCGCCCTGACCTTTGGCTACACCTCTGGCTACCGATTAGCGTATGACAATGAAAAGTTAGAAATTATGGTCCCCTTTCCCGAGCACGAGTATTTCAAATCTTCCCTCAGCGACCTGGTTAAGGATATTGCAGACGAGCTAGACATGGATTATGCGTGTTACGGCTCCACCACCTGGCGTCAGCATCTGAAGAAAATGGGGGTAGAGGCAGATGATTGTTTTTATATTCAAAACGAGGCGATGGTGCGGGGGCGAACAGATCTTGACACCAGCTTGAAGACAGATCCGCCGCCAGATTTAGTGTTGGAAATTGATGTAACCAGCAAATCCCTGGCAAGGTTCCCTATTTACGCTCAGTTGGGAGTGCCAGAAATTTGGCGTTATGACGAGGGTAAACTGGAGATTGACGAGTTGGTAAAAGAGGGGATTTACCAGCAGCGAGAAACCAGTGTGGCGCTTCCTAAAATTCCTGCGAGCGAGTTACCAGATTTGATTGAGCAGCATCGTTCCCAAGGGCAGCGAGCGATACGAAAGGCGGTGCGATCATGGGCAGCGCAATTTCGGCAGTCTGATGAGTGACATTAGTACGCTGATTGGGGTGATCGGGGTGGGACTGATCTCATTGACTTTGGGTAAGGTAAAAATAAGAGACTAAAAGTTGATGACCCACCTTGGCTCTCAGCTTTTGTGCATCTATTCCCATGGCTCATCGGTGGAGAAAACATGTTTATCTTTCAGGTTGGGAATAGCGGTAAACCCCTGAATCAGTCAGTCAGTTAATCCTTAGCCCTGCACCAATAGAATTTTGCTGAAAATGCGCCGAACAAGAAAAAAAACAACGATCACAAGCATTTACAGAGTATTTTTTCTGACGATGACGCTGATTAGTGTCATCAGCTTAGTGATGTTCATTGTCGGAGAAAAGCAGGCTTTAGACGATAACTATTGGGTGACGCATACCCATGAAGTAATCACCACCGCTGCCAACTTTGATAAGCAGTTAGTGGACGCAGAAACCGGGCAACGAGGATTTCTACTAACGGATTCGCCGTCATATTTGGAGCCTTACTACACCGGTAGACAAGGAGCAACGGAAAGACTAAACAAGCTTAAATTTCTGACCCATAGCGACGATGCTCAACAGCAGCGATTAGAAGAAATTCAGGGGTTGATGCAACAGAAGTTTGCGGAGTTGCAGGAGACGATTGACCTAGCCACAAGCGGACGGAAAGATCAGGCTCTGGCGCTCGTCAAAACTGACGAAGGTAAGCAACTGATGGACGATATGCGCCCTATCCTTTACAACTTCACTGAGGCAGAGTCCCGCCTTTTGGAGGAGCGACAGGCGCAATTCAAGACAACAACGTTTACGGCTCAAATTTGGTATATCTCTGAATTAGTTATCGTCGTTATTGTGCTGGTAATTGGTTCTACCATAATCAAAACCAAGGTGATTATCCCCCTTACTGATCTGGCCAAATTCGCACTCAAACTGGGTCAAGGAGAAAAAGTTGACTTTCCCAAGCATTCAGAAATTGAAGAAGTTGAGAACCTTACTCGATCATTTGAGTATATGGCCGGCGAAATTGAGTCTCGATCTACGGCATTAGTCGCTCAGAAACAACAATTGCAATTAAGGGTTGATAGACAAACCCTCGAACTAATCCAAAGCGAGAAAATGTCATCTCTTGGGCAATTGGTTGCAGGTGTCGCCCACGAGATTAATAACCCGGTGAACTTTATTCACGGCAACATTACTCCACTGATTGAGAACACCCAAAATCTGCTTGATCTAATTAAGCTTTATCAAACGACTTATCCCACCACATCCGTTGAGATTGAAGAGAGAATTGAAGACATTGATTTAGACTTTTTAAGGGAAGACTCTCTCAAAATTCTGGACTCAATGACAGTTGGGACAAAACGCATTCGCCAGATTGTAAGTTCC
Source organism: uncultured cyanobacterium (assembly GCA_937883785.1). Lineage (GTDB taxonomy): Bacteria > Cyanobacteriota > Cyanobacteriia > CACIAM-69d > CACIAM-69d > CALGDE01. Next base: position 16,384 of record CALGDE010000115.1, read on the forward strand.
CTTAGAAATTTCTCTCGCTTGGATGAATCAGAATACAAGGCAGCAGATATTCATGAAGGGCTTGATAGCACGTTGTTGATCCTAGATCATCGCATCAAAGCGACCTCTGAACGACCCGGAATTCAAATTGAAAAAGACTACGGTAATCTACCCCTGGTGAAATGTTATCCAGGGCAATTGAATCAGGTGTTTATGAATATCTTGGTTAATGCCTTAGATGCTTTAGAAGAGCGCGATCTCGATCGGTCTTTAGAAGCGATTAATCAAAACCCTAGTACCATCAAACTTCACACTCAGCGGCTTGGGACTGATCGAGTGGCAATTCACATTGAGAATAATGGGCCAGAGATTCCAGAAAAGATTCGCCAGCAGGTTTTTGATCCGTTTTTCACCACAAAACCTGTTGGTAAGGGCACAGGCATTGGAATGTCCATCAGCTATAAAATCATCACCGAAAAGCATGGCGGCACCCTTCATTGCCAATCCTCTGCTGGTGAAGGAACCAGATTTATAATCGAAATTCCATTTGATCTGCAACGTTCTTCGGAAGGATTGAACTGATGTGATGGGGTTTGTTAGTTGTTCAACCACAGGCTGAATCATTAGCTTTTTTACTTTTCACATATCCACTGAGGCGATCGCAGGGTGGCGGATTATTTCTCGTTCGCCATGCGTTGAAGCCTCCGGTTGAATGGGGTAGGCTTGAGCCACTTTAATTAGTGCGTTCACTGGGTGCGCCTGACCAACGCGCTGTTTGTCACCCATCCCATGACCTTTCTGTCCCTGTCCTACACCCTGTTTTTGCCGTTGGTAGTGGCAGCCTTTTGGCTTGCTCCAACACGACTATGGCGACTGTCGGTGCTGCTAATTGTCAGCCTGGTTTTTTACGGGTTGCACGAACCCATCGACATCACGTTGCTACTGGCGGGGGTGTTGATTAATTTTTGGCTGGGGCTGGCAATTGGAGGCGTGCCCAGCCTCCAGGTGCGCAACCTGCTTCATCCTCAGCGCGACGGGCGACGACAACAACAACGCAAAAAGCTCCTCACCATCGGCGTTGTTTTCAATATCCTGCTGCTCTTCGGCTTTAAATACGTCCCCTTTGTGCTGAACACCCTGGGTTGGGGCTTCCAAGAACCCGCCCTCTTCGATATCGCTGGCTGGGTGACCCGCTATATCGCCGCACCGCTGGGGCTAAGCTTCTTCGCCTTCGAATGCATCGCTTACCTGGTGGACGTTTTTCGCGGCGCCCCCCCCGCCGAAGATTTTATTGAGTTTGCCACCTACAAACTCTTCTTCCCAAAGCTACTGTCCGGTCCCATCGTTCGCTACCAAACCCTAGCCAGCAAGCTAAAAAACATTGCCCAACAGCGTTTTCTAAATTCAGCCCAACTCAGCGAAGGGCTTTGGCTAATTGCCTGCGGTGCGATCAAGAAAGGAATCGTTGCCGACTCTTTGGCGATCGGGGTGAACCTTGCGTTCAACAATCTGGAGCGGGCAGGCAGCGGTGATATCTGGCTAGCCACCGTCGCCTATGGCTTGCAGCTTTACCTGGATTTCAGCGGCTATGTAGATATCGCCCGAGGCAGTGCCCTACTGCTGGGCTTCGAGCTGCCCATGAACTTCGACTTCCCTTACCTATCCAACAGCCTTGCCGACTTCTGGCGGCGGTGGCATATGACCCTAGGAGCCTGGCTACGAAATTATCTTTACTTCCCCCTCGGCGGCTCCCGGCTCGGTTTATGGCGCACCTGCCTGAACCTGTGCATCGTGATGCTGCTCGGCGGATTATGGCACGGTGCGGCATGGGGCTTTATCGTGTGGGGCGGCATTCATGGACTCGGGCTGGCGCTCCATCGCTGCACGGAAAATCTGAGCCAGCGTCTCCCCCAACTGCAAAAATTCTGGAAATCTCCCCCCGGCTGGCTGCTAGGCTGGAGCCTTACCCAAGCCACCGTATTCTTTAGCTGGATATTTTTCCGTCTGCCGGATTTAAACCAATCTGGACGGGCGATCGCCCACTTCTTTAATCACCCCGCTGACCCCCAGTTTGTCACCTTGGTTTATCAGGAAACATTGGGATTGGATCGGTCTCAAATAGTTTGGCTATTGTTAGGAATTGTGGGCGTTATGGTGCTTAACTATGGCATCGAAAAAGGACTTCGCCTGAAACTTAACTGGCCCATAAAGCTTGCCCTTGCCCCCACCTGCCTATTGGCGGTTTGGATTTTGGCTCCCGAAGGAGTGCCTTTTATCTACTTCAATTTCTAAGCTTTAGTTTTTAAGCTTCAGTGTTCGAATTTCAATCCTTAGGGGCGATCGCCACCACAGAAGCGTCCCAAATCCATACGCCGCCTAACTTACAGCCCTTATTTCCCCTCTCAAAGCGTTCCAACTATGCCCCTACGGTGCAACGCAACAGAGGTAATGAATAGCACACCTTGAGGGCGTAAATATTGGACGTTGACTGTGCTTACCTGAATATTTCACATTTGTCAGTGCCACACACCACTACCCTCCAGTGCCCCATGCCATTTTCGAGGGTGGTTACACACTATAAGCTCAGTAGCCATCTACCTTTGCCACATAACCTTCGTTTTGATGAGGTTATAAAAGGTGAGGCATTATCGCAGTCACCAACATTGTATACAAAATACCAACTCTCCCTCGCACATTCCCTTCGATGGCTCCAATTCCGCGATCGTCCGCTCCGTCGTACCGCTCCCCTCGGGATCCTATTCCCTACCCCCTTGATGAAACCTTTGTTCGCACCCTTAAAAACGCCCTCCACGAGCGAGATCCCCAGCGTTTTTTCCCAGCGTCAGCTCACGAGTTAGGTAAATCAGGTGATGTTTCTCAACTTAATCGCCTGTTGTTGCTGATTCCCCAAATGCCCGATTTATACCGTCACAGCCATCCTGACTATGGGGAAGCCCTTAACGAGGCGCTACAAACCATCAACAAGCGCCTAACGGAGTTTCAATGTTGTTGGGATGACAGCGCCACTAACATCCGCTGGCGGTTTATTTCTTGGCTGAATGGGCAACTGCGCTATCGAGTAAAGGATCTCTATCGCCAGGATGTGCGGCGGCGAGGTGAAGGCACTTTGAGTTTGGATTGCACGATCGCCCAAAATAACGAGTCGTCAGCGACCTTGGGAGAAACAATCTCGGCGGATTTGGACGGGATTACCCTGTCGGGGTTAGACAGGGTGATTAGCCGAGTCCAGCGAGAAAATACCCAGCGCCAGGGACTATTGGTGGAGCTTTATATTGAGCAGGATCCTGACTGTGCTTTGAAAGGATGTCATGCCCGTCAATCGACCCGGCTAAACTGTCAGGACGTGGCGCAAAAAATACTGTTGCGGCTGCGGGGGGAAAAAGTTGGGGCGCTGGCAGCGGAAAAGAAGCTGTCGTGGCGATCGCTGGCGGCACAGCTCAAAGTAAAGGAGCAAACCGTCCATAGTCACTGGAAGCGTAAGTGTTTACCCTTATTGAGGCAAATTGCTCAAAAGATTGAAGCCCAGTCTGAAATGTATGCCCAGCGGCTATTGAAGTCAGATTTGTTACCTGATACTGATCCCAATTCCGAGTAGCTTACTAGGGCGCGTTATTATTACGCATTCCCAGGTAAGTGCTGGCACACAAAGCTGGCTCTTCAATATCACTCCAAAATCACTCCCAACGAATTAATTATGGCTAACTGTCCTTCTCCGGTGCCGGTCGCCGTTCAGCCTAACTGGCTGCGCACCGGGCTGGCGATCGCTGCTGAACAGTCAAACCCTGCTTTTGGCAAGGTGGCAATGCTGAACCACTTAGCAATGGAAGCGGCACAAAGTTTATTGCAATGGCTAGATATTCCCTGTCGCTATGGCGATCGCCCGGCGGTGGCCCTGTGGGGAATGTTGGATTTTTCCGAGTTGGAGGTGGGGGGCGCAGGGGAAGACTCGGGGGGGCAAATTCTATGTCGTCCGGTGATTTTACCCGAAGTTAGCCGTTCCGATACGGACAGGGCAGGCGACGACGATGGCAATACGGACGCTGATTTAACTAACGCTGATTTGACTAACGTTGGTTTGACTGACGCAAACTTAACCTGTGATCTACCGTTGGATTTGTCGGAAGAGACGGTGGCCTGTGTGCCCGTTGGTTTCGATGAATCCCTGAAGCGGGCATGGATTTGGGGCTATGTGCCGGTGGCGGGCTTTGAGGTGGGGGTAAGGGGAACGCGGTCGTTTTCCTTTGGAGCTGTGCCGTGGCGATCGCTGGAGGAACTAGCGGCGGATTTGCAGCGATGGACTCGGCTCTCTCAAGAACTATGTCGCCAAACGGATTTGTGCGATCGCCTCAGTGCTTTGGTGGGACCAGTGCCGTTGGTGTCGCTGATGGCTCGGTGGCCGCATTCCCAGGAGGGGGCGATCGTCGGAGCCAGTTTACTCACCCAATATTGGCGACGAAATCAGGAACCTAGGGTCGCCCAGCTTTCCCCTGAAGGCACCTCTGAAAACGCTTTTGAAACAGCAAATTTTGAAACAGCAAATATCGAGGACATTGATCCCCTCAATACGCCTTTTGACGCGCTGGTTTATTCGGAGGACGAAGACTATGACGATTACGACGTGCTGGACGAAAGTGAGAGCGTTGAGCAACAGCTAGCAAGTCGGGTGCGAGATTCATCCCAGTCGTCGTCTTACCAGGTTGAGGATGCCGATAAGAGAACCCGGGTGGAAGGGGCGGTTTCTGATGAGGCGATGTTGAAAGTTAGTGAACTGGAGGCGATCGCCCAGGACCTAGATCGATGGTTTCGTGGAATGGACTATCCCGACAGTTCGCTGCTTTAGGGGGTGCTAGCCGTTAGACGCTCAGATTAAACGCCATCAAATGCCAAAGTCAATAGCTGTGGGAGAGCTGTGGGGGTCGCCTTTAAGGCATATGCTCCCCACGGTTTCCTTTAGCGTGAGCCAGTGGATCGAACTTCGCCAGCGTTGGGAATAATCACCCGAGTACGATCAACGGTGATTGCCGGTTGGGCTGCCCGTCCGCGAGGCTGACTGATGGCATTGTCCACGGTGGTGGTGTCGCTGCCGGTACCTGCCGCACCGCCGCCACTGAGGGGATCTGCCGAGCCATTCAAGGCGTCGCCCAAAAATGTATCGCTAAATCCAGCGCGATTCCCCCGGCGAGATTCTTCAAAAAATGCCGGGCGTGGGCGGCGGGGTTGATCTTGATTTTCCTGGGAGATCGCCGCTCCCGAACCCCAACTAATCGCCAAAGCTCCGGCGATCGCGCCCAATCCTGCAATCCGCTTCAGCATCCTATTGTTATGCGCAAAATTATTCATAAACTCCCCTTCCAAACCACTCAACTCTTACCCCATGATAAGAAACCGCTCGTTTCAGTTCCCACCATATTCGTTATCCTAAGTTCTGCCCTCGTCACCGGTTTTATCCATGGCTACCCAGTCTGCCGTACTGTGCCCCCCCGGCGTTGCGGTAAAAAGTAAAAAATTTGCCGCCGAGTTTACCCTGCCGCCCACCACCCACAACGCTAACCATATCCTAGTTAAACCTAACCTCGGTTACCCTGAATCAGCGCCTGTCACGGTGAGTTTGGAGATGTTGGCAACGGTTTTGCAGGAGTTACGCAAAGCTAGTCCTGGCGCACAAATTACCATTTTGGAAGGGGTGTGCTCCAAGGTGACGTTCGATGAAATTATGGCAACCCACGGTATTGCAGGACTTTTGGACGATGGCATGGCGCTGCTGGATGCGGACACAGTACCCCTAGCAGAGTATGAAAATCGCTTTGATAAACCGGTGCGTTACGAGGCTATGACGGCTCCGGCACTGTTGCGAGAGGTGGATTGCTGCATTTCCGTAAGTGCTTTTAAACGCACTCAGCTAAAAGGGCGCACCTTAGTGTCGGCGTCGCTAAAAAATCTCTACGGACTATTTCCCCGCGCCCAATACAAAGCCCGCAGCACTAGCTCGCGCGGTCAGCTTCATCGCCCGTCAGTGCCGAAAATTTTAGAAGACGTGTACGGCTGCATTGGCTATTTATTTGACGGCGGCATTGTGGATGGGGCGATCGCCTACCTCAGCCCGGACCTAAAACCCAATCGCAAAAAGGCAGCGGTCCCCTGCGGCTGGTCTGCCTATGGCACTGATTTACTGGCGGTGGATCGAGCAATTTGTGATGCAGCCAAGGTCGCCTGTCCCGATTATGTAACTGCTATTGAAGCTAAACGGGCTGAGGCGATCGCCCAAAATCCCAGCACTTTTGAATAACTCTCCAGTAACTGCCAATGCCCTTTTCCCCCTCATCTCGGCAACCTAGAGCGGCGATCGCCCCCTTTGCGGTAACGGCGGCGGAGATGCGAGGGATCGAAGGGCGGGTGTTTGCGGCGGGAATGCCTGTGGCGGCCCTTATGGAAAAGGTGGGGATGTTGATTACCCAGCAAATTTTGCAGGTGTTGTTGGACTATATCGACGAAAGCTGTCCGGCGAAGATTGGTGTGCTGGTGGGACCGGGGCATAACGGTGGCGATGCTCTGGTGGTGGCGCGAGAGTTATGGCTCCGAGGGTTTTCGGTGCAGCTTTTTCATCCTTTTGAACGCCGAAAACCCCTTACGGACGACCATTGGCGCTACTGCAAAAGTTTGGATATCCCCATCGCTGAATCGGTAGATAATTTGCTGAATGTGCCAGAACTACCGTCATCGCGATCGCCCCAAACACCCAATATTGTCCTAATCGACGGACTGTTCGGCTTTGGACTGGAGCGGGAGATTACCGGTGAACTGGCGGCAGCGATCGCCCAAATCAATGCCAGCGATCGCCCCATCTTGAGCATTGATTTACCGTCCGGCATCCACACCGATACGGGGGCAGTGCTGGGCACCGCAATCGAAGCAACCCAAACTTTTTGCCTGGGACTTTGGAAACGTAGCTTTTTGCAGGATGCAGCGATCGCCCATCAGGGAAAAGCAACACTAATCGACTTCGACCTGCCCCTCGACGATATTCGCGCCGTTTTGCCAGCGCCCAACCCCAAACGAATTACGCCACAAACCTGGTGCAGCCCGGCAAAGCGATCGCCCCTTGCCCACAAATACACCCAGGGACATTTGCTGCTAATCGTCGGCTCCCAAACCTACAGCGGCGCGGCGATTTTGGCGGGATTGGGGGCACGGGCTAGCGGCGTCGGCATGTTGACCATTGCTGTACCCGTCAGCCTCAAGCCAATTTTGACGGCACAACTCCCAGAGGCGTTGGTAATTGGCTGCCCCGAAACGGATGATGGCGCAATCGCCCAACTCCCCGACGGTTTGCTGGAAAAACGCTCCTACGACGGAATCGCTGCTGGCTGTGGTTTAACGGTTTCCAGCGCCCAAGCCCTACTGCCCCAGCTACTGCAAACGGACGCGCCCCTAATCCTCGACGCTGATGCCTTGACCGCCTTAGCCCAAACAACTGCTCCTATAAATCGCACTGCGCCCACAATCCTCACTCCCCATCCCGGTGAGTTTAAGCGGCTTTGCCCCCAGTTATCAGATGTGCTCAGGGGCGATCGTCTGGACGCCGCCGCCCAAGCCGCCCAACATTGGCAAAGCTTGATATTGCTGAAGGGAGCCCGTACGGTTTTGGCGGACGCTCATGGAAATTCACAAGGCGTTGCCCACAGTACGCCAGCCCTGGCGCGAGGGGGAAGTGGCGATGTGTTGGCGGGGTTGTTGGGGGGATTGTGGGCTGGGGCGCAGGCGGCAAAAAATAGCGGCAATCCGTGGCATGGGGATTGGTTGGATTGGGCGGCGACGGCGGCGGGTTGGCATGCGGAGGCTGGGATTTTGGCGGCAGAGGAGCGATCGCCCCTGGGAGTAGACGGGCAAACCTTGGCACTGGCAATTTTGCGCCGTCAGCAAAGTTGAATGGCGAAACTGTACACTACCCTTTCATTTGACTTTGCTTCTCGAAAATGGGGGGAGAATCTGAAACCACTCTGCAAATTTCAACTCTAGCTCTTCACCTCCTTCCATCCCCAGATCGTCTACCCAAGCTTTAATGCAAAGTAAAAACTCATATAGGTCTTTTTCCACTTGCTTTAACTGCTGCTTGAAATAAGAGTATGAACTTTCTATGTGGAAGTATTTCTTTGAGGTCTTTTCCTTTGACTCTATGTCGGAGTAAATACGAACAACGTCGCCTTTTCTCTCCACACCGGGCATAGGACTGTGACCCATCCAAGGCGACTGTCCCGTCTTTAAAAAAACAACCCAATTATGCCAATCCTTTAAATCGCAACAGCACATCGGACAAATGACCTTTGTTTTTTTCTTATTTTCCCCTTGAGATATGGCTTGAATACCTCCAGGTAAAACTGCACCATTTAAGCGCAAAATTGAGCCGATCACATCTTGGGCATCGCTATTAATTGAAACTCTGTTGTATTCTGCAAGTTCAAGAAAAATTGATCCGATTTCTGCGGAGCTAGTTTCTTTCCATAGCCGAATCAAAGACCACGACTTTATTGTTTGAATATCCCAAGGATAAACGAGGCGTTGTCGAGGTCGAGGAACCTCCACAACGGCATGTAATTCTGTTAGCTGATGTATCACTTTATCTCGCCACTGAAATGGTTTCTCTTCGGTGAACGATCACTCAAAAATTGCGGAGAAGCTGGGCTGAAGCGTCTAATAAGGGCACTAAGTTTTTTGATTCTGTGACTTAAACCTTCCCGCAATAAAGTCTCTGTTTTGTAGATGCTTTGTCTTTCTACCGGTAACCCGTTTACGCCACATCCTAAAGCTAGAAGACTTCATTTCCCGGCGCATCAAAGCAATCACCTGCTTTTCCTGCAAGCCAAACTGAATCGCGATCGCATCAAAAGGAGTGCGATCTTCCCAAGCCATTTCCACAATGCGGTCGATGGTGGCTAAATCCAAATCAGGAAGTTTCATATTTACCGATAGCGTTGTCCCCAAACCAAGCCTAACGAATAACGCTCAATCGATAACAGCCACCCCAAAATCGCCGCGACGAATAAAGGACGGGCGACAGCAAGGGATATGAAAATTTCTCCTAACTCTGCGGAATTTTCTAGAAGAGGAAGAAGAGAGAAATTTGTTAAGGTTTAATAGCGCTTAAGCAAATAATTTTGTGATCCGCCATGGCTCATCCCATTGTTAAACGATTTAAACTCGCCCTTGGTAAATACCCTTGGTTACTACTGGTATTGCCAGCACTGGGATGTGTAGTCGGTGGCGTGGTTGCCAGCCAGCCCAACGGTGACCCCAACTACACAATGCAGGGCATTTTGTCCTATCGCCAACAGGCCGTGTCATTCTCCCAAACTGGAGCCGACGTTCTACGGCAGGGACAAACTCTTACGGAAGAGGTGTTGCTAGCCGATGACGTTATTGAAGGCGTGGCAGCGGGAATTAGGGTTGGTCCAGAAGAGGTGGCAAAGAAAGCCCGAGTTAAATTTATTCAGCCAGACCCGGAAAAGGACCCCGGCGCTTCTCCATACATTGAAGTGGCCTACAAAGACGGCAATCCCCGAAGAGCCAAGGTGGCAGTGGATTTGCTAATGACGCTAATGGAGGAAAAAAGCCTTCAGCAAAACGTGGCCCGGCTAAAGTTAATCACTAGCTCAGTGGAAGATCGACTGCCAGAGGTTATTGGAGATCTGCGGGCAGCGGAGCGGAGACTGGAAAATTTTGATCGCATTGAAGGCGCTGCCATCCTAGCGGTACAAAACGGTAGCCTAGTGGGCGGAATTACTAACAGCCAGCAGCAACAGCGACAGTTACGCCTTCAGCTCGAGGGACTTGGGGCGCAAATTAGCAGCTTGGAACAGCGCCTGGGACTATCGGTGGATGAAGCCTATGTGTCCTCAGCATTAAGTGCCGATCCCACGGTGCAGCAGTTGCGAGCTCAGCTAGACCAGGTGGAATCGGAGCGGGTCATCCAGAGCAAACGCCTGCGGGACCAGCATCCGGTGATGCAGGATTTACAGCGTCAGCGAGAAACTTTTGAAGAACTACTGACGGCGCGGGCACGAGAGGTACTTTTGGGTACGGGCAATGTGCGACCTCTGGAAGCGGGAGGGTCAGTGCAAATCAACAGTAATTTGGACCCTGCCCGGCAGCGGCTAGCTAATGCGCTGGTGGAATTGCAAACCCAACAGGAAACCATTCAACGGCAGCTACAAACGGCAATTCGTACCGAAGGGGAACTGCGTCAGCAATATCGCACAATCCCCAATAAGCAGCTAGAGCGCGATCGCCTGGCTCAGCAGGTGGCGTTGAAAAAAGCGCTCCACGACCAAATGCAAACAAAGCTGGTGGACGCCGAAGCTGCCGAGGCGGAAACCGTTAGCAGCTTAGCCCTGGCGCGTCCTGCCCAGCTTAAGTCAAAGGAAATTCCCGAAAGTCCGTCGCTAATTTTGCTTTTGGTGGCTGGACTCGGTGGCGGTTTGGTGGGCGCCCTAGCGATTCTTGCAGTGCTGGGTATCTTGGACGGACGTTTCCAGGCGGTGCCGGAACTAGTGGCATCCTTTACGGAGCGGGAGGTGGCGATCGCTGGAACCCTGCCCGACCTAGTATTGCCCGGTTGGCCTGAGGATATTTTGCCGGTGTTGGTGGAGCCGTCCCCCTACGGAGAAGCTTACGAACAGTTCCGCAGCCAGCTTCGGCAGCTTAATGACCAACTGGCGGTGGTGTTGGTGACCAGCATGGATAACCAGGAGGGTAAAAGCGTCGTTGCCTACAACTTGGCGATCGCCTCAGCGCGGGCTGGAAAGCGAACCTTGCTGTTGGAGCTAGGGTTGCGATCGCCGTCTAACGCTCGGGCGCTGCGGGTGGCCCTGGATCCAGAGGCATTGGAAGAGCCGCTGCAATACTACAGCAACCTCAGCAACTGCGTACGATTGGTGCCCGACGTGGAGAATTTATATATGATTCCCTGCCCCGGTCCTCAACCCAACCCGGCAGCCATCATCGAGTCCAGCGAAATGCGCCAGCTAATCGCCGATGCTCGCCAGCGCTTTGACTTTGTGGTGGTTGATTCCACAGCGCTAACGGGCTGCAATGACACCCTGTTGCTGGAGCCGGCCACCGACGGAATTTTATTGGTGGGTCGCCCTGGTGTAACCGTCAAGAGCCGGTTTAACAGCGCCCTTGACGTAATGACCGACGAAGATCAGCTTTCCATGCGCCTAATTGCCGGGGTGATCAACGGCGCTGAGGGCATCGTTGCAGACGCTGAAGTGGACGATGAGCTAGAGGCGGTGGACGATGAACTTTTGGATCCGGAAGATTTAGAAGTGCTGAAGAAAGCCCGGGCAGATAAGAAGCGAAAGTCCATGTCTGACCTGTCGTCGCCCAACTGGGAACGCCCTGCGCCACCGCCTACAGAGCCCGAGGATGAGCGGTTGCTACCAGAAGATGCGGTCCTGAGGTAGGTCTTTTACCATGGGGGCGTGAATTGCAATAACTCCCCCCTCCAATCCCTCAACTCTGGTGGCTGGTTTAAGCTGATTTGCGGCGCTAGCTTCCAGCATGTGCCGTCCATTCGCAGCCTAGTGATTGCCTATGGGCTGGAGGGAGCTGACTGTATTGATGTGGCAGCGGAGCCAGCGGTGGTGGCTGCCGCCCAGGAAGGGTTGGGAGCCTGTGAACGATTGGTTCATGGAACAAAGCCACAAGGCGATTCCTGGCAACGCCCTTGGTTAATGGTTAGCGTTAACGATGGCGAAGATCCCCACTTCCGCACCGCTCGTTTTGATCCCAGCCGTTGCCCCGCCCACTGTCCGCGCCCCTGCGAGCGAGTCTGTCCCACGGGGGCGATCGCCTTTGAGGCAAACATCCCTAACAACAGCGCCCATAGCAGCGTAATCGAGCCCCTGTGTTATGGCTGCGGGCGGTGCCTGTCAGTTTGCCCCCACGGCTACATTGACGCGGTCACTTACCAGCGATCGCCCCAGGATTTACCGGCGCTGGTGTTGGACCTGGGGGTAGATGCCCTGGAAATTCACACCCATGTGGGACACTACAAAAAATTTCAAACCCTATGGCGTTCCGTACGTCCCTATTTGCCCAACCTCAGGCTCGTAGCCGTTAGCTGCCCTCGCCATCCCGACGCCATTCCCTATTTGCGCGAGATTTGGGATTGGGTGGGCAGCGATGTGCGGCGATCGGGATGCGCCTGGCTATGGCAAGCGGATGGCAAACCCATGAGCGGCGACCTGGGACAAAAGGCCACGGACCCGGCGATCGCCTACGGTGAAGACCTGTTGCGCGCTAACCTGCCCGGCTTTATCCAGCTTGCGGGCGGCACCAACCAAACCACCGCCGACAAACTACGCCAGCGGGGATTGTTGGGAAAAATCGCTGGAGTCGCCTACGGAGGCTACGGACGATCCCAGCTAAAGCCCGTATTGGACCAGCTAGAACAGCGGGAGCAGCGGTGCAACCAAACGCTAACGCTAGAATCCCAGGCAGATTTACTGCACAGGGGACGGGCGATCGCTCGCAACTTAATTGCCCCCCTAAAAGGTTCGGTCCCCGTCAATTCCCCCACAAACTTGACACCGGCCCCTTTAAAGCAGCGTCCTTAGGGGCAAAGCATAGTCGATTTCATCAATTAAAGTTGAAATTTCAAAGCGACAAAACTTGTAATTTCTCGTGTTTTTTAAGGCGGCGATCGCAACATTCCAGCGCGAGTAAAAACGCCACAACTTAGCTTGAAATCTAACCCGCCAGCGCCTCAGAACAATTTTCCTAAAACAATCTGAAACTTCTCGACAGTTTTCCAGATCTTTTTTGGCGGATCCCCAGCGTTGGTGCCGCTTACAGCCATTTGCACCATTGTCCATTTCGTGATCCCAATATCCCCCACTTGGGGTTACCATGCGAACAGGACCAACGCCAAGACCATATCAAAGCAACTCAGCTTAAATAACGAACCGGCAACTTCCAGGGAAAGTTCCGCGAAGATCACTTACCGTTACCGCCCCAGAAAACACCCCAGTAAAGCCATGTTGAAATCCTAACGGTCACCTATCTTCGATTTTTGCGTCTACCTCTAAGCTTTTTTCCAAAGAGCTTTCGAGCTTTAATTTCACATTCCCCTGTTCCAAACTTTTCCAAGTTCTCAAAATTCTCTAAGTTTGGTTTCGAGGATTGATTTGAACTAGCCAGCTCAATAAAGCGCAAAGAACTTAATGTCAGTTTGAACCGGTAATTTTAGGCAAATTTTACAAACAACATGCCCCAACCACTGACCGCCGACAACACGCTTGACGTGACGCCTGCGACTGAAGCTTCCGGGGAGTCCGCCTCAAATAATAATCCTAACGCCATCCCCTCCAACGGCGACCCCAACCCTATCAGCCCCAGGCACGAAAACGCAAGCACCGATCAAGTAGCCGACGAGCAGTCCACCGAATTAATGGAATCTATTGAACTAGGACGAACCCAATCCAGCGGCGATTTAGAGCAACTGCTGGGGGTGCTCCCCCTGCCTTTAGCCAGCCTATTGCGCAACCATGACAAGTTAGATGATCTAGTGGAAGTAGTGATGGACTTGGGGCGGCGTCCCGAGGCGCGATTTTTCCACGGCTCCGAGTATTTGGGCGATGAAGCTATCACCATTACCCATGACGACCTGGAGTATACCGTCGAAAGGGTGGGACATTTTGGCGGTGATAATCGTGCGGGTATTGAACAAACCCTTCACCGCATTAGCGCCATGCGCAACCGCCAGGGCAAAGTGGTGGGGTTAACCTGCCGGGTGGGTCGAGCCGTATTTGGCACGATCGCCATGATTCGCGATTTGGTGGAAACGGGCGGGTCCATTTTGATGCTGGGGCGACCGGGGGTGGGTAAAACTACGGCCCTGCGGGAAATTGCTCGGGTGCTGGCGGACGATTTGGATAAGCGGGTGGTGATTATTGACACGTCCAATGAAATTGCGGGGGATGGGGATATTCCTCACCCGGCTATTGGGCGATCGCGACGGATGCAGGTATCGCGCCCAGAGCTACAGCACCAGGTGATGATCGAGGCGGTGGAAAACCATATGCCAGAAGTGATCGTTATTGACGAAATCGGTACGGAGCTGGAAGCCCTGGCGGCGCGCACGATCGCCGAGCGGGGAGTGCAGCTGGTGGGAACCGCCCACGGTAATCAGCTCGCCAACTTGATTAAAAATCCTACCCTGTCGGATCTGGTGGGGGGCATTCAGTCGGTGACCTTGGGTGACGAAGAAGCCCGTCGTCGAGGGTCCCAAAAGACGGTGCTGGAGCGGAAAGCGCCGCCTACCTTTGAAATTGCGGTGGAAATGCAGGAGCGCCAGCGGTGGGTGGTATATCCGGAAGTGGCGAACACCATTGACCGGCTGTTGCGGAAAAAGCCCGCCGACCATCAGGTGCGTACCGTGGACGACAACGGGGAAGTGTCCGTTACCCACGAGCAGCCGGAGGAGCAGTTGCCTTTGGATTCGCCGAAGCGGGGTCGCAACGGTATGGTTTATTCGCCCATGTCGGGATCGGACGGCTGGCGCGGCGCGGGACGGATGCAGGCGGTTCCCCCTCGGGTGTCCCGTGGCAATAATATTGGCGCTTTGCGTCCCGTGGGTTCGTCCTTGAGCCCATCGGAGGAGTTCCAGCAACTGCTTGACGCTAGCTCGGTGGAGCCGGATAAGGGGGTGGACGATCGCGGTCGCATTAGTGGCTACACCTACGTTTATCCTTACGCCATTAGCCGCCACCAGCTGGATCAGGTGATTGAGCTGATGAATTTGCCGGTAATTTTGACGAAGGAGTTGGATTCAGCGGATGCGGTACTGGCGTTGCGATCGCACCTGAAAAATCATTCCAAGCTGCGCCATTTAGCTAAAAATCGTCAGCTTCCCATCTATATTGTTAAGTCCAACAATATGTCCCAAATTAGCCGCACCTTAAAGCGGCTGTTGAAAATGGACGACGGCGAAGCAGAACCGGTGGATTTGCGCTTGTTTTCCAGCAAGGGCAATGACGATGAGTTAGAGGCGCTGGAAGAGGCGCGGCTGGCGGTAGAGCAGATTGTGTTGCCTAAGGGACAGCCTGTGGAATTGCTGCCGCGATCGCCTAAGGTGCGAAAAATGCAGCATGAGCTAGTGGAACACTACAAGCTGTCATCCACCAGCTTTGGCGACGAGCCCAACCGCCGTCTGCGGATTTTCCCCGCCTAATCCTCCGCTTAATTAGATTGGCCTATTCCGCCGGTTATGGTCCCCCAAACGGGCTACAAGAAGCCTAGAGCCCCAAGACGGAATACATCATGAGTGCATCGCCCAATCTCGATAGCCTGGTCCTGAGTAATGAACCATTTTTCCTGGAAGCATCGGGCGATCGCCCTGCCTGTCTGTTTCTCCACGGCTTAGGAGGGGGTCCCTACGAAGTGGGATTGCTAGCGCCCTTTTTGAACCAACAGGGATGGGCGGTGCAGGCGATCGCCTATCCCGGTCACGATTACCGTCCCGTAAACGGCAAAATGCCTGATTCCTATTGGGAAGATTGGCTAGCGCGAGCCAGTCAAACCTACGACCAATTGCTGGAGAGCCATGGGGAGGTGGTCGTCATTGGATTTTCCACGGGATGTCCCGTGGCGCTGAAATTAGCCCTTGATAAAAAAGCCACCCATCCGCCCAAGGCGCTAATTTTGATGGCACCGTTTATGGCGATCGCCCCATCCCCATGGGTTCCGGTTATGGGAGCAGCGGAGTTTGCTAATCGCCTGTTGGGCAACCTGGTGGGAAAGGTGCCTCGGAAGGGTTTAGCTATAAGTGATCCCAGAATCCGCGCAGCTGCAATGCAAGCCTGCCCGTTCAAAACCTTTAACTTACGAGCCGTCAACAGTGCCTTGGAGCTCATCAAGATCGTTAGATCCCAACTGGGTAGCGTGGAACAGCCCACCCTAATTTTTCAAGGAAAAAACGATTCCGTGGTCGCCCCCCAAGGTGCCCAATGGATTTTTGATGGGTTGGCATCGGAGGACAAGACGCTCCATTGGTTAGACAATTCCAATCATTTTGTGCCGTTAAATGGCGATCGCGATTTTGTGTTTAAAAAGATCAAAGCCTTTCTGGAGCGACTGTAAATCAATCAAAAAAAGCAATCCAGAAAGGCTTAGAGTCAGTTCATTCTCGCTGCTAATTATGCAGTGGGACCAAGACCAATTTTTCCGGCGTATACTGCCTGGTCACCTAGCTCGTCTTCGATGCGCAGAAGTTGGTTGTATTTGGCAACGCGCTCACTGCGACACAGGGAACCAGTTTTGATTTGACCTGCGCGGGTGGCGACGGCTAAATCAGCGATCGTGGTATCAGCGGTTTCACCGGAGCGGTGGCTGATGACGGATCGATAGCCAGCTCGCGTGGCTACGTCGATCGCCGTCAGCGTTTCCGTCAAAGTACCGATTTGGTTCAGCTTAATCAAAATCGAATTCGCAGCCCCCATACCAATACCTTTTTGCAATCGCTCGGGGTTAGTGACAAACAAATCGTCGCCCACAAGCTGGGTGCTCGATCCCACAGACTCAGTCAGCTTTTTCCACCCATCCCAATCATCTTCCGCCAACCCATCTTCAATGGACACAATGGGGTAAGCACCGGTCAGTTTATCCAGGTAAGCGATGGTTTCTTCCACGGAGTGGGCAGAACCGTCGAAAGTGTATTTGCCATCGGCGAAAAACTCCGTGGAAGCCACATCTAGCGCCAACGACACCTGTTCGCCTGGCTTATAGCCCGCCTGATCGATCGCCGCAATCAACAAATCCAACGCTTCTTGATTGGACCCCAAATTCGGCGCAAAGCCCCCCTCATCGCCAACGCCAGTCAGCAAATTTTTCTCTTTAAGCACCTTACTTAAGGATGAAAATACCTCAGCTCCCCAGCGTAGCGCCTCCTTAAAGGAGTCCGCGCCCACGGGCACAATCATAAATTCTTGAATATCGACGTTATTGTCGGCGTGGGCACCACCGTTAATCACATTCATCATCGGCACCGGCAACACGCTGGCGATGGGACCGCCCAAATAGCGATATAGAGGCAAGCCAGTGGCCACCGCCGCTGCCTTCGCATTGGCCAACGACACCGCCAAAATCGCGTTAGCTCCCAGGTTGGATTTATTGCCAGAGCCATCCTTCGCAATCATGGCGGCATCCACTTCCGCCTGTTGCAGCGCATCGTAGCCGTACAGCTCCGACGCTAAAATTTCATTCACATTTTCAACGGCTTTTTGGACGCCCTTGCCGCCGTAGCGAGTAGGGTCGTCGTCACGCAGCTCGTGGGCTTCGAAGGTTCCCGTCGATGCGCCGCTGGGCACTTGGGCTAGGGCTTTGGCTCCACAGGCAAGTTCCACTTCCGCTTCCACTGTGGGGCGTCCCCGTGAATCTAGAATCTCGCGAGCTTTAATATCAATAATTTCAGTTTCGAGCATTTCCATTCTGTTACTCCGATTCAGAAAAACCAACCCAAGACAGAAACAGAATAAGCCCTGATGGTACGACCGTTAATAATCCATCAAAAAAAACGTCTAGGAGTGGTGACAAGGAACGGGGAAAGGGCGACTAAGCGGACAAAAACTGATGGAGCAGTGGTGCCGTGAGAGAACATTGACGTAAAAAGAAGTTTAGGAGGAGTCACTGAATCAAAAGCCCTAGTGAAGCTGGCTATGATGGAAAATGTGCGCCGAAATAGCGTGAATTTTATGCAGCCTTCGATGACCTTTGATTCCCTGCTGCGCACCCTGTTTTGAGCCCAAATTTGCTTGTTATTACTGGACCTATGTGGCGAAATCGACTGGTTTTGTTTTGTTTAATGGCGGGACTGTTGGGAGCCTGTGGCACTGAATCGTCTCCTACCAACACCACCCAAGCACCCACACGAACAACGGGTCAAACGGCGGCCACTGACTCCTCCAACACTAATTCTGCGGCCATACCAGCAGGCGACTATCCGGTGCAACAGGTTAGCTATGACGACTCCAACGGGCAATATAGCTTGATGTTGTTGAATACGCCCCAGGGAACGTCGCCGGTTTTTCGCACTAATGCGCTGCAAATGGCGCGACTTTCTGAGGAAGATTTGCAGGCGGGAAAGGCGTCTTATTTTCGTGTAGCGGGGGGCGATCGCATCCTATATTTGAGCCCAGATTTTCAAGTTCAATATGTTCCGTCAACGGCTCAAACCCAGGTGGATCCTAATACGGGGCGCGAAAGAATTGTTTATGTGCGCCAGCGCCCCACCTACTGGAGTCCGTTTGCCACGGGGGTGTTGACGGGGGCGATCGCTTCAGACTTACTAACCCCGCGCTACTACGTCCCTCCCGCCTACGTGGTGGGTCAGCCGCTGGTGGGTTACGGCGGCTACGGCAACACCTACGATCGCGCCGTTTCCAGCTACCGAACCCGCTACAACGAGCCGCCTCGGGCAACGCGCACCCAGCAGTTTCGCACCACGGGTTCTATCACCCGATCCAGAAACTCCACCACTGGCAATACCACCACCCGCACCACCACGACCAATCGCCAAAGCTCTCCGACAGGTACAGCGGGAACCACCACTAACCGCACCACCACCACCCGAAAACAGCCCACCAATACCAATCGATCCACAGGCTCCGGCGTCGGCTCCAGCACCTTACGTAATTCCAGCGGCACATCCACATCAAAGCCGCGACGGCGATCTGGAGGATCTAGCTTTGGCAGTTCTGGCGGACGGCGATCGCGATCCTCCGGCGGCTTCCGGCGTAGACGACGGTAACGAATATACGCCCGTAATTTAAAAAAATTGAGGCTTAACTGAGCACAGCCCCTAATAAGCCGGCGAATTATTAGGCTTTTTAAAGTCACCTTTGCCGGCTTTATTGTTTTTGTTCATAGTCCTTTCGCCAGAGGTTTTGGAGTTGACACTAACGGCAGCGTTAAGGCGTCTCCCCCTTTGTCTTTCACAATCGGGGGGAAGCTGAATATAAAAGCTGGTGCGATCGCCGCAACGTTGCTGCCACCCTCTGCGCCAGGCTGATCCCGGTGTAGGCAGTCAAATTGCCATAACAACGGACAGCAAAACAAGGGGGCTGCTGTAGGAAACAGTGAGTTGATCCCTATGGGAGTGCAGGGATTGATTGGGACATCAACAAAATTACGAGTAGCCAAACCACTGTAAGGATTCCAGTCCCTGGCACGTCTCATTCCAAAAAGGCATGGCTTTTACATTGGCAAATGGACAAAGCTTTTGCCCCCTGGTGGCAACGCCTTATTAAGGTTTCCCATGTTGCGGACTCCGTAGAGCAGTTAGCGGTAATTTCAAGCCAAATGTTCAAAACGCCAGAGACTATGGTTAATTAAACCTCAAATACGGCGGCAGTAAGGGTTTTAATACCTACTGTTTTTTCCTTTGAAGGGGGGCACATTACCAACCGGGCCAGACTTTCTAAAACGCCTTTTATTGCGCCTCTTGCCTAGCTTGCTTCACCTTCTGCTTGGTGGAAAGTGTGGAAAAACTGCGTAGGTAGAGTGCGGAAATCGTGGCTACTGTAGCGATATAAGCGATCGCCTGAGCCACATACAAATGATCGCGGTACCCCAGAAGTGTTTTAAACACCAAACCGGGAAATTGGCGATCGCTCAACACTGACGACAAATCCCAAAGTTGCGGTCCTAAAACACAGGAATCTGGCAGGGACCAGCAGTCAATTAGCCCTAGGTCATTGGCGACTAATGCAACACCGTTACCGTGTTTTAGGGCAGAAATTGTCAGCGCTCCAATTAATACAATTAAAACCGCTCCCATAACTTTAAAAAAGCTGGAGATATTAATACGAATGCTCCAGCGAAATAGTAAGACGCCTAAAATTCCCGCCCCCAACAAACCCGCGATCGCCCCCAGTAAGGTCACCAGTCCCTCTTGAAACTGAGCCGCTAAGAACACCGCTGTTTCAAATCCTTCCCGCGTTACGGCGATCGCAATAATGCCGAAAATTCCCCATCCCGCTGTATCAGAATTTAAAGCAGCCGTTACAGCCGATTTCACCTCGCCACTTAAGGACTGGGACTGCTGAGTCATCCACACCAACATCCATCCCAACAGGGCGATCGCAGTAATGCCCAAGCTGGTTTCCAAAAGCTCCTTAAGTAAAGGCGCATAGGTTTGCTGAGACTGATCCAGTGCCTGAATTCCTTGCACAAGAAGAGTCCCAATGACAACGCTGGCAATAATTCCTCCAACGATGCCAAACCACACCCAGCGATTTAAATTTGACCGCGAGGCTTTAGCTAAGCTAGCCAACACAATTCCCACTACCAAAGTGGCTTCAAATCCTTCGCGAAGGGTGACGACAAACGCCGGTAAAGCTGCTGTCCAATTACTCAAATCTGCCATTTCAAATGTGCCACTTCAAATGTGCTTTTTTCAATGCCATTTATCTCTAAAATTTCTGTCTGAAAAGGTTCGAAAATTATTCGACTTTATTCAGTATTTCACTTTTATTCAGTGTTTCACTGGGGATTCTACTGCGGCGCAATAGAGTTTCAATCACTTCCTATCTAGCACCTTATTCGCCCCTAAAACAATTCACCGGAAGTTAACAAAATCTTACCGTTTTCGCAGAAGCTGAGAAACTCTGATGAACTCGATTAAACTCTAGTGGTAATTGACAGGGACAGGTGGAGCTTACTTAAAACTGCTTTGACACTAGAACTGCTTTGACACTAGAACTGCTTTGACACTAGAACTGCTTTGACAAATGCATTCAATAAAGGCATTCTTGACGTTCTTTTTTGAATGCTTTTATAGGCATTCTTTAAGCACTTCTTTGAAGCGCTGTTCAGGCACACCTTGTTCGTGGTTACTCTTTCCCTCGCTATTGCCCCCATTAAGTTTACTAAAACCTTCTATGACCGCTACAGCAACTCGATCTTCTAAGTCTTCCGTCGATTTTGCCTCCCGCGCCGTCAACGTACTTTTGGGCATTAAACCAGTCGCCAGCTTTGCCAAGCACCAGGCTCGCAGCCGCATCATTAAGCGGGCAGAGGCTTTGGGAATTCCCTGGCGACGGCAAGCTAAACAGCTCCAGGAGCGCGACTGGAAGGAAGATTTAGCGGCAGTGGAAAATTCAGATTTAGCTTATCCCGATTACTATCTCAACAGCTTTCACGCTTACGAAGAAGGGAATTTAGGGTGGTCGCCCGCAACGGAGGTGGAGGTGGCCGCCTACGCGGTTCACGCCAAAATGTGGGATGAGCCCCGCCGCGACGGTGATGCCTACATGCGCCAAAGTTTTACGGATCTGGTTAAGGACCATTTTCGTAATAATCCCCATTTGGAGTCTCCTCGGGCGATCGCCGACCTAGGCTGCGGCGTGGGCATGAGCACCTTTGCTTTGCAAGATATTTTCCCAGACGCCCAACTAACGGGCATTGATCTATCGCCGTACTTTTTAGCCGTTGCCCGTTACAACGCAGATCATTCAACAATGAACCGCCAAAAGTCCCAGCCCAACTGGGTTCACGCAGCGGCAGAAGCAACCCATCTGCCAGACGGATCTTTTGATTTGGTGAGCACGTCGTTGATGTTTCACGAGCTGCCTCAGTCGGCGGCGATCGCCATTATCAAAGAAGCGCGACGACTCTTAAAACCAGGCGGCACCTTTGCGTTTATGGACATGAATCCCCAGTGCCACACCTTCCAAACCATTCCCCCCTTTGTATTCACCCTACTGAAAAGCACCGAACCTTACCTGGACCAATATCTTCAGCTTGACCTGGTGCAAACCCTGATCGACGCTGGCTTCGGTGCCCCCACCATCACCATCAACACCCCCCGCCACCGCACCGCGATCACCACCATCCCTCGCTAACCTCCAATCCCTAATCCCTACCCATCATCCCCCATCTATGACCTCCTCTCCACCCCCAGAAATCACCGTGGGCTGTCGCGTGCGCCTCGTTGCCCTGCCAGACTTTGTTAAAACCGCCGACCCCATGCCCATGTTGCGCCCTCCCACGGTGCTCACCCTCGGTGCAGAGGGTTTGGTGATGGAGCGGCGATCCCACAACACTTGGGTTATCCGCTTTGAGGATCAATCCTATCTACTCTCCCCGTCCTACTTAGAAGTTACTGAATCGTCCCAATGGAGCACCTCATAACCCATCCCTTGTTAGTCTGTAACTAGCACTTCCTTCTTCACCTTTTATTCAAAGCCGCCTTCAGAGCTATCCTCCCTTTCGGAAACCCCTATCGTTAGAACACCGTGACCAATATCGTCGCCGTATATCCAGGAAGCTTTGACCCCATAACCTTGGGACACCTGGATATTATGGAGCGAGGGGCACAGCTTTTTGACCGGTTGGTGGTGGCGGTTTTAAAGAATCCTAATAAAACGCCTCTCTTTTCCGTAGAAGAGCGGGTAGTTTTAATCCAGCGTTCCACGGCGCACTTGCCTAACGTTGACGCTGACTCATTTTCTGGGTTAACGGTGGACTATGCCCGACGCATTGACGCCAAAGTTCTAATTCGCGGTTTGCGGGTTATGTCGGACTTTGAAGCGGAATTGCAAATGGCCCACACCAACAAAACCCTGAATGACCACATTGAAACCCTGTTTCTAGCGACCCGCAGCGACTATAGTTTTTTGAGCAGTAGCGTTGTCAAAGAGGTCGCTCGCTTCGGTGGTCCTGTTGATCACTTAGTTCCAGCCCCTGTTGTTACAGAAATCCAGCAATGTTTTCCAACAGTACCCCCGGTCCCGCCGCCAACAATGCACCCTCCGACTCCCCAGCAGGATCCGTAGGTATGGCTGCCCCCGAAACCGTTATCCAGGGTCCAAATCCCCCCGACACAGGGAATAAGGTCAATGGCGCAGGGGAAAACGGCAATGATGGTGGAAATTCTGCGGGAAACACCGGCAGTAATATTCAGCTCGAGCTAAATCGCCTGGAAGAAATGGTGCTGGATAGTCCCCGAGTGCCCTTTGGACGCCGCACCTTGATTGACGAGGAGCAGCTTCTGGACCAGCTTGATACGATTCGTCTAAGTTTGCCGGCGGCGTTTAGAGAGGCGGAGGCGATCGTGCGTCAGCGAGAGCAAATTTTGACGGAGGCCCAGCGCCAGGCTCAAGAAATTATTGGTATGGCGAAGCAGCAGGCATCGCGTTCTGTGGAAGAAACGGCGGTGATGCGTCAGGCACAAATGGATGCGGAGCTTTTACGGCAGCAGGTGGACGAAGAGTGTGCTGTGGCGCGACAGCAATTGTTGGCGGAGCTGGACCAAACCCGCGAAAGTACAATTTTGGAGTTGGAAGAGTTACGGCGTACGGCGATCACTGAATGTGAAGCCATTCAAGACGGTGCCGATGACTATGCGGATCGCGTTTTAAGCAATATTGAACGGCAACTCAGTGAAATGCTACGGGTTATTCGCAATGGTCGCCAACAGCTTCAGCAAGATTCCGACCAGGTGACTCAAGCCACCAATGCAGCAAAAGCAAATCCGCCTTACTAGGGTCTGTGCTCAGTTAAATATCAAATCTAATGGCGACAAGGGTTATAGCCCCTAACGTTTTTTAGTTTAGAAGAGCGTTTATTCCCCACAGTTTGAAGCTTCTGGCGTCTAACTGAGCACACGCCAGAATCCACCACCTCAAACAGGAGAAAACATTATCCTCTGGTGAAGTAAAACGCCTCTGTAAAAACAGCACAACAAGAAACCGCGTGAAAGGTTTAACCTCACGCGGTTTCTTTTATGGGCCTATTTTCAAATATCAGAATCAGGCCAGTGATGCTAGCCAAGCATTGTCAGCTAAATATTACTGACTAGGGTCTGCTTTGTAGAATGCAGGCGAACCTTCATTGTCAATGTAATGGCAGGTTTTCTTTGCATTCCAAAATGCATCCCAAACAGAGCGTTCCGACTTGCGATAGTGCTCGCCTAAAACAGGCTTAATCGCTTCCGTTGCTTCCTTCAAGTGGTAATGGGGAATGCTTAGGAACACATGGTGTGCCACGTGGGTTCCAATATTGTGGTGGATATTGTTGATAAACCCGTAGTCGTGATCAATGGTAGACAAAGCTCCTTTAAAGAAATACCAATCCTTGCCGCGATACCAGGGAATTTCCGGATCGGTATGGTGCAAGTAGGTGACCAGATCTAGCCACATTACAAACACAATGTAGGGCATTAAATAGTATTTAAATAGCCACATTGCTCCCCATTGAAGTGTCAGGAATCCCAGTCCGCCAATCATGGCGCAGATCCAAAAGGTACTGGTGATAATATCCCATTTCTCCGAAGGCTTAAACAGAGGACTGCTAGGTAGAAAATGACTAGCTTCACCGCGCTCTGGAGAGTGCTTAAACAAGTAGAAAGGATACAGAAATAAAATCATTTGAAAACGAAGGAATTTAACGTATCCCTCCATTCCTTCGTAGCCTTTTTCTGTTATTGGATGCCAGCTTTCATCAGTTTCAATATTGCCCGTATTGGCATGGTGAGTGCGGTGACTAATACGCCAGCCATGGTAGGGCACCAAAATTGGCGTGTGGGATAAATGACCGATAAAGTTATTGACCCATTTGTATCGCGAAAAAGACTGGTGACCGCAGTCATGACCCACTACAAATAGGGCCCAGAACATCGTTCCTTGGACCGCCCAAAACACAGGCCAAAAAAACCAGGAATCTAAATAGTGGGCAATTCCATATAGCCCGGCAATAATGCCAATATCTAAAAAGAAATATGAGAGCGATCGCGGCAAAGAGGATTGGAAACATTCCAGAGGAATCGCGTCTCTTACCTGTTTAACGGTAAAAGGAAGCCGTCCTTCATAGGTTGACTTCTCATGGGAAAATTGATCTTGGGGAGATTGATTTTGAGAATCTGGCTCAGGCGATCGCTTGTTTTGATTCGAATTGACGGGGGTGGGGATACCAACCTGCACGTTAAATCCTCCAGGGGAAGTGAATAAATCACCAAAATACTTGTGCCAGAAACAGCCACAATATTTCGTTTTATAAACCGTAGGTATACTAGCACAGGAATTCTGTCCCGTTTGACTTTAAATCTCCAGCAAAAAGTCAAAAAGAGGATCTAAAAACATCGAAAAATCGTCGTCAAAGCTACTGAATCTTTTTCAAGGTACGTAATCGCAAGTACATCTTAGGGGGTTACCTTTGAATCCCATTTTTCAGTGCTGAATTTCTGCCAGAATGGATCTTTATAAAACCCTGTAAATAATTCTGTTTGGCGTGGGGCGGCAGATTTGTCCTGTGGTTCCACCTCACAGTTTTATTTAAAAAACTTCCATCGGAAAATTCTGCCTTAGAAACGTATTTGGGGCACGAAATACCATCCGAAATAGGGCAACAACATTAAGGGTTAGTGGCATATTGTCGCTGGGCTTCATACAGCAGTAGGGCAGCACTCATGGCAACGTTTAAAGATTCTACGTCAGGGGACTGGGGAATGCTAACGGCAGTGTCTGCAAGGGCGGAAAGCTCTGGCGACAGTCCACCTCCTTCGTTCCCCAGCAAAATTAAGGTCGGCGATCGCCAATCCAAGTCCCAATAGGTACGGCTGGCGGCGGGAGCAGTCGCCACAACCTGAACTCCCCGGATTTTTTGAGCTTGAATCGTATCGATCAAATCTGGCGAAGACCGCAGAGGCACCCGAAACCATTGCCCTGCACTGGCTCGTAACACCTTAGGGTGGTCCAAATCGACGCTGTCGCTGCTAACGAGCAACTCGGTAACGGCAGTGGCGGCAGCAACGCGGATAATCGCGCCCAAATTACCCGGGTCCTGAAGACGTTCTAAAGCCAATGACACTTGAGGTCTCTCTCCCGTAGCCTCCATTGAAGGCGTCCAGGTGTCGCGATAGGCTACCGCCGCTATGCCATCGGGATTCTTGGTGGTGGCGATCGCTCCCAGCACCGCCTCCGACACCGCTTCACAGCGCCCTACCGTCTCCGACAGTTGCTCCCAAAGACGCTGATGGGTACCCAGCCAATGTTCCGTGGCGCACACCACCGCCAGGGGATATCGTTGCTGACAAGCTGCTTCCACCAGGTTGGTGCCTTCCAGCAAAAAACAACCCTGTTCCCGACGTCCCTTCGCCCGATGAAGCTGGCGAATTTGTTTAACAAGGGGGTTGCGGGTGCTGGTCAACATAAAAAATTGGAATCTGTGCTCAATTGAGCCTCAAACTTCGTCACTGAGAGGATTTCAGCCCCAGTATTTCCTGCGAAGAAGGACATGGACTGCCCACGGTGAAACCTTTCAGCGCCAATACAGCACATGCTCAAACAGCCCATCCTGCGCCAAGGTCACCACAGAACAGGAGAACGCTGCCCTCTAGGATGCCGCTGATGCTGACCAGTATCCAGCATTAGCGACAATTTTTTCCACAATGCGGAACCCGGGACTTGAACCCGGATGTCCTAAGCGGACACAAGAACCTGAATCTTGCGCGTCTACCAATTCCGCCAGTTCCGCAAACTTCTCTCAGAGTTCCATTAGAAATAGTTGACTTTGAGACGCTCTACATAGTAGCACCTTTACATAAGGATGCAACCTTTACCATTGCTTGATCTAGGCTCCGTTCGAGACAACCGTTTCTGCCCGTCGTGATTGCTCCCAAATTTGCGCTGATTTTTTGCGATATCCCCTTTATCTTTCACCTTACATTTGCTGTACAAGTAGCAGCATCAATCTGTGGCAAGGATTCCCAGATCAAGATTCAGGGAAAAAGTATCACTTGAAACATTTTAAAAAGTGGTTTCGAAAAATAGTTCAAAAGCACATTAAAGAACAGGCAAAAAACGTTGCCATATTCCTGAAGTTATCTAATTTCAGTCGATTTAACATTCAGTGGGTCTCTGTATTTTTTCTGCACCGTCATAGGCTTCAGCAGGCTCAAGTTATTCAACAACTTGTCAAAGCGGGGCATTTGGGTAGAATCTATACAAAAAATTTAGACACCACCAACACAACCTTCGGAGGACAAGACCATTACTCTTGCAATTTCACCCCAATCCACTGCCTCTACTGTGGTGGCTCCTGTCCTCGAGGTGGTTGGAGGACATACCCTTAGCGGTCACTTGCCGGTGTCCGGCGCAAAAAATTCCGCCTTGGTGCTGCTGACAGCTTCAATTTTATGTTCCGACCAGTGCCGCCTCAGCAATGTGCCGTCTTTGGTGGACGTGGCACGCATGGGACAGGTGCTGGAAGCCTTTGGCATCAAGGTGAAACGCCCGGAGCCTAATTGCTGGGAACTGGACGGATCGGCGATCGCCCATGCCCATGCGCCCTACGAAATTGTGAGTAAGCTACGGGCCAGCTTCTTTGCGATCGGACCTTTGTTGGCCCGACTGGGCACCGCGCGGGTGCCTTTGCCCGGCGGATGTGCCATTGGCGCTCGCCCGGTAGAACTTCATGTGCGCGGCTTGAAATCTTTAGGCGCTGACGTACATATCGACGGCGGCATGGTTAATGCATCTGTTCCGGGGGGACGGTTGAAGGGAGCCAAGATTTATTTGGACTACCCCAGCGTTGGCGCCACCGAAACTTTGATGATGGCAGCCACCTTGGCGGACGGAGAAACGATTATCGAAAATGCTGCCCAGGAGCCGGAAGTGGTTGACCTGGCAAATTTATGTCGAGCCATGGGGGCCCGCATTAAGGGGCACGGCACCAATACCATTGTCATTGACGGCATGGAGAAACTTCACGGCGCCGAATACGCCACAATTCCTGACCGTATTGAAGCAGGCACTTTCCTGGTGGCAGGGGCTATTACCCGGTCTGACCTAGTGGTGGGTCCCGTGGTGCCGGACCATATGACTGCCGTTATTGCCAAGCTGCGCGAAGTGGGCTGTCGTATTGTGCCTGAGGGGGACAATCACCTGCGCATTCAAGCGGGCGATCGCCTTTTGCCGACCGATATTGAGACCTTGCCTTTTCCCGGCTTTCCCACCGATATGCAGCCCCAACTGATGGCGTTGTTAACCCTGGCAGAGGGCAGCAGCATTATTACTGAAACCGTTTTTGAAAATCGCCTGCGCCACGTGGGCGAGCTATCACGCATGGGAGCGGATATTCGAGTTAAAGGATCCGCTGCCATTGTGTCTGGGGTACCGTTTTTATCGGGGGCTCCGGTGACAGCAACGGACCTGCGAGCTTCGGCGGCACTTATTTTGGCAGGGCTTACGGCCCGGGGCACCACCATTGTGCAAGAGCTTAAGCATTTGGATCGTGGCTACGAAAATATTGAGCAGAAGCTCCGGGGCGTTGGTGCGAAAATTCGCCGGATTACGGACCCTAACGAGCTATCGGCGGATATGTCTAGCGCGGATCGATTGGTGCAAACCACCACGGAGGAGGTAAAAGCTGGCGATCGCCCTCCGGTATCGATTAACTAGGGACGCATAAATCCAGAGCGCCATCTGAAGCGCTTTAGAGTTAAAGCAGGATAAATCGGCAAGATCCGCAGAAATTTGCCAGGATAAGGGAGCGATACCTTCAGTCTGTTTCAGGGTTTGATATGACTCTGAACGGGAGCGATCGCCCCATTCCTGGCATTTTGCTTTCTGGCATTTCATTCCCAGCATTTTTACTCGTTAGCGTTTTCTAGCTTTTTTAGGAGAACCACGCCCGTGACCATGCAGCTACTTGGTTTAAAAGCGGACGACTTTCGTCATCCTTTGGACCGGGAATCGACCCGCGCCCTGAAGCAGCTTCCAGGGCTTGATCTAATTGTGCGCAGTGTCCTCGGGTCCGTTGCCGAAGAGTTTATGTATCTGGACAACATTGCGTCCAGCGTTAAGGTGGGTCCCGATCAACTGCCAGACATTGATCGCCTCAATAAAGACGCCTGCGTCACCTTGGATCTGGAGCCACCGGAGGTGTATGTGCGCCAGCATCCAATGCCCAACGCTTACACCTTTGCCATGCGTGGGCAACATCCGTTTATTGTTCTCCATACGTCCCTGATCGATCTGCTGGAACCCATGGAAATCCAGGCGGTGATTGCCCACGAGCTGGGACATTTAAAGTGTGAGCATGGCGTGTATTTGACTTTGGCAAACTTGATGGTGCTAGCGGCTAGCCAGGTGCCTGCTTGGGGACGCTGGGTGGCGGAAGGGTTACAGGAGCAGCTGATGGAATGGGTGCGTTGTGCAGAGTTGACCTGCGATCGCGCGGCTTTACTGGCCACCCAAAACCCCACCGCTGTTGTGTCAGTGTTGATGAAGCTGGCGGGGGGATCGCCCACTTTAGCCAAGCAGCTTAACCCTGCTGCGTTTTTACAGCAAGCGCGCGACTACGATGCGGCCGGGAAAACCCAAACGGGTGCACTGTTGAAGCAAATGAAAACTGCCGGCTTAAGCCATCCGGTGCCGGTGCTGCGAGCGAAGGAAATTGATCGCTGGGCCCACAGTCGCACCTATCAGCAAATTCTGAAGCGAGCGAGCTAGAAAGGGGCACAGGGGGAGGTCCTGTTTAAATTCCATTCATAAAATCCCTGCATATTTTTATGCAAAGTGGGGTATATTATCTAGGCGCTGAAAAAGCGCATCACATTGGGCAAGTGGCGGAACGGTAGACGCACCACACTCAAAATGTGGCGCCTTCGGGCGTGAGAGTTCGAATCTCTCCTTGCCCATATTTAATGGCATTCATATAGGAAATGCCCAAGTTAGCGCGACTTTGTCGCTGTAGGCGCATTGTGCTGATGCCCGTGTTGTTTGGGTTAATTCCTGTTGTCCACGACAGTGGCACTGCTTTGTGATGCCGAACCTGCGGTCGCTGTAGTCGAATCCAACGTTTCCAGATTTTCCAGCTGCGCCAGCGCCTGATCCACCTGCATATCCAATTTACTATCGGTGCGCTTTTGTTGACGATACCAGGCGATCGCCGCCGGTCGTCCCCGTTTCGCCGAGAGCAACAACGTCCCCCACACCGTCACCAAAGGGTCACTAGAGTCCACCCGTAACTGGGTTTCGATGCGGGACCATAGCAAATCCCCATGGCTCGCCAAATCATTCACCAATCCACCGCGATCGCCACTGTCCTGCCAACGGTCCCAGGCTCGCTGCCACTGCCCATCAGCCAAGGCCGCAACCACTGGATAATGGCTGCCAGAGCGCTGGGAATCAGACTTCGCTTGAGCCACCATCGCGTGATATTGGATTACGTCATACTGCGCCTGAAGCCGATCCTCCCAGGGAGCGTCCCCAGTTTCAGAGTGCTGATTGTCCGGCGATCGCTGCTGTTCCAGCTGGTCGTAAAGGGCAGTCAAACTTTGGTAAGACTGGGACCACAACTTGCCTTTGGCTAAATTTAGCGCCCGATTGTACAGAGGCAAATCCACCACCGACTCCCGCAGGGAAATGGGCGTCAAAGTAATGGGATTGGGCTCAAAAGCAAGATCTGCCACTTCATAAATGCGAAAGTCAGGGTTTAACGCCGTGCTAGCGTCCACAATCAACTCCGGAGCACCGTCACCGGTAACTTGGCTCCACCGAGGAAACTGCCCGCCAGGACTATGCCATTGAAGCAACTCCGCCAAATGTCCCGTCTCCGGGTTGTAACGCAGCACTTTCCCATAAAGACTAGTGGCTTTGCCGTGGTGATGGCGACCGCTCACCGTAAGCCAGTGTCCCCCCTCCGGCGCTGCCCGATTTAACTTTGTCACATTTCCCAAGGGCAGCGGCTGATTGGATCCCTGGCGATCGCCCAGGGTCCACGGCGACAACACAAAAGATTCCGCCGGTCCATCAATTTCCAAGCGCACTGTCTGCCGATACCGAGGGGAGCGATCGCCCTGGGCTTCACCTTTGTCCAAGCGATATACTCTCAGCTCACGAATTTCCCAACATTGCCCAGTTTTTACGGAACAGGATTCCGCCACCGCCAAAAACGGAATCAGGACATGCTCCTCATCCAAACTGGTCACCTCCCCCAAAGTTAACCCATACTGGTTGGCGATTCCTCGAATATCATCAAGGGCCAATAAATCCTGATCCGTCACCTGGCGTCTTTGGGGCAACAGCGGTCCCAACCACGCCATCGAGTCAGGACTCAAAATATACGACAACCCAATCCAGGTTCCCCCCACAACTCCCGCCAGCGCAAAAAACAACACCATAATGGCTGAGGCTGACGCCACCTTAATCAACCCTCCCGGCGGCGAGTTCTTAGATTTTGCATTGCCAGAGTTCTTTTTCGCGCCTCCATTGAAATCGCCTCGACGGCGATCGCCCAGACGAATTGTTGTTACCGTCGGCTGGGAACGGCCGACGGAATGGGGAGAAAAACGGGCATTGCCACGAGGTAACGACGACATATCAACGTAAAACGCGGAGCAGTGGAAACAAAAGCAGTGGAAACAAAAAACGTCAGAGAAAACTCTCTCGCTTTCGGTTATACCCTCCTTTGCAAGATCATGTCTCCCATTAAGCTGCAGAAGCTTAGCGCAGCAGGAAGTGTACGCCCCCCAAAACAAATATACCCCTAAAAACTAAATCCCCCCCACTTAGTGACGTTGAAAAGCAAAAGTTCGGCAGTGCCCACTGGGGCGTGTCATCAATATGAGCACCAGAAGCCTTACGTGGTGGGGAGCACACCCCCTTTGAAAGCAAAATGTTCAGGGGCTGAAAGCTTAACAGCTAAAGACTTTGAGACTTAAATAAGCACAGCCCCTACCTTTATCTTCTCTATGCCAAGGGGTTAATCAGCCATGGCAGCGCCGAGCAAAAAAAATAACCCTCCGGCTCAGCCAGCAAAATTAGCTGGCGGCAAAAGGGCAGAAGATATTTTGTTGTGTCGAGTTTATTCACCCAGGCGCTTAAATGGTCATGCTGGCGTCGTTCCGCTCCTGACGAATAAATTCTTTATAGAAATTCTCGCGAACCATCATTTGCCGATAAAGCTCCACTAGGAAGTGGCGAGCCTGCTCACCATCGAGTTTGTCAACCTGACTTTCAAAAGACCGAAGAGTGAACTTCTGCTCCAAGGATAGGTTCATGGCGTTTTCCATAAATACTCACCTCTGCTCTAGTGTTATTTGTTGCGGCGACAAAAATAAACGCCAACGTCACTACGTAACTGAAACTACTTAGTAACTGCGACCCCCTGGACATTTACCCCGAGAAGAAGGTTTAACCCCCTCCAACGGGTGCCTAGCAACGGTCTTTTTCCCGCCTTTGCGCCAGAATCCTGACCTTAAATCAGGGCTCTTTTGCGTTCTGTGGCTCCCATATTATTACACTATTTAAATAAAAATTGACAAATTGCATACCGTTCTGATTTTGTTCGCCTTGAACCTTTCGGGCGATCACTGGTCAAAATGCCACAAAAGCATCGTCCCTCAGCAACGGTTCAAATATTGCTGTTTTATCGCTGCAAAGTTATTCCAAGGAGATTGCCACCTGGGCAACAGTTAGGCGTCTCCTCGACGGGGTGCAACTTGGGAAACATATAAATACCTTTTAAATATCTTTGTGCACAAAACCGCGCTTACATAACCCTCTGTGGGCTGAGAACGTATCAAAACCTTACGGATTCAGGACTTTTCCCACAGACCAATACAAGCCATAACAAGAGGTCGGGATTGTCCAAAGTCGAGATTAGAATGGCAGCATCTCATCAATGATTGAACTCACCGAGAAACCGTAAAACGCTGCTTCGCCTTTTGTTTTTTAACTTTCGGGCGTAGTCACCGACCGAGAACATCGCTCGTACTCTTTTTTAATGCAGCGATTGGGTAGGAGTCTGCTTTAGGGAAGATTGTCGGAAGCTGAGCCCACTTCGTGGGATTTTGCAGCGCAGTTCTGGTTTACGTCGCTGTCCTTTTCGGATTCGCAACGGCATCAGCGTGAGCTCATCGTGGTGGGTGATTTGGGATGGAAGGGCGCTAGGTCAGCGTCCTTTTTTTTGTCTCGTTTTTGTCCGCTCAAAACAGCACGCAAAACATATCTCGACAACGGTTTGCGCAAGGGGTTGCCCCCCTTGCGCATGTTAAATTCAGCGACAGCCACCACATGACGACAGGCCGCATAACGCGAGGTAAAGCACGTGCGTCTTGATTCGCCCCAAGGGAAATACTTTTTAGGCGAGGGACGCAACAATAGACTGGATTTGAGCGATCGCCCCTTGTTGAGCCTCTGACGGTCCCACAGCGCCCTCTAAATTCTCTAGGAGTGACCGAAGATGCTCTTGCAACCCATCCAGCTGATCCTGAGTGGGCTGAACAATATCGTCGGTTAAGGAAACCTTGCCCTGTAAATCTCCAAGGTTCTTCTGCTGCTCCAAAAGTTGGTTTGAACGTGCCTGTAGCTCTCCCCAGCTTGCGGCTCGCTCTCCCTCACGCTCATTAAGCTGAATTTCCACCGACTCCACTTCTGACTTCAAAGTGGCGATCGCCCCATCCAAAGAGTCACGCTCTCCCTCCAGCTTTTCAATGGCTGCTGTCACCTCACCAACAACCGGCGTTAGGTCCACAGCACCGTCGCCTCCCTTTGGGGACAGCCCCTGGCGCTTACGCAATACCCCTTCATTCAGGTGGAATACCTCTTCACGCTCATTTAAATTGCGGCGAATTCCCAGCAAAGACTCGTTGAGTTTGTCATAGCTCTCTTTTTCATCGGCGAGCTCTGGCTCCATGGCAATGCGGTCATATTCGTTCGCCTGGTTCATCTTTTCCTGAACCTCTTGAATCGCCTCCTGCTGGTATCCCAACTCCTCTTCCTGATCTTTCACAAACTGGGACATCTTATCCAAGTCTCGCTTCAGCTCCCCCACCATCTTCTCCAGCTCACCCAGGTCCATCGCCTCCAGCGCAGCAATGTCCACTTTGTCTGACGTGGTCACTTCGCCCGCCGCCAAACGGTCCAGCGTTTCCTTTAACTGCTGCTGCCCCTGAATCCGTAGTTCCAACTCTTCCTTCTTCGCGCCCATTTTCTCCAGGGACACCTGCTTTGCCCGCAGCTCACTTTGATCCCCAGCCAAGGCTAAACCATCATTGCGCCACGAATCGAGGGCATCATTAAGGGCTTGGACTTCCGCATCTATCCACCCCTGCAATTCCGACAAGCTTTGCCGCTCAGCTTCAATAGCCTCCCAACGTCCTGCCAAGATAGTTCCTTGGGCTTCAGCAATTTGTAAGCAAGTTTCCACCGCCGGACGCAAGGACGACGCATCACCGCCCGCTGCAATTTGCTGGGTGAGGTTTTGAAGAGTCTGGGCCTGTTGCGGATCCAGGCTAGGGGTGTCCTGAATTTGCGATCGCTCTTGCTCCAACCGCTGCTGCTCCCCCCGCAGCTGATCCCAAGCTTGCTTAAGCTCCTGATTTTTATGCTCAATCTCCTGATTAAGCCGTCCTGCTTCCTGGCGCTGCCGTTCTAAATTCTGGCTCTCCTGTTGAATCTGCTCCAGCTCCTCTCGCCGGGATTCCATTTCCATTTCTCGACGGTTAAGCTCCTGACTTTGAAAAGTCAGGGACTCCATCCACTGTTGAATCTCTTCTTCCTTACTTTTCGATTTTTCCTGCTGCCGAGAGTAGCTTTGCAGCAGCGTTACCAGTTGCCGTGCCCCTTCCTTAATGCGCTGGGCGCGGCGATCGCCGCCGCTGCCCACCACCTCCACCATGACCAAGGAGCCGTCTTTGTGGTTGCCAATATCATCAACAGCGATCGCTGGCTCATTACTAGCCGCATTCCACTGATCACCTTTCTGACAAGCCAGTAGCTTCAGCTCTGCCTTGCTGCCCATCAGTCCACGCTTTTGGACGACCTCTGCTAAATACAGCACGCTGCCCTTACCTCTTTCGTCATATTCAGTGGTGTTCGGCGGCTAAACTTAGCCTTACCAAAGCTAGGTTCTAATCTAGCCCTCATACTTCGTGCGTCAGGATTTACCCTTCCCCAACGCCACACTCTATCCCACCAACCCTTGTGCTTCGACAACATTATAAGAGTGCCTCTTAGGTAGCTGCTCTAAGGACACAAAAATGTCATCGTAAGTCGAGTTTATGGCTAGCTAAGCGTCTGACTCAATGCCAAAACTTTCTGAAGGCCAAAACTTTCATGTCAAGCTTCTTGGCTAATTGGAACAGGGTCAACGAATTACCTTGGTTGAGGAAAATTCACTATTCCCAAACTCTGATCTTTCTTGATCCTTGGCCAAGTGAGCCATGGGGGTTGCCGTTATCCACTCTAGCAATTCCCACCTGCCACTGTATAGACCGATCTTGGACGTCCATCAAAGTCCCAATTACCGTTTTTAGCCCTATGGATTGCCACCCTAGCCCTCATTCCAGCTTCGCGATCAAGACCAATGAAAAGGTTACAATTGTAGGCAAGCAATTTTAAGGAACATCGCGAGCTAATAAGGGTTAACCCAAGGGGGCATCCACGCAAGATTCAGCTCGGTGCAAGTTTCAGCTTGGTAACTGCTGTGGCTTTCATCTTTCAAGCTTCTTCATCCCAGGGAGTATTTATTTTCCACCACGAGCAGCTTTCAGAGCCCAGCCATAACAAACATTAGGCAGTGGAATCCAGCCACTTAGTTCAATAGGTGCAACTTAGTTCAACAGGTGCAAAGGTTGCTGCTTATTCCGCACGAATTTCAGTTTTAAAGGCTCAATTTTGCAATCCTTAAACAGAAAAGACTGAAAAAAGCATTTACTGGGAAAAATAGCGTTGTGTGCGCAGTCGAAAGTTGCGAATGCGAGGATTGGCACAGGAGAAGCGTAGATGGAAATAATTTGGGTGGTATTAGCTGAGTCTCTAGGGCGTGTGCTCAGTTAAGCGCCAGAAGCTTCACACAGTGGGGAGTGCACACCCTAGAGACTCAAAAGTCTAGGGGCTGTAGCCCTCGTTATTATCGGGTTTGAGGTTTAACTGGGCACAGCCCCTACTTCGAGGGATTTCTCGCGTTTTCTGACTCCTACTTTTATCGTAAAGCCATGCAAGGTAACCTCAACGAAATTGATATTCGCAGCATCCTCCAGCTTATTCAGTTGGGGCAGCGCACAGGGGAGCTTTTTGTTGAGACCTACCAGCCGACCGGGACGGTCTATGATCGCCACTTGGTTGACGGGCGATCCCCTTGGGAACGGCGAAGCTGCTGGTTTGTATTTTTTCTTAACGGACGCATTGTGTATGCCACTAGTGCTGAACAGGGAACCCAGCGCCTTAAGGATTACTTGGGACGCTATGGGCTAGAAGAAGAGCTGGACAGCGCCAAAGGATCAGCCGACCTAACGGTGGGAGGCAACCCAGAATATAGCTGTTTGTGGATGCTTTTGGAGCAGCATCGCTTGGACCCAGCCCAGGGACGCACCATCTTAGACGGTATGATCCGCGAAACTCTCTTTGATCTGCTAAGTCTGCACTCGGGCACTTTTGCATTTGAAATTGGCCCCGCCCTTGCCCCTCAGCTCACCACCTTTGATACGGGACAGTTAGCAGCCCAATGTTTGAAGCAAGTGCAGCAGTGGAAACAGTTTTATCCTCATATCCAGTCGCCCGATCAATGTCCCTTATTGGTGGAGCGGGACGACGTGCAGGAGCGGCTGGCGGAACAAACCTTTAAAACCCTAAGCGATTGGGCAACGGGGGCGATCGCAATCCGTAAAATCGCCCGCACTCGCAACCGCGACATTCCCACGGTGGCACGAGTCATAATGCCCTACGTTCAACAGGGCATTATTCAATTAATCGACCCACCAACGGCCCGGGTGGAGCTGGATCGAAAAGCCGTTGCCCAGAGACAAAGTGGAGCACCGTTGGTCGCCTGTGTGGAAGACAGCCAAACCGTGCGCCAGGCGATCGAAAAAACCCTTCAGGTGTTGGGCTATCGAACCGCTGGCTATCCCGGCCCCATTTCAGCGCTAGGGGCGCTATTTGATGTGCGTCCTGACTTGATCCTCTGCGATATTTCCATGCCGGAGCTAGATGGTTACGAACTGTGCGCCATGTTGCGCCAGTCCAGCATTTTTCGCCGCACGCCTATCGTGATGCTGACCGGGTTAGACGGATTTTTGGATCGTATCCATGCCAGAACCGTCGGGGCCACCGACTATTTAACTAAGCCTTTTAAAAAGCACGAGTTACGAGCACTGGTGGAACGCTACGCCGGTCCTGCTCATTTGGAAACTTTTTCCACCTCCATAGAGCTGGGGGCAGTTACCAATTAGGCTCAAGAACCACCATTAACTGTTAACTATTGGGCTCCTCTATCTTTTTTCTTCTTGTCTAAATTAACGGTATTGACTGCCTAGGAATTGTTGTTGTCCATAGCCAGTTCGAGAAAAGTAAAGCAATTTTGATACGTTCGATCAAAACTGAATTCGCACTATTGGCTTTGCCAACGATTTATTCGCGATACCCCTCAGTGCCCGCAGATTGTTCTATTGGTTGAAGAGCTAGTTCAAGAGCTGACCATAAAACTTCAAAGCCACTAGCTTTATAGGCTTCAGTTCTCAACATTATTTTATGTTGAAAAAAGTGTGTACATTACCACGCACCGTTTTGGCACTTGTTTACTGATGGCAGATCCTAGCCCCCCTATCACTGCGATATGACGATGGAACTTCAGAGGACTACTTAAGCGGAGCTAGCGGAAATTTGGAGAGTACCCGTGGAGCTGAGTCAAAGCTCAATTTCAGCGTCCTGTTCCATCCCCTAAAACGCTGATTTTCGTGGGCGCTTCCATGGGCTTCTTATTTAGAGAATCTAGGGGCGGTCCCGTCGACAACCTGTTAGAGTAGACCTGCTATGCCTAAGTGAACATTTATCACAAAAGCATATGGCGACTACAGGCTAAGTGCCCCCCTTAAGTTTTTACAGAAGTGGATCTGTGTAAAACAGTCCATGGTGGTTGTCTCACAGCTCCACCATTACCCCATTGTTCGACTTAGTGTTTTAAGGGCTTAGCGATTGACGTATTGAATTGGAGTATTTAGGCAGCGTAGGGTTCTTTTGCACCTACTTTTACCTAGGGTGCTTAAGGTCTCCGGTTTAACGTTTAAATTTGCCACTGCCATTTTTGTTGCCGCCTAGGTTATCTTGGGGCGGGTTCGGTTAGCACTTCCCCTTTAAGAAGGGACAAGTTCAAGTCACTATGAGCACAGTCTTAGTTGTTGAAGATAGCATCGCCCAGCGGGAGATGATCACGGAGCTTCTCCAGGGAAGTGGGCTGACTGTCAGTATGGCCGGGGACGGCGTTGAGGCCTTAGAAAGCTTACAAAAGCAAAAACCAGATTTGGTTGTATTGGATATTGTGATGCCTCGAATGAATGGTTACGAGGTGTGTCGCCGCTTAAAGTCTGATCCCAGTATGCAAAAGGTGCCGGTGGTGATGTGCTCTTCTAAGGGAGAGGAGTTTGATCGATACTGGGGAATGAAGCAGGGAGCAGACGCGTATATTGCAAAGCCATTCCAGCCAAAGGAACTGGTAGGAACGGTGAAGCAGTTGTTACGGGGATAATGGGTAACCTAGCGATAGCTGTATTTTGGGCAGGCGCTTCCCTCCCTATCTACAAGGTGGCGGACCGAAAGAGCTTATTGGAAAGGCAGGCAAATTGAAACAAATAGGTTAGAACGGGCCCATTAGAGTAGGGCGATTGAAATCAATACATTAGGGGCAACTGGTTAGAAATCAAGACTAAAACCAGGGGCAACCATTGAAGACTAATTAGGTGGTTTTGGACGTTATGGTTGGTAATCCAGATTTTTTAACCGGGCGGGGACCGGAACACGCGCCAGAGTTTCAGGAGCTGGAAAGCCCTGAAGGTGAAATGCACCTGCGCTTTTTTGTGGGGGCTCAGCAGGAATTTGCACTGCCGGCGATCGCCATTAAGGAAGTCACCGAACCGTCCCCAGAGCAGATTACGCCAGTGCCTAACGTGTCGCCCCTACTGCTGGGCACATTGAACGTGCGAGGGCAGGTGCTATGGGTGGTGGATTTTGGACAATTTCTAGGGGAGTCTGTGTCGGTCACCGCAGACCGCTCTGATATTCCAGTAATTGCCATTGAAGATCAAGAAACTATGCTGGGTCTAGCGGTGACGAAAATCTCCAAGATGGATTGGCGAGATTCGGAAGATTTGGAGCCACCCTCCGGCGCTCCCGATTCGGTGCGTCCTTTTCTAAAAGGAGAGTGGGCAGCTGACCCCCCTGGCACAGCGCCTTTACGCTTGTTAGATTATGGGGCAATCCTCCATTCCAGTCGTTGGGGTGGCTCTGACTCATAGCTAAGCTTTCTATTCACGGCAGCTGCGGCGACGCCCCCGACAAACCTTTATTTTCAACCCTCCTTCAAGACACCTTTGCACTGAGATCCGAATTTCCGGAGACGGTAGATGGCACCTAGCATGGACTACAACCAGGAATATCAACGGGCTAATACAGCCTACGTCCAAGGGGACTATGAATCTGCCGCAGAGATTATTGATCGGCTGGTAACGGTTGAGCCTGATGATGCTAACGCCCGTTTGTTACGGGGACATATTTACTGCTACGGACTGCAGCGATATGAAGTAGCCCAAGATGACTATCAGGCGGTTCTGAATTTGACCAGTGATCCAACATTTTTGGAATACGCTCAAACGGGATTACAGGATGTGGCTCAGGGTATGGGGACTGCCGAGGGCAACGGTAGCGGCGATGCCAACGCTGATGGGCAGTTTGCAGATTTAGATTTTGACTTTGAGGACAGTGCATCCGGATTGGGAGCGGGACTGTCAACCTCTGAGTCCACCCAGGAAAACAGTGAAGATTTTGGTATCGCCAGCTTAGATGATTTGGAGCTTGGGGATGATGTGGACACAGGGCTGAGCCTGGGACGTATAGGGGCAGCGGAAGAGGAGCTTGGGGGCGGCAGTGCAGATTTGTCTGAGTTTCAGGAGGGAGATCTGGGGAGCGCTCTAGGCGTTGATTCAGGCAGCGATTTAGGGATTGACGGCGACAGTTCCGATGATCCTTTTGCGGCGATGGTCTCCGGTGATGTTCCCGAGGAAACGGGGGACGGTGCCGGTGGCGATCCCTTTTCAGCGATGGCTGGCGGTGAAGAGGACAGCGTTGTGTCTTCGGCAGATGCAGGGTTTGCTGATGATCCTTTCGGCGTTTCTGGCGATAATCCGGGAGATGGCGGCGTTGACGATGGCAGCGGCGACTTATTGGACGCCATCGAAGGAGAAGATCCTTTTGGAAATGTTGATTCGGCAACTCCGGAGCCTTTGGGCAGTGATTTGGACGGCGAATTAGGGGGCGATTTTGACGGTGACCTGGGGGGTGACCTAGGTAGCGATTTTGAGAGTAATTTTGGGGGTGAACTGGACGGTGGGTTAGGCGGCGACCTTGACGTGGATTCTGAAGACTTAGACTTAGGCAGTTTGGATTTAGGATCGGACGACTTAGGGGTGAGTGATGGGACGCCAGGGGATGAGCCTGGTGGCGGTTTTGGGGAATTTGGAGAGGAGGCGTTAGCGGCAGATTTGGCAGCCGATATTCCTGAAGAAGCACTGCCCGTGGACAATAAGGAAGTTGGTGACGGAGAGGGGGATCTCGGTGGCGAACTTGGGTTCGATTCATCTTGGGACCTGGACGAAATCGATGGTCCTGGCAGCATGCAAGAGGAAGGAGGGCTGGGTAGTGATGCCTTTGCCCACCCGGACGAGGTGGAACAAGAATTTTTGCAGGACGTGTCCTTTGCCAACAATGCGCCCTTTGGAGACCTGGACGACTCGGTGACCCTTGGCACGCCAGTTTTAGATGATGTGTCGGGGGTTATTGCTTCGGAGACGTCAGCGCCCCAGGAAGGGAGTGCTTTCGAAGAGAACTTTGGGGAAGACTTTGGTGGAGATCTTGGCGGAGAAGAGGATGCTGGCTTGGGTTTAGGGTCTGGCTTTGCCACGGAAACTGGAGATCTTGAGACAAGGGACAACGAAGGATTTGGTTCTTTAGATTTGGGGGACGAGGACCTGGGCAATGGGGACCTAGGCTTTGGGAACTTGGGGGACGACGCTTTGGGAGAAATTGGTGAGGGTCTGGACGACGGAAGCCTTAGTGCAGGGCAAAGTTCAGAGTTGATAAACGATCAACCTGGCTTTGGGAGCTTTGATGCCGATGGTTTTGATTTAGAAGGGGGGGCGGCGATCGCCACGGCGGAAGGATCTCCCGGTGACGCGAGTGCGGCAATGGGCTCAATAGATGATGGGATGGGCAGTGGTGGTTTAGGGAGTAGTGGTGTTGCGGAAGGAGACGCCGAGGATAGCGGGTTTGGCGACGGTGGATTTGGCGACGGTGGATTTGGTGAAGAGCTGGAGGAGAACCCTTTTGGGGGAGGTGGCGGAGACAATCCCTTCGGAGATGGCGGTGGGTTTGGCGATTTTCCCGAGTCTTTTGATTTAGACAGCGAGGATAATTCGCTAGGAGATGCTTCAGCGGCGAATGCTGCTCCCAACCAAGAGCTGTCTGACGGCAGCATGTTTGGAGAAGAGGTCAGCGAGCCCAGTGTGTCATCAGGTATGTCCGTTGGTGGAGATGATCCCGCTGACGATATTTCTATTTCTAGCTTTCTCCCCGGCGGTCGCAATGCGGAAGAGTCGGACGATGGTGATCGCACAGAATTTATGACTGAGCTGATGGTGGATGAGGTGGGAGAGCTGACGCCTCCAACGGTGTCGCCCCCCCGTTCATCGTCGCCAATGCCACCTATTCCTGATGGTGAAGCGGAGGAGCGCGAGGAAACCCTGTTTATGATGCCCCAAGGGGCTGATGGGTCCGAGTTTGGAGAT
Source organism: uncultured cyanobacterium (assembly GCA_937883785.1). Lineage (GTDB taxonomy): Bacteria > Cyanobacteriota > Cyanobacteriia > CACIAM-69d > CACIAM-69d > CALGDE01. Next base: position 58,214 of record CALGDE010000115.1, read on the forward strand.
TTTGGCTCCATCGGCGGGCTGGACCAAGATGATGCCTTTGAGTTGGGCGATGGGAGCGATGCAGAGGCTTTTGCACCGTTGCCCGATGAAAGTGGGCTTAGCCAGGAAGACGCTCCTCAGGAAGAGTTGAGCTCATTTATTGAGGATGGGGCGATGGGGGCGATCACGGACCCTAACGACACCTCTGGCAATGACGAAGACGCCTTTTCTATGGATGAGTTGGCGAATGATATGTCGTCTATTTCAGCAATTTCTGATTCTTCGTCGGCAGGTGGCAGCGACTTTATGGATGACCTGGATGAGTTTGATGATCTGGGAAGTCTGCCGGATTTCAGCTTGACCAATGCCAACGCCGAGTTTGCGGGGGACGACGACGGGTTTTCTCTGGGGGATGGCGCTGGGTCTATCAGCAACTTGGCGGGCACCGGGGACAATGAGATTTTTAATATTGCCGGTGGCAGTGCGCCGGAGGAACTACTGAGTTTTGACCAGCCGGAGAGCCGAGCGGCAGAGCCGGTGGTGACCACTGAGGGCAGCCTGCTGGCGCCCTTCGACAATGCCCGTTTAAACACTAAGCAAGTGGTGACGGCGATGGCGGCGGGGTTAGTGGCCACCATTAGCGTGTCCGGCATGGCCTATTTAGGGATGAGTTTTGCCAAGGATCAGGGAGCCAACGGAGATACCATTGGCGAGATCCGCAATATTGGCTTGTTTTCGGCGATCGTGGCGGGGCTGAGCAGCGGTGGTGTGGCTTGGTTCCTGGGGCGGCGGGCGTCGCGGCAGTTTGACCAGTCGGCGGTGGACTTGCAGGTGCAGTTTGACTCGGTGTGCCAGGGAAATTTAAGCGCCACGGCGAAAGTGTTTGGGGATGATGAATTTGGGGATTTGGCTAACGGTTTCAACCAAATGATGCGGGTAATTTCCAGCACCATGGGTGAAGCCCAGCGGAAAGCCCAGGAACAAGAGCAAGCGCGGGAAGACCTACAGCGCCAAGTAATTCGACTGCTAGACGATGTGGAAGGGGCAGCTCGTGGTGACTTGACGGTGCAGGCGGAGGTAACAGCGGACGTGTTGGGAGCCGTTGCTGACTCCTTTAACTTGACTATTCAAAACCTGCGGGAAATTGTGCAACAGGTGAAATCAGCGGCGCGAAAAGTGAACGAAGGATCCTCGGAAAATGAGGCGTTTGCCCGAGCGCTATCTTCCGATGCGTTGCGACAGGCGGAGGAGCTGGCGGTAACGTTAAACTCCGTGCAGGTAATGACCGATTCCATTCAGCGGGTGGCAGAAAGTGCGGCTGAGGCGGAGGAAGTGGCGCGGTCTGCGTCGTCCACCGCGTTGAAAGGGGGTGAGGCGGTAGAACGCACCGTGGCTGGTATTTTGCAGATTCGAGAAACGGTGGCGGAGACGACGCGAAAGGTAAAGCGTTTAGCGGAGTCGTCCCAGGAGATTTCAAAGATTGTGGCGTTGATTTCTACCATTGCTTCGCGAACCAACTTGTTGGCACTAAACGCCAGTATTGAGGCGGCTCGAGCTGGCGAGGCGGGCAAAGGCTTCGCTATTGTGGCGGACGAGGTGAGACAGCTGGCGGACCGATCTGCAAAATCATTGAAAGAGATTGAAAAGATTGTGATGCAGATTCAAGGGGAGACCAGCTCGGTAATGACGGCGATGGAAGAAGGTACCCAACAGGTCATTGAGGGTACGAAGCTGGCGGAACAGGCGAAGCGATCGCTGGACGACATTATTCAGGTATCGAATCGTATTGATGTGCTGGTGCGATCCATTACGGCGGACACGGTGGAGCAGACGGAAACGTCCAAATCCGTGGCGCAGGTGGTGCGGTCCGTTGAAAAAACGGCGCAAGATACGTCCCACGAAGCGCAGCGAGTATCGGGATCCCTACAAAGTTTGGTGGGCGTTGCACGAGACTTGCTGACGTCGGTGGAGCGTTTCCGAGTGGAGTAAAGATCCTTTGGGATGCCTTTTGCCCTGGCTTAAGGTCGCTTATAAAGCCACGTATTCAAAACTGCATTCACTGGGTTGCATTTATCTGGCTTGCCTGTATCCGGTCCCATTAACTTTTCCGATTAGGAAAGTGCTCACTTTTAGGTAGCTGGTGGGGCATTGGTTGGTTTATTTAGGAGACTCTTCTAAATAAACCAACCAACATCAGCCGAAGCGACTGACTTAGGGGGCGACCCATCGTTGGAAGTTGCTCCGACCCCTGAGCTACATTAGAGATTGAAAATTAGCTACCAATAATTAGGCTGTAATTAAGCGAGTTGTAAAACCGTTTAAAGGCGGCGATTAGAGAGGCGATTAGCCATGCAAGATCAACAGCAGCGCATCATGGGGTATTTCATTGAGGAGGCGCGGGACCACCTCAATACCCTGGAACAGGGGCTTTTGAATTTGCAGGCGACCGTTAATGACCCGGAAATGATTAACGAGGTGTTCCGGGCGGCCCACTCAGTGAAAGGTGGAGCAGCAATGCTGGGGCTGGGAAGCATTCAGCAGACGGCACACCGTTTGGAAGATCATTTCAAAGTGTTAAAGGAGCACCCCATTCCCATTGACCGGGACTTGGAGTCATTATTTTTAAAAGTTTTTGACACCTTGGTGGAGCTGCTAGACCATTTGCAGGGATCCTTCGGGCTTACGGATGAAATTGGCGATCGCATTTTAAAAGAGGCAGAGCCGGCCTTTAACGCCCTTAGCATGCGACTGAGCCAGGAAATGCAGGCCCAGGGGCTGTCGGAGGAAGAGACGCCCACGGTGCTCAGTCCCTTTGTCACTGGAGATACGCCGGAATCACGCCTGGCCAAGGTTTTTCAGCAGGAAGTGTCTCAGTATTTGCGGCAGATTTTAGATCGGTTTAAGCAGGAAGATAATGCCGCCGGTCGTTCTGCATTAGGGGAGCTTTGCCAACAACTTCAGGATTTGGCCCAAGGCTATGAGATGCCGGAGTGGAACCAGCTGTTGAGTGCAGCAAAACAGGCGGTGTTAAATCCGGATAACTCCTATCGTCAGCTGGCTCCGGTGCTGATTCGTGATATCAAAACGGCGCAGGATTTGGTTATTGCAGGGCAGGGAGATGCGATCGCCGTGGGGCTGGAGCTGCGGGAGTTGGCCCAGGGAGACGAAGGCGACACAACGGAGATTTTGCCCTTTGGTACGGCAGCGGTGGATTTAGACGCTGCGGGCAGCCCCGGGAGCAGCTCCTTTGAGGACTTATTTGACGGCGACGAAACTGAAGACGCTTTGGATACATCTGGCGAGGCAGCTATTGAGAATGCCGCGGCTGAGAACAGTGAGCTGGACTTTGACTGGCTTTCTGGCAGTGCCACGGGAGCTGCGACCGGAATTGACGGCATAGAGCTCAATACGGGCAATCCTCCCAGTGCGCCGGCGGAGTCAGGGAGTGGACGCGTCACCAATGGTCCTGAGGTGGGAGATGTGGAGCTCAACACCCTGGCCGATTTGTTTGAAGGGGAGGTGTCGGAGCTAGAGGATGTGTGGACGGCAGATGATATTGAAAGCTTTAACGAGCTCAATACCGAAGCTGAGACAGGAAGTAGCAGCAAATTTAGTGATTTTTCCGACTTGTTCTTCGATACCGATGCGGAGGGTTCCACCGCATCAACCCCCAGTTTGGAGGATGACGCTGGCTTCCTAAACGATGACTTCCTAGATGAATTGGTGATTCAGCAAGGGGTTAGTGAGCTGTCGGATATGGGCGACGTTATGCTCCAAAGCTTCGACGGTGGCGAGGCAACGCCTCCGGTGAAGCCTTCTGCAGCAGAGTCCGGTAGCGATGCCAGCGTTGATGACTTGCTGGCCATTGGCGATGTGGATGATAACGGTGAAGCAAACGAAGGCGATTTAGGCGCTTTATTTGATTCCGTTGAGTTGTCTCCGGAGGATGGGGAGACAGCGGAAGATGTCAGTGACGAAGGGACCATAAGCGGTGGCGACGACTTAAATTTGGACTTGGACGGGCTGAGTGTAGACAGCGCGGAAGCAGAGCCGGCGGAGGTTGCCGATGGAGCAGCGGCTTTGCAGGGGAATCCTCTGGACGATATGGCGGATTTATTCGGCGGCGAGTCCTCAGGGGATGAGCTCGCAGAGCTTGTGGGTAGTGATGGCAATGATGATTTGGGAGGCGACCTGTTTGGAGAGGGCGCTGACGATGGGGGGCTTGACGCAGAATTAGAAGGACTGAGCGGTATTGCAGAGGATGACGGTCTAGCGGAGGATCCGTTGGGGCTCGGTGAGTTGGGGCTTAATGATGCAGGGGCAGATGTGCCCGGGGAGGCAGGAGGCGACTCCGCCGGGGCTGATGAGCCCATCGGTGAGGAGGAACTCACGTCCCTGGGACTAGAAGAGGAACTCGATGATTTGCTGGTAGGTGAGGACGCGGACCTGGGCGACGACACTTCTATGGCGGATTTGGAGGGGTGGCTTGATACTTCGGGTATTCAAGACAGCAGTGAAGGGCTGGAAGGCATTCCCAGCTTGGACGGTTTAGACGGCGAAGCGTGGGGTATTGGTGATGATGGCGGGGAGCTATTGAGTGAAGATCCCCTAGAGGCATTGACCGCAGAGGGGGCTTTAGATGCGGCGGCAGGAGAGACCGCGCCGGAGGGCGGTGAAGCGTCAGAGGGGTTGGCGGCACTGGGAATGGAGGATTTGGACGAGCTAGACCAGTGGCTTACGGAAGATGACGGCGGTGGCGGGGAGGCGATCGCCGACGACTTGGGAGAGATGGAGGATCTAGATGCCCTATTGGCTGAGGACGTGAGTCTGGAGGATTTGGAGGCGGCGGAGCCCGAGTCAGCGACCCCGTCAGAGGAGCTGGCAGAAATTGCGGTGCCGGAGCTGGACGATCCCAATGTGGCGCAGGATATTAACGGCGCCAGCTTACGACAACGGGAGGTGTCCCCGGCGGCCGATGATGCGCTGGCAGATTTATTTGGGGATGATTTTCCCGATGGGGATGAGGATCCTTGGCAGGGGGACTCTAGTGCCGACACAGCGGGACAGGGTAACGCCTCCGTAGATGTGGTGCTATTGGGAGGTGAGGACAGCGATGATTTGGACGGTGATCTTGAAGGGCTCCTAGGGGAAGCCGGAGAAATCGCCGAAGGGGTCGCCAGTGATGCAACAGCCGGTGGCTCCGAGCTAGAAGGTCTGGAGGGGCTGGAAGGGCTCGGAGGAGAGATAGTTAGCGGCGTAGATGATTGGTCGGAGTTTATCGGCGAGGAAACCGGCGAAATCGGCGGAGACGAATCCGGTGGCTTAAGTTTGGACGGGCTAGATCTAGAGGGATTGGAAGGGCTGGACGGCGCTGGCGATATGGAAATAGCCGGCGGGCTTGATGAATTGCTAGAAAATCTAGGCGGGGCGGAGCAAACTACCAGTGTTCCTTCGGGAGACTTAGACGAGCTCGATGCCCTGGCGTCTGGGTTGGGACTGGGAGAGGGGGCAACGGACACCGGCAGCTTTTCCGATTTGGAGCAGTTTTTAGATGGGGGTGACGGGGCGTCGGACGGGGCGTCTGGTCAGGGTTTATTCTCTGAGCTGGACGGGTTGCTAGGGGGCTCTGATCCAACGGGGTCCTCCGGTGGCGGTGGCGCAGCATCCTTTGATGACCTAGAGGAACTCCTGCAAGGGGAACCGTCGACGGTGCAAAGCGATGGTGTGACGTCATCGCCTAAGGGGTTGCCTCCTGAAGCTGCCACGAAAGCGGACGGGGTGATCGCCCCGGCGGCGTCAGGCTCGGTGAGAAATGCGAAGAAATGGCGCTTTGAGGAAACCATTAAGGTGCCGGTGAAGACCCTGGATACCCTGAACAACCTGGTGGGGGAGATGGTGGTCAGCCGGAACAGTTTGGAGCAAAGCCAGGAGCGTTTGCGCCAGTCACTGGAGAACCTGATGTTGCGGGTACAGCAGCTGGGGGACGTGGGACAGCGCATGCAGGACTTGTATGAGCGATCGCTCTTGGAGCTTTCGCTGTTAGCCAGCCGCAACAGTGGGAGCATGGGGGCCCACCACGCCAACAGTGTGGCAGCCTATGGCAGCAATATTGACGATACGGCGGGGGCGTTGGTGAACCCGGGAGAGGATCATCGCATGGGGTTGGGCGAGCTGGAGCTAGACCGGTTTACGCCGTTCCACACCCAGTCCCAGGAAATTATTGAGCTGATTGTGCGTGTGCGAGAGTCAGCGTCGGATATTGACTTTGTGGTGGAAGAGGCAGATCAGCTAGTGCGCAACCTGCGCCAGGTCAGTACTCAGATTCAGGAAGGCTTAACCAAGTCGCGCATGGTACCCTTCGCTCAGACAGCAGACCGGCTATATCGGGCGGTACGTAACGTGTCGGACAAGTGCGGTAAGCAGGTGGAGCTGGTGGTGGACGGCAAGAACACCATGATCGACAAGCTGATTGCTGAGCAACTTTACGATCCCATTACTCACCTGGTGAACAATGCCATTACCCACGGCATTGAAACGCCGGAGGAGCGGGAGCAAGCCAAGAAGTCTGCCACCGGAGAGCTGACTATTAAGGCCCTGTATCAAGGTAACCAGACGATTATTTCCGTTTCCGACGACGGTGCGGGGATTGATGTGTCGCGGGTGCGGCAAAAGGCCATCGATAAGGGGCTAATTTCAACGAATAAGGCGAAGAAGCTGACGGATCAGGAAGTGTATGAACTGCTGTTCCAGCCTGGATTTACCACCAAGGAGCAGGCGGACGACTTTGCCGGGCGCGGTGTCGGGATGGATGTGGTGCGGCGAAATATCCAGGAACTGCGGGGCAATATTGTTACCGATTCCAAGGTCGGTCGGGGAACATCGTTCACCCTGCGTCTGCCCCTAAATCTGAGTATTTGTAAGGCGCTGCAGTGTTTGAATGACCATGCGGCGATCGCTTTCCCCATGGACGGGGTGGAAGATATGTTCACCACCACCCAGGATAAGGTGCAGGTGAACAGTCAGGAGATTCGCTGTATTCCCTGGCGCGATCGCCTGTTGCCGATTTATCCCCTGTCGGACCTGTTGAAATATAACCGTCCCTTTACCCGGAGTTCTCTCTACGGGGGAACCCAGGAGGAGAATGCGCTGGCGATGGTGATTCTGCGAAGCGCTGGGGAAGTGGTAGCGATTGAAGTGGATCAGGTGCTGGGTGAGCAAGAGATTGTGATTAAACAGCCAGAAGGTCCTATTCCCAAGCCCATCGGCATCGCTGGCATGACTGTGTTGGGTGATGGTCAGGTAATGCCCATCGCTGACGTACTGGAGCTAATTGACCTATCGGCCGGGCGGGTTCGCCGGGATCCCAACGGCACCTGGGGCGATGATGATCAGCCCATTCTGGTGGAGCCAGTGAAGGAGAAGACCGAGCCGATGGTGCTCATTGTGGACGACTCCATTACGGTACGGGAGCTGCTGAAGATGACCTTCCTAAAGTCCGGTTATCAGGTGGAGCAGGCTCGCGATGGTCAGGAGGCGTGGGAAAAACTGCGGTCCGGACTGCCCTGCGACTTGGTGTTCTGCGACATTGAAATGCCTCGAATGGACGGCTTGGAATTCCTATCACGGCTCCAGAAAGAGGAAAGTCTGAGCCACTTGCCGGTGGCAATGCTAACCTCGCGAGGCGCCGATAAACACCGTCAAATGGCAACGCAGTTAGGAGCACGAGGTTACTTTACCAAGCCCTATTTGGAGGAGGCTTTGCTGGATGCGGCTCAGCGTATGCTCCAGGGCGAAGTGCTTGTGACCGCCAACGCCTAAAAGGAAAACGAAAAGACAGTCCCCCTTATTGAAGGGGGATTTTTCTAACCGTGGATTTTTGAGACCGTCACTCCTGATTTGCCATGACCGTTTCTGCATTGCGCCGAGCCCGCAGTTTTTTTCTCCAATTGCCATCGCCAACTCCTGAAGAGTCGATCGCCCTGCGGGTGCTGGTGCAAATCGTCGTTAGCCTGGGAATTGTGGCAACGGACGTGGCGGCGGGGACAAGCCTAAGCTGGTGGGCCGTGCCGGTGGGAATTTTGGGGGCGCTGTGGAGTTGGCGACAGCGACGGGTGCGCAGCGTGGGAACCCAGTTTGCCATTTCCTTGGGAATGCTGGTGGCGCTGGGGATATTTTTTGTGGGGCTGCTGGAAAGTTTGGGGGATACCCGACTAACCTTAGCCACCTTGCTGGTGCATTTACAGGTGCTCCACAGTTTTGACCTGCCTCGGCGCAAGGACCTGGGCTATTCCATGGTGATTGGGCTAATCCTGGTGGGGGTGGCGGGAACCTTAAGCCAGACCCTATGGTTTGCGCCAGTGCTGCTGGTGTTTCTGGGGGTGGCGCTGCCTATGTTGGCGCTGGATTATCGATCGCGACTGGGGGTTAATCCTCGGCGATCGCCGTTCCAAATTCGTCAAATGCTGCCCTTTAAAAAGCTGGCGATTTTAACGGCGCTGGTGGGGGCGCTGGGAATAGGGCTGTTTTTGGTGATGCCGCGCTTTCCCGGTTTTCAGGTGCGCACCTTGCCGGTGAGCTCTCCCATCGATTTGTCCGGGGTGGATTTTGACGGGGAGGGTCCGGGAAACATCGAAAATCCTGGCTATGACGAAAACGGTCAAGGCATTAATAACGGCGACGGGGATGGCGACGGCGATCGCATTGACGAGACCTTTTACTACGGCTTTAGTAGTCGCATCAATCAAAATTTAAGTGGCGAGCTGGTGCCCCAAGAAGTGCTGCGGGTGCGGTCCCAGGCGAAGGGTTTTTGGCGGGTGCTAGGCTTTGACCGCTACACCGGCGAAGGCTGGGAGATTTCCCGGCGGGATAATTTAGCTAACTTTACCCGTCCCCCCTGGTCCTATCGCTTTTTGTTGCCTCGACCGGTGACCGAAGGGGGATACCAAGAAGTTATCCAAAGCTACACAGTGGTGTCGACGCTGCCCAACCTAATCCCGGCAATGGCGACTCCCGGTGAGGTGTATTTTCCCACGGGGGAAATTGGGCTCGACTCGGAGGGGGGCTTGCGATCGCCTCGGGTGCTGGATGAAGGGCTAACGTTTTCGATTATTTCTCGGGTGCCCTACCGGGATCGTAAGGGGCTTCAGCAGGCTGGTCAAAGCTATCCCAAGCGCATCCGTGAAACCTATTTAGACGTGCCCGAGGGGGTGGAGAGTCGTCTGCGGACCGAGGCGGAGCGCCTACTGGGCAAGGCGGATCCACCGCGGGAGTCCGTTTACGAACAAACCCTGTTTTTAGCCCAGGCGTTAAAGCAAACCTATCGCATCCAAACAGAGTTAGAGCCCCTCAAGGAAGGCGAAGACTTGGTGGAGGCGTTTTTATTTGAGCGGGACGGGGGGCAGCCGGACCAGTTCCCCACGGCGCTGGCGATGATGTTGCGCTCCATAGGAATTCCGGCGCGCATTGCGGTGGGTTTCTCCCCCGGTCGATTTAATTTATTTACTGGGCTGTACGAGGTTTACAACACCGATGCCCATGCGGTTACCGAGGTGTACTTTCCCGAATATGGCTGGTTTGCCTTCGACCCTATTCCCGGTCATCCCCTAGTGCCACCGTCGGTGGAAGAATCCCAAACCTTTTCCGCGCTGGAGCAGCTTTGGGCGTGGATTGCCGGGTGGTTGCCGACACCGTTGCGCAATGGATTGGAAGGGCTAGTGGCGGCAATTTCCGCATTTATTACTGACGTAATTGGTACTTTGCTGGGGTGGTTCAGTCAGGGCTGGCTGGGGGCGATCGCCGGTGCCATTTCCCTGGTGGTATTGGGCGCCATTATTTGGTTCCTGGTTAAATTTTGGCGACAGTGGAGTCAGCAGCAGGCGTTGAAAAAACTGCCGCCTATGGAGTCCCTCTATCGGCAAATCGTAATTTCCCTTGCCCGAGACTATCCCAAGCAGCCGTGGCAAACACCGATGGAATATGCCCAAGCTTACGAAGCCTGGGCCGCAAATGAGCCCCATGGCGCACCAGGGCGATCGCGACGGGTGGACTTATTACGGCAAATTTCCCATGCTTACGTTAACTGGCGTTACGGCGAAAAAGCGCCCGATGTAGAACAGCTTCAGCAACGGTGGAAAGAAACCCGGCGATCGCCCTTGAAACGCCCTTGAAATACCATTCAGACGCCCTTCAAAACGAGAATAACTGTGAGGTAAAGCCCCCTTTTCGTCAGTTCGACGAAAAGCCCCCCTTCCCCCTTACCAAGGGAGTTTGGGGTGATTCTTTGATGCTTGGGCTGATAGTGTAATGATTGAGCTAATAATGGAAAGTCTTGGTGACGGGAGTAGGGTAAAAGGATCCCCCCCTCGTTACCCCCTTGATAAGGCGGGAAGCGGATTTGAGCTGATTTTGTGCCATCGAACTGACGTCCCTTTGGTAGGGGACTGAGATTACAGAGTGTATCGATGGTTCCAGTCCCATCCTCCAGCGCAAGTTTCTGAGGTTGTGCTGCTTTTGGAGCGTTGATGGCTGAGGCTGCGAGCCCGGTGGGAACGGCGGAAGTGAGCCGCTTGGACCCGGGAATTTTCTCCATCAGTAATGTCCAAGCCCGTCTGCTTCAAATCGTCAGCGGTGGGGAATCGAGCAGCAAGCTCAATGATGAGCTGATGGTGAACTTTATCTTCTTCGCTAATCAGCGGCGTGGAGCGACGTAGGGGATCCTGCTGAATAGCAGCCAGGGCATGGCGGACAGTGGTCTGAATTTTCTGACCATATTCCCTTCGAGCACGCTCCTTTTGATATTCCAAGCCCTCGTGGGATGCAGCGTATAGGGGCGGTAGGCGGTTCAGGGCGTAGGTTTCCACTTCAACGGTTTTAACGTAGTCCAACAGGGTATTAGGGCATCGTCTTAGCTGACGTTCCACCTCTTCAGCAACCAGAATTTCCATCACATTGGCGCGATCGCGCAGCTCGTGGGACGCAAGGCCAGTGGGGTCTTCAGTTCGAGAATATGAGGATCGAGCCATAGCGAAGTGCATACCTTTATCGACATATTCAGCATCTCTAATTTTTTGGGTTCCAACGATGATCCGTGTGACCGATAAAAATGAGATTAATCAGTCGCAACAATGACAAAAGACCCAGCGTAAGGTGTCCCCACTCCCGTTGCCCAGTGTGGGTAATAGGGAGTTTCCGTGATGGCGATCACGGTAGTTATTTATGGTCGTTCGATAAAAAACAGAACAGTTTTAGTCATGTGATGAAGCTGAATCCGCACTATTTGCTTCGCGAACGCTGCACGAATGGTGCCCCTTAGCGATCCTGACTGTTCTAAGTCAAGATGTTGACCATATGCTGCTGAGCGTTGGCACCGCGCCAATATAGCAGCGACGGAGTGAGTTAAGACATACTGAAGAAAGCTGTTTTCTTCTAA
>CALGDE010000116.1 GCA_937883785.1 uncultured cyanobacterium
CCGGTTGGGATTGGCTATGCGAGGGGCTGCATGTCGCTGGAATTTAGGGAATTGGCATGACACGTAAACCCATTAAGAATGCACGCAAAAAGACGGAAACTCAGGTCTATTAATACAAAAACGCCATTAGCAGTACATAACAACCAACTCATCAATGGAAAGATGAGGGTAATCAGAGCGCCTGCATTTTAGTGTCCTAAAGCTGTGCTCAATGGGATTGAAGTCTGGCAAGGAAGAGGGCAGACACAACAGCACGGCTCCCATTGATTAAACCTCTTGCACCAATCCAAAGTCACTGAAAGCCTCATCCCCTAGTCCCTCTGCGACTACATCCAGGACATGCTTCTCCCCGAGGAGAAAGGGATCGAGAATACGGAAGCGTCTTAAACGCCTCAAGGCGATTCTTCAACTACGTTTTGACTGTGCAAAGGTGTTATCAATCTGGTTCAAAACCAATTGCTGAAACAGGGTTAATTCCAAGCCCTATTCAAGCTCTAATTCTCCTGATTATCTTTGGGACCTAAAGGTAATAACACCTCAAATAAGGTCCCTGGCAAATCGTTTTCAGCCGGGTCTTTGCCTGCCAAAACAACAGGATTAACGCTATCCAACTCGTTGTCCGCCGTTTTTATTCGGGGAGACTGTAAACGCAAATATCCCCCATGCCCTTTGGCAACAATATCGTGGCTAATAGCTAACCCTAACCCGGTACCTTTTCCGATCGCCTTTGTGGTGAAAAACGTGTCAAAGATACGATCTTGAATGCTTTTGGGAATTCCTGGACCGTTATCAGCAACTATCACGGACACCCACCAATCTGCCGATAGGGTAATGTCCTTGCCCGCGCTGTCATCAGCGTCCCGATCTTCTCCTGCAATGCGGGATCCCTGCAACGAAATATCCTCTCCCCGGCGCATCGACATAGTGATCTCGATGGTGGGCGTCCACGCATCATCTTCACCCATCAGGATTCTGGATTGTTCCTGCAAAGAAAGCTTTCTGGTGTGGGTCCCTGCGGCGGCATTGATGGAGGCCACTTCTTCTCGACGCAGCTCCCGACGGCGATCACGCTCTTCCACCAGCGCATCGGTCGCATTACCAATCAAGTTAAGAAATACTTGACTAAGCTGACCAGAATTACAGGGGACCAAAGGCATCTCCCCATAATTTTTTACCAACACAATGCCATCTTTTAACCGGTTATTCAGCACAATCAAAGTGCTATCTAAACAACTTGCCAGATTTGCATCTCGATGATGGTCGTTTCCGGCATAGGACACATGCTGAAGACCAGCAACAATCTCCTTTAACTTGTCCGATCCCACCTTAATACTGTCCACAAGTTGGGATAAATCCTTGCGCAGAAAATCTAAGCCAATTTCCTCTTCCAGCTCCGCCATCTCTGGCAAGTCTTCAGGTAATTCCCCTTTATAAGCATCTATTAAATCGTATAAATCCTGAACATACTGCTTCAAATAGACTGTATTTCCCGAAATAAAATTGACAGGATTTTTAATTTCATGGGAGATACCAGCCATCATGGTGCCAATGCTGGCCATCTTTTCCGTTTGAATGATTTGAGCTCGAGCCTGCTCCCGTACCTGACGTACCGCAAGCTTATGCATCTCAGATTGGGCAACTAAAAGCCGGTGCATATCCAGCAGCCCGTAATTTCCCCGCCCGTAGCTAACCACAATAGGTTCATAAAGGGTTTCTGGCGATCGATTCAGAGCCAACCGCGCCGCCTTATCCACCCGCAAACCACACTCACAGACTAAAGGCTGATCTTGAACATATTGACATAACACTTTCAACGGACGGCGTAGAAAAAGCTCCTGTCCATAAAGTTGGCTCAAATGCTTACGAAAACGCCGCCTCGACAAAAAGCCAACGAACTTTTTATCCTCTTTCAAAATCGTTCCCGGAAGCAATGGATCCTCTTCCAAAGCATCAAGAAACAACTGCCCAGGACTATTCAAATCCATCGAATAGCGGTGGGTGGGTAAATCTCGAAGTCGGGAATTTAACTCTAATACAGGAGATTCATCCGCTTCTGGATTCTTTCCCTGAGGGGCTCGATCCGGCGGAAGATCTTTGGATGCGGAGGGGGGGGAAATAATGGTCAATGTTTTAAAGTCCATTAGCATTGGGTATGAGCAAACGGGGCAAGCAAAATAAATGAGCCAGTTAGTTTACTAAGTCCTTAGCCTTTGAATCTTCTGTCCCGTATCCCAAAAAGAAGGGTCAAAACTAATAGCCGAAAAGCTATTAGTTCAGCATTGTCGGAGTTGTTTCCAAACGAGCTACTTCCTTAATTCTGCTCTACGCCAACCGATTACTCGGTGAAACTCGGCAAGATATAAAATTCTGATCGCTAAGGCTATCCTCTAGAACACTTTTCCAAAATAAGCCTAGAGTGCGTTTCTCCCTAGGGCTATTGAGTCAAAGGAAAGTAGAGTTTTCAAACTGTGGGAAATGGAAATGCTTTAAATTCATTGCCAGGTGGCTTGACCTAAATCGACGGTAAATAAATCGACTTATTTGCAACCTCAATGAATTCAGATAGTGAGTCCTGACGAAGCGACCCTGACAGCATCTAAGCGTTTACTCAGATGCTGCTGATTCTAGAATTATTTTTCCGTAGAGACAACAACAATCACCGGATATTCTTCCATCGGTTACTTTTCCTTAAAGGAAACTTAATCTGATTGCAGATTCTCTGCCCTGATTTGAAGAAAAAATGGGCAATTTTGTTAGGGATTTGACAGAAATTTATTCGGAATTTAATCAATTCATATCAGAAAAACAGTTATTGAAAGGGGCAGCATCGGGATAAAAATTGGCGATCGCCTGCCCCACGGAACCTACAACGGAACCTACGGATATTTTCCTCACTAAACTTCACCCCTTGCCGCCGGTCCTTTTTTCCGTGTCACCCTCTGTAAGCAATCGTAGGCGTGACCGGAGACAAACCGTTAAGATATATGAAATATAGAGATGCTTTCTCAGACGTCCTTGGTTAAGCCATGGAGCTGAAGGGCATCAGAATTTTCAAGATTCTCTGTCAACTCTTATTTATATCTGCTGAGGATTCAGGCTGTGACTGACCAAGCCGCCACAATGCGCCCCACGCACAATCGTATTCTCTACGTGCGCCTGCCGTGTAACCCGATTTTCCCCATTGGCGCAGTGTACCTGGCGGACTTTGTGCACAAGCAGTTCCATGATGTTGAGCAGCGCATTTTCGATCTGGGCACGGTGCCGCCGCTGGACTTTAAGCCAGCATTGGATCGGGAGGTGGATGAGTTTCAGCCAGACTTACTGGTGTTCTCCTGGCGGGATATTCAAATTTACGCGCCGGTGGGCGGACGGGGCGGCAACCCTTTGCAGCACGCCTTCGAGTTTTACTATGCGAAAAACCCGCTGATTAAAGCGCGTGGTGCTTTGGGTGGCTTGCGGGTCACCAGCGCTTACTACACAGAGCTGTGGCGCAACGAGAAGCTGATTAAGCGTGGGCTAAAGCGGGCACGGCGCTATCATTCCAATGCGCGAGCAGTGGTAGGCGGCGGTGCTGTCAGCGTATTTTATGAACAGCTAGGGCGATCGCTCCCCAAAGGCAGCATTGTGTCCGTGGGCGAAGGAGAGACCCTGCTGACCCAGTTGCTTTCTGGCGCCCCCTTGGATCAGGAGCGCTGCTATATCGCCGGTGATGAACAGCCTCGCGATGGTCTTATTCACGAAGCGCCGGCGCCCATCGAAAAAACCGCCTGTGACTACGACTACATCCAACGCATCTGGCCCGGCTTCGACTTTTATTTTGTCGATAAAGACTTTTACATTGGCGTCCAAACGAAGCGTGGCTGTCCCCACAGTTGCTGCTACTGCATTTACACCGTGATTGAAGGGAAAAAGGTACGCATTAACGCCTCCGACGAGGTGGTAGGAGAAATGCGCCAGCTTTATGATCGCGGCGTCCGCAATTTCTGGTTTACGGACGCGCAGTTTATTCCTACCCGTCGATTTATTGACGACGCGAAGGATCTGCTGAGAAAAATCCTAGATGCCGGAATGGACGATATTAATTGGGCTGCCTACATCCGTGCCGATAACTTAGACCCGGAACTGTGCGACCTGATGGTGCAAACGGGGATGAATTATTTTGAAATTGGTATTACCAGCGGATCCCAATTGTTAGTGCGCAAAATGCGTATGGGCTACAACCTTAAGACCGTTCTGCAAAACTGCAAGGATCTAAAAGCAGCAGGTTTTAACGACATTGTCTCTGTCAATTATTCCTTTAACGTAATTGACGAAAACTACGAAACCATTCGCCAAACGATCGCCTATCACCGCGCATTAGAAGAGGTTTTTGGCGCTGACAAAGTGGAGCCAGCCATCTTCTTTATCGGTTTACAGCCTCACACCCACCTGGAAAACCACGCCTTCCAGAAAAATATTCTTAAGCCTGGCTACAACCCCATGAGCATGATGCCGTGGAACGCTCGTAAACTGCTGTGGAATCCAGAGCCCTTGGGAGCTTTCTTTGGCGAGGTGTGCCTGGAAGCCTGGCGAGCTGATGCAAAAGATTTTGGACGCCAGGTAATGCGAATATTGGAAGAGAGGCTTGGAAAAGCGCCCTTAGAAGAAGCGATGTCCGCATCCGTACCGAAGCGCGAAGAAATTGCTGATCGCCCTTTGACCAAGGTTTAAACGGCCGCAACTTCAGAAAGTACGTCACTCGCAGTGCGGTTATGACATCTAAAAAATGATTCTGCGCGCTGACTGATGCTGTTGACAAAGCCAAGGGCAGAAATATGGTCAGTTCAACAGGACTTACGCAGCATGGTAGCCCCCAGCTCCCCTTCGACGTCACTTAGGACATCGCTTGTCCCTGAGGAGAAGAGGATCAAAAGTAAGTGTTGTTCGATAAAAAACAGGACAATTTTGAGTCACGCAATAAAGTTGAATCCCCACCATTGGCTTTGCCAACCCTTCACGAACGATGACCCTCAGCGATCGCCGACTGTTTAACCAATTCAAGGATTCACCATAAAGCCATCACGTTTAGAAACGTATAGCGGCGACGGAGTGACTTAGGACAACAGTCTAAGACTTTGAGCAATGGCA
>CALGDE010000117.1 GCA_937883785.1 uncultured cyanobacterium
ATGGCGAAAAGCTATGCCAAGTAAGGATTACGCCGACTTGTGCCTAATGGATAGCCCAGAGATAGGGGGTAGAGGATTGTGCTTGACCACCATTGCTCCGCGTGATTTCTCTTTACGTTTTGCCACTTTCCTGGCTCCCTGCGATTTAGCCTTGATGCACTACTTCAATTTTGTAGCCGTTGGGGTCGCGGACGTAGGCGGCATAGTAGTTGGGATGGTAGTTGGCGCGGATTCCTGGCGCTCCTTCGTCGGTGCCGCCCTGAGCGATCGCCCCCTCGTAAAATGCGTCCACTGCTGCACGGTCCGCCGCTTTAAACGCTAGATGGAATCGCGGTGGGCTTGGCAAGTCGACTAGGGGGGCTTGCTCAGGGGTTTTGGAATAAATCCAGAAGGAGACTTTTTTTGAATCTACGTAGGCGGCAATACCGCGATCGCCCAGGGCAAACATGCGACTAATTCCCAGGGGCTTTAAGGCAGCATCGTAAAATTTAAGGCTTTGGTCCAGGTCGGCGACGCCAACGGAAAGGTGATCAAACATGGCTCTTGAAAGGGCGGCAAGGTCGACATAACGATAGCGAAAAATTGGGAATAAAAAATAGCTGGGCGATCGCGATGGACCACCCAGCTCATTAGAAGAAACTTAAACCTATTGGCAGACCTTAGCCACCAGAGGTTTCGGCGACCGGCTCTGCGTCGGACGGACCGCCCATATTAAAGGCAAATCGCAACATCGGTGGCGCCAGGAACGTGGTGGCAATCACCATCACAATAATTGCTGCGTCCAAGGACTCAGGCAGCACACCGCTGGCAGAGCCGACCCCAGCAAAAACCAAGCCCACTTCGCCTCGAGGAATCATCCCCACCCCGATTGCCAGCTTATTAACCTTTTCCTTGCCGCCAAACAGGGTATAGCCGGTAACCACCTTACCGATAATAGCCACCACCACCAAGAACGCAGCAATAATCAACCCTTCTCGGTTGGCGGGGACAGCGGGATTAAGCACCCCCAAATTGGTTTTAGCACCCACCACCACAAAGAACACCGGCACCAACACGTCTGCCACCGGCTTCACCTGCTCTTCCAACTCGTCGCGTTTGTCCGTTTCCGCCAGCACCAAGCCCGCCGCAAACGCGCCCAAAATTCCTTCCAGTTGAATAACGTCGGCTAAATAAGCCAGAGCAAAAGCTAAGGTCAGCGACAAAATCAACACTTGACCGCGAGTCTTTAGCTGATTCATCAGCCCCACAAAGTAGGGAATAAGTAAACGCCCCAGCACAATAACGCCGATCAAGAACGCGGCGGCGCTAGCCACCAAAATCAATACGTTGGAAATTTCTACGGTGCCCTCTTTCGCCAGGCTAGCCACCACCGCCAAAATTACGATGCCGAGAATATCGTCCAGCACCGCCGCGCCGATGATAATTTGTCCTTCCCGGGAGCTAAGGCGTTGAATTTCTGCCAGCACTTTTGCGGTGATGCCAATGCTGGTAGCCGTTAGGGCAGCTCCGGCAAAAATGGCGGGCACGGTGTCCAGGTGGAATAGATAAACTAAGCCGCCGGTGCCAAGAATAAATGGAGTTACCACGCCGACCACTGCGACGATCGCCGCCTGGGGACCCACCCGAATCAGCTCATTCAGGTCCGACTCCAGCCCAATTTCAAACAGCAGCAGAATTACGCCGATTTCCGACAGTACATTTACCGTTTCACTGGTGGAGGCAAAAACGCTGCCCACAATTTCGGGATCAACCCCCGCCGTGGCTTGCAAAAAGCTCATTAGGCGAGAATCAGCGGCAGCGGCGGCAATATTTCCTTCAGGAAACACCAGCAGATTGAGCACCGAAACCCCTACCACAACGCCGCCCACTAGCTCACCCAACACCGGTGGCAGGTCCAAGCGCACACACAGTTCGCCGCCAATTTTGCTGGCTAAATAAACCACAATTAAGCTGAGCAGCACTCCCGCTAACACAAGGGGACCGGCTTCGGCTTCGGCGGCGGCCTCTCCTAAAACAGAGGTGAACGGGAGGGGCGGCGATAGAAAATGCGCCCAGCCTGGGGCGATCGCCGTAAGGACAAAATCAGTCATAGTTTTACTGCCGGTTTACTGTACGGGCGTGATTACCAGGGTGATTACTAACGTGATCACTGGAGGCTCGGCTATGGGACGTGGAACCCGAGTCCAAAGTTTTCCCAATCTAGGGTATTGTCGCCTATCCCTGTCAACTGTGATCCCCGCTACGATCGCCTGCCTCACTGGATTTCATCCCTAAGGAGGATTTTTGGTCTCGGGGAGGGGAAAACTGCCAGTGTGAAAAGCATCGAAAGTAAGATTCAAAAGGCAGTAAACAAAGCAAAAATAATAGAGGCAATAGGGAGAACGATTGATGCAGGAAGTAAGCGTTGAAGCGTTGGCACAGCAGCTTCAGGCAGAAAATGAAACGCTACAGTTGGTGGACGTGCGGGAGCCTCAGGAGCTGGCGATCGCCCAGCTCCCCGGATTTATCAACCTGCCCCTCAGCGAATCCCAGCAGTGGGCGGGAGATATTAAAAATCGTTTGGACCCCAATAAGGAAACCTGGGTACTGTGCCATCACGGCATGCGTTCTGCCCAAATGTGCCAGTGGTTGGCGGATCAAGGCTATGGCAACGTAAAAAATATCTCCGGCGGCATCCACGCTTACTCCATTCGCGTCGATGGTTCATACTAAATCCGTTTTTTGACCCCCATATTTGTAGAATAGGCACATGGCAAAG
>CALGDE010000118.1 GCA_937883785.1 uncultured cyanobacterium
GGGATTGGCTATGCGAGGGGCTGCATGTCGCTGGAATTTAGGGAATTGGTATTATCTAAGTCAACTTTGCGGTTCCCAACGTAGTTAAAGCCGAGCCCGAAGCCGAGCCCTTCTAGATCGCCCGATTGAATGCGGTAAGTGGTCCATAGGCTGGCGCTATGTTCGGGGATTCCAGCACGCCGATTGCCCACTTCAAAGGTGTTGTCCTCAGTGATTTCGGCGTTGATATAGGCGTAGGAGGCAATAATATTCCAGCCTGGCAAGATTTCTCCGCTAATATCCAGCTCAATACCGCGACTGCGCTGTTCTCCGGTGGCGATCGATGCTTGGAGCAGGGGATCGTTGGGGTCTGCCGTCGCTACGTTTTGCCGCGTGATATTGAAGTACGCCAGGGTGGCCGAGAGGCGATCGGGAATGATATCTGCCTTGATCCCCACTTCAAATCCTTCCCCTGTTTCCGGTTCTAGGGTGTTGCCCTCGATGTCAGTTCCTGAGTTGGGGGTGAAGGATTGGGCATAGCTGGCGTACAGGGCGATGGTGTCGCTGGGCTGATAGACAATACCGATACGGGGGGTAACGGCATCACCAAACTGGTCGGTTTCTGTTTCGCTGACAACGGTGTCGCTTGCTCGCGATCGCGCGGTGCTGGTGAGGCTCTGATCAAAGCTGTCGTAACGTAGTCCCGCCAGCACAATCAGGTTATCGGTGATATAAATCTGATCCTGTACATAAATCCCAAGGCGATCAACGGTTTCATCGTTAATCAGTTCAGCGGGTGAACTGTCAACATCAGGTTTCCGGCCTGAACGGACTGGGGCAAAGATATTGATACGGTCAAAAAATTCAGGATCTACTCGAGGGTCAAAACCGCCTCGTCCTCCGCCAAGATCCTCTTCGCGGGAGAGATCGACACCAAACAGTAGGTTGTGTTTAATGGAACCCGTGTTGAATCTACCTTGGATATTGGTGTATAGGCTGTAGTTATCGCGCTCATTCTGTTGGGCAGCCAAAATTCGGTTGACGTTTCCTTCGTCGTCGATGGCTAAGGGGACCGCGATTATGTCATAGAAATAATCGTCGGCAACATAACGAAATTCATTGCGAATTTTCCAGTTGTCATTGAATTTATGCTCCAGGGTGTATCCGGCGCTGAAATACTCTTTTTCAACGGAATCTTCAGGGTCGCTGAGAACAATGCGATCAAAGGGAACATCGGCAATACCGTCACCAAAGGCGGGGACACCAAAGTCGGCAGGATCATCGTCTCGAATGTATTCCGCGCTGACCCGTAGGGTGGTGCGATCGCTGATATCCCAAACGATAGTGGGGGCGGCGAAAATGCGCTCGTAATTGTTTTCAAAACCGCGGAAACTTTCTTCGGTACGGTACAGGGCATTCAGGCGATAGCGCAGGCTTCCGTCTGCGTTGATGGGTCCTGAAAAGTCAATGGCGGGGCTGAAAATTTCTCGACTACCGGCCTGGAGCGTGAAATTGTAGTAAGGCTCGAACAGGGGCTGTTTTGTCACCAGATTAATCAAACCACCGGGATCGGCTTGACCGTACAGTACGGAAGCAGGACCTTTTAGAACTTCAATGCGCTCCAAATTTGCAACTTCCGGGGCAGCAGCATTGTTGCCGCCATTGAATACCCGGAAACCATCACGCAAAATTGGCGAACCAAATGTACCAAAACCGCGAATTGTAAACTGGGTGCCACGTCCGTCGTCATTGCCCTGGTAGGTTACACCGGCGATGTTGTCGAGTACATCTTCAATGCCCGTTGCTTGCTCGTCTTCAATAATCTGCCGCGGAATCACCTGAATTGACTGGGGAATATCCCGCAGGGGGCTGTCGGTCCGGGTGGCAGTGGTAGCGTCGGGAACAATGTAGTCATTTTCATTCTCACCCGTTACCCCAATTTGAATTGCCTCATCGTCCGCGTTGGCGTTGGGAACCCCTGGGGTGACAGCGATCGCCAACCCACCGTCCGTATTAATATCCACCACCGGCAAAGCTTGGGTGCCGGTAATGGACATCCGCACAACATTGCCAGGAAGAGCATTGACCTGCACCGCCGCAATGCCATCGGCTGGCTCAAATTCTAGAAACTCGTCGCCGCCAGGCAACGCTAAGGTGGCATTAGGGATTTCAAGGGTTAGGGCGTTGCCGGTAGTGCTGGTGGTGGGCGTGGGCAATTCGCCAGTGGTTTCTAACTGAATTTGTAGCCCGTTCCCCGTATCCTCCAGGCGGATATCAGTAATTTCCAGCGGCGCGGCTTGGGCTAACTGGGCGGCAGACGGGACAGCGGGGCGATCGCTGGTGATATCAGGAGATGCGATCGCGATCGGCATAAACAACATTGGAGCCATTAGCGCTGGTCCACTAACTAGTGCCCGCAGCCAGAAACTGCCCTTACGCAGTTGAAACCTATGCTGCTTTGACTGGTATCGCTCAAAATTAGTCGCCATAACGCCACTGACCTCACATCGTTGTCATCCCCTACCCCCAGAACTTTCATGGCCAAACAAATTAGGCGCGATCGAGCCAGCAAGGAGCCTGCACTGGGGAAAAGGAAATTTAATATGAGGCAGATTAGGATGATTCCCCGCAACGAACTAGGGATTTTGGGCGCTTAACGCATTTTTTATCGAGAGTGTCTTGCAGCAGCACAGATTTCCGGCGTAAAAGACCCGTGGAATCTTTAATGAAACATCCCAAATGAAACATCCCAAATGAAACGTCCCAAATGAGACATCCAAAATCTATTCAGCGAAATACAATCCCTCTCTAGACATACTTTTTATACAACCGCCCTACAAAAACGCTTCCTGGTATCAGTGATTAAACAGGTCCTATAAAAGCAAATGGTTAAGACCCAAGAACAGGCTCAAGCAAGACAGGAAAACTTTTAGCTGCCTCCATACTGCGTTTTCCCCTTTAATTTCACTGGTGTTTCCACTGGTGTTTCGAGACTTTTGAGCCCAAAGTCCTGGTCAGTCTTCATCGGAACTTTGCATTTATATGGCGTTTTATAAGATTCAGTGAAGCCTCAAAAAACCCCTTGTTTCAAGTGGTGACTAATCTTACTGTGTAATCACATTGTTCAAGCAACCGGTGAGTTTCAAGAAGCTCAGTTGTCTTTTCCTTCGTGAATGAAGGAATCAGAATTTTTCAGAGATTCCGCTTACCGATGGTGAAAACGATGTGGCTTGCGATGCTTTGATTGCATCTTTCCTAGTTCCAAATTTATCTATCAGCTCTCTCTCTGAAGGAAAACTCACCATGAACACACGCTCACTTTTAATCGGCGCGATCGCCGGTCTTGCAACAGTTGGTACCAGCACGGTTGTTAATGTGGATTCCGCCCAAGCGCTGGAAATCAAGTCCTATAACGTCATGGAGTTTATGCCCCACGATGGTCGTAACGGTCATGCGTTTTGGATGAAGGACTTGAATGACAGCGGCTTGGCTAGCGATCGCCATTTCGTTTTCAAGGATGGTCCTGGCACCTTCACCATTAACGAAACAGACGGAAAGGCACGTTTCACCGGCACCATTGTGAACGTCAAGGCAGCCGATGAAATTTGGGACTTTGAAATCGACATGGTGGAGATGGGCGCAAATCCCACTTCATTGAAAGCAGCCCATCTTGCCCCCAAAATTGACGGCAACAGCAATGCACAGAACGCCTACGAAGCTTGGGACTTCTACGATTTCGTACCGGGCAACATCAGCATGACCGGTCGCGGTGTCTATGAAGGATCTTCCCTGTCACTGCGCCAGAAGATGACCAGCCTAGGTATTCAGATTGGTGACGGTGCCAACGATAAGAACACAGACTTGGGAATGTCTGCCTGGTTCTATGCCAACGGTACGGTTAAGTACGACAAGGACCGCAGCGGTTCCGTCGAAGCCAGCGAGATCCATAGCATCACCAACTCCTACGGGGATATCAACGTAAAAATTGATCCTAAGCCCGTTCCCGAGCCGATGAGCTTATTGGGTCTTGGTGCAGCAGCAATCGGTATGGTCGGTTTGAAGCGCAAGCAACAACAGGTCGCCAACTAAGGATCTACTACCGTCAAGGCTCTAAAGTTTAGTTGATGACACGCTTTAAGTATTGCCGTCAACTGAACTCTCTGAAATAGAAAGGGTCGCAAAAATCCCTCCCCAACAAGGAGGGATTTTTATTGAGGCTTGTGGTCAACTCTTGAACCAATGGAATAGTCAGCGATCGCTGAGGGTCACCATTCACCAAGCGTTGCCCAAGCCAATAGTGCAGACTCAGCTTCGATTACACAGCTCAACACTGTCCTACTTTCTATTGAACTGATCACAACGAGAACACTACGACTGACCGGGAACGGGTTGAGAGTCCGTTGATGATGTATCGGACGATGCGTCAAATCGTTTTAGGTAAGGGTTAAACATTCCCCATATCGCCACAAGCACTAGTCCCAGAGAACAAAAGGTGTACATAATCGCCATGCCGGATCCCGCCCCCCTGCCAAACAAAGTGGTGAGAAATGGCACGGCGATCGCCCCCGTTTGCATAGCCGGTTCGAATACCTGATCCGCCAAAGGACCAGCACAAACTACCGCTCCCAGGCTGGCAATTTGGAACACCAAGGACTTGGCGGAAAATATGCGCCCCTGGATTTGAGGCGTAACTGACTCCATCCACAGGGCACCGCGACAGCTACCGAGCAACGGAAAATTTAAGGACGACGACACCTGGGCCGGCACCCATACCGGGAGCGATCGCCCCAAACCAAACACCATTTTGCTGAGCCCTGCCCCCAGCATGCCCCCCAACACACCACGAATTCGCTGCTTCGGTCCTCCCCACAGAGAAATAATCACCGCCCCTGCCACACCGCCCACCCCAGCGGCGGCGGATACGCTGGCTAGCACCTGAGCGTCGCCCCCAGATCGCGCCAAAATCATCGGCTGACTAACGGTGGCACCTAAGTCGTGGGCAAAAGTAAACATCGCCGACAGCAACAGTAGGGCTTTCAGGCTAGGTTGCCGCAAAATATGGCGCAGCCCAAAGGTTAGCTGCCGGGTCAGGGGCTCTCGCTGCCCCGAAGACGGTTTGGATGGTGACACCGGGTTGGGGATAGGAGCCGCCAACAGGGTGAGGAAGGCAATTCCAAAGGTGGTCAAATCGATGCCAATGATGCCCGATAAACCAATGGCAGGGTAAAGCGACCCCGCCAGCGCCGGGCCTACAATTGTGGAGCCATAATGCACCGTTGCCCCCATGGCATTGGCTCGGGTGTATTGGGATTTCGGCACAATCACTGCCATGGACGCTTGGTAAGCCAATACCTGAATTTGCATAAAGCTACCGGCGATCGCCGCCACCAAATACAAATGCCAAATTTGCAGCTGCTGGGTCAGGTGCAAAAAACCAACAACACAGGTAGCAACGGCGTTAATGGCGTCGCCAAACAGCATTAAATGCTTACGGTTAAAGCGATCCACCACTAGCCCCGCAAACAAAGTGGTGGGGATTTGGGACAGTTGCAAGCAAAACGTGATCAGCGCCAAAGCGGTGGCGGATTCAGTTTGCTCCCAGGTCCAGAGGGTCAGCGCAAAGAACGTCATATAGCTGCCCATGCTGGATGCCAGCTGACCACACCAAATCAAGGTAAATATTCGCATGGGCAAAATCCAGCGCCATTGAGCGCGGAGGTGACGCAGTAAAAACGGGAATTGATAACAATCCCCGGTAGTCTAAAAAACTTTGCGATCGCACTCCAGGGATTTCGAGCCCCAAACGCATTCATTACTCCGCTATTCCCCTAACCCATATGAAATTTTGTCTTAGCATCTAGCGCTGGTGCTTAATTGGTCAGGACTTGCATGGAGGGAAATACACGCCCTTTCAAAACAAGACCGTTTGGGGGGTGACATCCGTGCCGCTAAAGGCTTTGAAGTTCAAATGATGACAGCCCCTAACAATATCGTCAGCCACATCAATATCGCCACAAAGAAGACGTGGCGAACCAATTGTCGTCACGTCTCAGAAAAATTGAACTGCATGAGTTCTTGAAATTGATGTAGCTTTCTAAGCCATAGCTACCACTGGCTGATCCTCGGTTTCCCACTCTCTCAAACTAGGGAATAGGAAATGATTTTCCTCCACGTACTGGGCACCAAACAAACCCTTTTCAGCCCAAAAATAACGATCTGTCGTATGCTCGTTACGCTTTACAAGCACCAAAGCTGGAGGATTAATTCCTTCTGCTTTAATGTACTTTCTTGCCGCGGTAACGGGCTTATCCTCGCCACTTTCAATGCTAAATTGGGGCACGTTTTCCAAAATCCGACGCCCTTCCTGGCGACGACGACTCTTGCGCTTGCGTCTCCTTGCCAAACCTCTTACCTCCTAACAGCAAGATAAGCGTATTAACGGTTACAAAATCTGTGCAAATTTTACCTCAAATGATACAATTCCGCAACCCCATAGTTGTAGAAAATTTGAATTGTTAGAGCCAGAACAACGCAGAGCAAGGCGTTAATGAAGCAAGAACGCTGCAAGACAAGAAACAGCGCTAATTGGGGGTTGTGCTCAGTTACATGTCGAATAAATGTCAAATCCAATGGCGGCTGGGGTTACAGCCCTAATGTTTTTTAGTTTAAAAAAGCGTGTACTCCCCACGGTGCAACGCTTCTGGTGTCTAACGGAGTAAACGCCTTAGGCAAGCTTCAGTGCTTCGTCAGAAGATATTAGCGCCCTAAAAATTGAGTTTCATCAATAAATTTGGAAGAAGTAAGCAGATTGATGGAGCTTTTTAAAGATTTGCTCCTTGGAATATTTGCCGGCGAAGGCTGATTTTTTTGAGATAGCCCCTAGCGGTGGAGCAACTTGGGAAAGTTATACATTTTTTCGTTGAAAACAAACAGATCGTGTACGCGATCGCAAATTTGAGTTTGGGATATTAAATACATCGACGGAGCGAGCGCGGTTGGTTTGAAAGTTTCTTCGGAAGCAAATCGAGCCAGCCGTCTTTATTTTGGGGCATTTTTTCGAGACGTTTTTTGAAAACTCCAGTTGAAGACGTTTCACATTAGGTCGCGCCCCATCGCCTAACCCCACCCCCTTCGTTATTATTAGTATCAATAGTCCCTAAACATTTCTGCTGTCACAGCACTCTACCGACGCCGAAATTGATATTGCGATCGCGCCTTGGTTGTGTAATCCCCACCGGGTCCAAGCCGCTGAATCGAGCAAATCGGTGTATTTTAGATGGATTAGATTGCAACCGAACCCCGCAGGATCACCCTCGGATTCCCCGACACCAATGACCCCAGAATCCATTCGTCAACGTTCTGACCTTATCGGCACCCAAGTGATTACCCGCGATACCGGGAATCGACTGGGTATCATCAGCCAACTGTGGGTGGATATTGATCGCCGAGAAGTGATTGGGTTTGGGGTTAAGGACAATATTTTATCGGTGTCGGCCCTGCCTCGCTTTATGGCACTGGATTGCATTAGCCAAATTGGCGATGTGATTTTGGTGGAAGACGAGCGGGCGATCGAAGATGCGGTGGACGTAGAGCCCTACAGTCGCGTAGTGGGCAGTGAAGTAATTACCGAAACGGGCGAGCCCTTGGGGAAGGTGCGGGGATTTAAATTTGATGTGGAAGATGGGGCGGTGACGGCGATTTTGGTGGCGTCCTTGGGGGTGCCCCAGGTGCCAGAGCAGTTGATCAGCACCTACGAACTGCCCATTGATGAGGTGGTAAGTAGTGGTCCTGACCGATTGATTGTATTTGAAGGCGCTGAAGACCGACTGGTGCAGCTGAGTGTGGGCGTTCTGGAGCGGTTGGGCATTAGTGCGCCTCCTTGGGAACGGGAGGATGAGGATTTGTATTTCACGCCCACCGCGGCTCCCAGCAACCAGTTGGGCACGGGGCTACGACAGGAGGCGGCTCGGTCCCAGCGCGTGGAGGGCTATGGGGAAGAGGCGTGGCAAGAGGAAGAGGCGTGGGGCGATCGCCGCAGCCGTCAACGACAGCCGGAATACTACGCCGAGGATGAAAACTGGGTGGAGGGTCGCGAACCTCAGCGATCGCGCCAGCCTGAGTATGAGGAGGCCCCTGCTGATGCGTGGGATGAAGAGCCTGAGTATCAAGCGCCGAAGCTAAATATTCCTGAAAAAACCCGCCAGCCTGAATACGAAGAAGGTGGTTATTAGGCAGCCATTAAGTGGCAAGATTGAGCGGCAGCAGAGTAGCAGCAGAGTAACTACGGAGCGATCGCCAGCCATGCCCCCGTCCCCAGCCCCATCCTGTAGCGTTCTGGTTACCGACCTCCAGTTGCTGGATCGAGCACTGATGGGTGGAGCCGTAAGCTGGGAACGTCTTCAAGGGTCATGGGCAGTTTTGTGTGTGCCATCGCTGGTTCCCACCTATGTGGAGCGGGCACAGCGGTTAGCCCAAGCCTTTGGGCATCCCTTTACGGCGGAAGAAATGCCGCGCCTTCGAGAGCTCTTCCGGGAAAAGGTGCAGGCAGGGTACGATGCATCCCCCTATTCGCGGCTGGTGGTGCGCTACGGCACCGTGCCGCCCCCAGATCGCGGGCTAATGTGGCAGCTTGAAACCGTGGTGGTGTCTCCCCAAAATCAGGCGGAGCAGTTTATCGTCAACCGCCCGCCAGACCAATTTGAAGCGTTTCCCGATGCCATGGTCATGGCGGTGGCAACAGAGATGGGCGCCGACGGGCAAATCCTAAAGGTTTTAGATATTGGTGGCGGCACCGGGCGCAACGGGCTGGCTTTGGCGACGGCGGGGCACCAGGTAACGGTGCTGGACTCTAACGAGGTCATGTTGCAGGCTTTTGGCGATCGCCTTGCAAAACTCCCCAACGCCGAGCAAATAACGGTTATTGAAGGGTCCGTATTGGACAGCAACGTGGTGTTCCCCACCAATTGCTTTGACCTAGTAATTTTGTCAGGGGTTTTGCCCTATTTTTCGTCCCTTGAAGAGCTCAAGGAGGTATTTAGTCGAGTTTCAGGGGCCCTGAAGCCGGGGGGGCAAGTGCTCCTGGATGCGTTTATCACCACAGATGGATATCAGCCAAACCAGCTGGCTCAGGAGATGGGACGGGTGAGTGATGCGATGATGTTTCCACCGTCAATGTTGGCAGCGGCGGTGGCGCAAACGGGCTTAGGGCTGGTGGCAGAAGAGGATGCTTGGGCTTATGAAACTGCAAACTTGGAGCCCAACGCGAAGCAGGCACGGCAATGGCTGGAATCGTGGGCTTCAGCGAAGCGGATTTTTGCTCTGCCGCAGGGGCAGCGCCCGCCGGTTGTTTTAAAGTGGTTGCGTTACGGAAAACAGTCTTAAGTGGAGTGAGTTGGCATTAGTTTTTAACGTTATTTTGACGTTAGTCTTTGGCGATTGTTAGGTGTGGTTTTGTGACATTAGCTAACCCTTCTAAATCCATGGCAGAACACTATGGCTATGGGAAAAACTTTGTGGATTTGCCGGGGCGATCGCTCAAGATTCACTATCTGGAGTGGCGGTCTAAAGAGGGAAACTCAAACAACCCTATCCCTATCCTACTGCTGCATGGATTAGGAGATTGTGCAGCGGTTTGGAGTGACTTGGGTCAGCGTCTATCGGAGCAAAACCATAGGGTTATTGCCCCAGATTTACGAGGGCATGGTGATAGCAGCAAAACTAAAAGTGGCTATGACTTTGACTCGATTATTGACGATTTAGAAGCGTTTTTAATTGCGCTGGATATCAACCAGCCTATTGTTGCCATTGGGCATTCTTGGTCGGGAAAATTAGTGCCCATTTGGGTGCGGCGATCGCCCACGAAAATTACCGCACAAATCCTAGTGGATCCCTTTTTTATTGATCGCCTACCAAGGATTTCTAAACTAGCGTTTCCTCTGTTCTATAAAGTGCTGCCGTTTCTGCAAATGATGGGTCCTTTCGAAAGTAAGGGCGTCGCAGAGTCCAAGGCAAAAACCATGAAGCAATATCGCCCTTGGACGAGGCTTCAGCAACACGCGTTTGAAAGCAACTTGGAGCAGCGCAGCGATAAAACCTGGGGCAGTAAGTTGGCGATCGCAGCTCGAAATGGCATCTTCGAAGCGGTCACGTTGGTGGCTGGTCTCACAGAACCATTGAGCACCCCATCCCTAGTTTTAATTGCTGAGAAGGGGTTGAATCGTAACGATTGGCAACTGCAATCCTATAGAAAATATCTAACTCAACTTACCCTTAGAAAGCTTCCTGGAAACCACTGGCTATTTTTGGTCAATCCAGAGGAATTTGCCCAAGTAATCCAAGCGTATTTGAGGCAAATAACGAACCCCGATTTTAAATAACTGATGTCTAACCCACAGAAACCCGGCGCGGAAACAGTTCAAACCTTATTTAATCGAATTGCCCCCGTTTACGATCAATTTAATGACCAACTCAGCTTTGGGCTACATAGAATTTGGAAGCGTATGGCAGTTAACTGGAGTGGCGTAAAATCGGGCGGTCGAGCTTTGGACTTGTGCTGCGGCAGCGGCGACTTAACTTATCTTTTAGCTCAACAGGTGGGAGCCACAGGAGAAACCGTTGGCGTGGATTTTTCGGCGGAGCTGTTGGCGATCGCCGACGCTCGAAAAAGCACCACTTACTCACCGGCAGCCATTCAATGGGTGGAAGCAGACGTATTAAACCTGCCCTTTGAAGGTAATAGTTTTGACGGCGCAACAATGGGCTACGGGCTGCGAAATGTAGTGGACATTGGACAATCACTTGGGGAAATTTACCGGGTATTAAAACCAGGAAAAGCCGTAGCCATTTTAGATATGCATCGACCGGTTCAGCCTTGGATGGAACGATTTCAGAACTGGTATTTAGAAAATCAAGTGGTTCCAGCGGCCGAACGCTGTGGCATGATTGAAGAATACGAATATATTGCACCGAGTTTAGCGCGATTTCCCCAAGGGCAAGAGCAAGAAAAGCTGGCTCAGTTCGTTGGATTTCAAGATGCAATTCATTACCTGATCGCTGGCGGCATGATGGGATGTTTAGTGGCAACAAAGTAAGGATTTCCCATCGACAATTAAGCCTTTTCTACAAATTCAGTTCAGCTTAGTTTTGCTGCATTGACTGCGATCTTTAAATAACGTCCGGTGATTTTTCTGGCATAGTCAGTGCCTTAGAAAACATGTCGAATACAACGTCAAAAAAAGTCTTTAAGCGAGGTTAAATACATCAATGGCTGCTAAGTGGTGGATTCTTTTAGTACCGCCGATCGCCGGTGGAATAATTGGGTATTTCACCAATGATCTTGCCATTAAAATGCTGTTCCGTCCCTATAAGCCAGTTTTCCTCGGCAAGTTTAGAATCCCCCTAACGCCGGGATTGATTCCCCGCAATCAGGGGCGATTAGCCAGCCGCATTTCTAATGCGATTATGGGGTCGTTGTTAACGCCCTCAGAATTAGAAAAAGTTGCGCGGCGACTGTTGGACGTCAAGCGAACCCAAGCAGCATTGGAGTGGCTACTGCGTTTGGCGGTGGAACAGTTGCAGGGCGATCGCCAAACCCGTACTGCGAAAATTTTGGGCGGCGTGCTGAGGGATTTCGTAGGAGAGTCGTTGCCACGTTTACTGAGGGTTTGGAGCCGTAGCGAGGACTTCCTTAAGGAGCAAATTAATCAGGTGTTAGATCAGCTCATTGCTGATTACGAGCTCACACAATCCCAAGCACGGCGATTGGCACAGTGGGTTGTGGATGCGGTGTTAACCCCTAATGCATTACGGCTGGCGTTAATTGATTTCCTAACCGACGACAATATTCGCCTTCTGGATAGTAGTTTTCGGGAACGGTCTCGCGGAACTTATTGGTTAATTGCCAATGTTTTTGGCGTTAGAAATACCCTCGCTAGCGTTAGAGTTTTTTGCATTAATAATCCCGCCCAGGCAAACCAGCAGTTGGCAGAAATCTTTCAGGATTTACGTCTCCGCGATCGCCTTTACCAATGGTTAAAGCAAGCCTCCCCCAAGGATTTACCCACTTCATCCATGCGTCGCATTCGCCGCACAATTCGCCATAGTTTTCGCACTTATCTACAGGGGCGGGGTATTGATGTGCTTCAAGATTTGGGCAAGACGGCCAACTGGGAAGAGCTAGCTGGCGTAATTTTAAGTCGTCTACAAACGTCGCCCATTCTACAAAAATCCTTTGAACCCGTTAGCTATGAATTGGCGCTAATTTTGGATCGGTACCTGGAGCGTGATCTAGAAAAAATTGTTGCCCAGGCAATTCCAATCTTAGATTTAGACAACGTCATTGTTGATCGAGTTATGGCGACGCCAGCGCAGAGTTTAGAGACCGCAATTCAAGGTATTGTGCGCGACGAATTACAGGCAATTATTTATATTGGCGGCATCTTAGGCCTCGTTATCGGGCTGATGCAATCGGTTTTTCTTTTTATGCAAATGTAGCCTCGGAGACACCTTCAGCAGCAAGTTTCTGACTGCTGCCCATGATGCCAGGGCTCGGAAGCATCGGAAGTCAAGGATATGGGCTCCGTGCTCAGCCTCCCTTGCGAAACTAGAGGAAGCTATTGCATCAGAGAGTGATTTTGGGTTCAGCCTTCCAAAACAGCGAAACATTAGTTCATAATTAAAACGTGCGGCAAGGAACCCTTTGGAGAAGATTTGCCCGCCCCTAGGGAGACGTTTCGGGACATCGCAATGTATTTAACGTGGTTTGATAGCAACAGTTGGCTGATTGAGATGGGCGATCGCCGGGTGCTTTTGGACCCGTGGCTGGTGGGTTCGCTAATGTTTGGCAATGCCGCCTGGTTTTTTAAGGGCACCCACCCGGAGCCTTACAAGATCCCCGAAAATATTGATCTAATTTTGTTGTCCCAGGGGCTGGAGGATCACGCCCATCGAGAAACCCTCCAGGCTATTGATAAGTCGGTGCCCGTGCTGGGATCTCCCAATGCGGCGAAGGTGGCTGAAGAGCTGGGCTACAAAACCGTCACGGCACTGGATCATGGGGACGATTTTGAGCTGGGAAACCTGAAAATCACCGCTACGATGGGGTCTACCACGGGGCCTAACGTCTTTGAAAATGGCTACATTTTGCGTGATGGTGCCACCGGGCGATCGCTTTACTACGAGCCCCACGGCTCCCATCCCGAAGATTTAAACGAGCAGGGTCCCATTGATGTAGCCATTACGCCGCTGATTGATTTGGCAATTTTTGCGTTGCCCATCATCAAGGGCACCGATAGCGCTCTTCAGTTGGCTAAGGCAATTACCCCCCAGGTGATGCTGCCCAGCGCGGCGGCAGGCAATGTGCAATATGAAGGGCTGTTAGCGAAAGTGCTTCGGGATAAGGGCGACATTCCCAGCTTCCAGCGATCGCTCCAGGCTGCAAACTTAGGAACTCAGGTGTTGCAGCCTGCGCCGGGGCAGCGTGTGGAGATTCCCCTTCAGTTGGAAACCGCGGTGCCCTAGACGCAGCAGCAATCGAGCATCAGCGCTGGTACACAAAAGCATCAGGACTATCCTGGGATCATCTTGAGATTGCTTTTGAAGGCGTGCCACATTTAAAAACCTGTGCCAGATTTAGGGAATAGCCTATTGGGCGTTCGGAGGATTGCTGCGATCGCCGCCTATTTGAGGTTCCCCATGAAAATCTTGCAGGCTCCGAACGCACCGGTTCAGATGCTCCATCGTTTCGTTGTTGCTGGCGTGGCAACGGCGGAAGATGCCGGTAAGCCCATCATTATTTCCCTGGACGGCGGCTTCAAAATGACCGGACCGCGGGTGGCGAAAGACGGCACCTGGCGACTGGACCTGGTTTTTCCTCGCCCGGGCAACCATCATTTAGCAGTTAGTGTTAATGATCGCCAAGCCAACTGGAGCTTTCAGGTTATTGGCGACCCAGAAAATAGCGCCATTGATCCCCAAGATGGAACCAACGGGCAAACGAATGGACACTCCAATGGTCATTTAACGGGCGGCAGCACCGGCACCATCAGTGGCGCAGGCTCTGGAGAAAGCGGGGCAGGGGCGCCAATTCCCAGCACCCCCATTCCCCAAGCGGAACGTGCTAAAGGAGCGCCCACTTTAAGGCAACTGGTGGAGGCGGCATTTAAGCGGAACTTTTCTGATATTCACCTGGGGGTAGGCAAAGTGCCTCGGTTTCGGGTGCGGGGAAATATTGAGGCCACAGAGTTCCCCGAGGTGGACGACCAAACATTTTTGGCGTGGATGCAGGAGGTGATGACCGATGTGGAGATTCACCGGTTTCGCCGAACGTTGGACTACGATGGCGCCGCACAATATCCCTTTGCGCGGGTGCGGATTAACGTCTTCCAAACATTAACGGGACCGTCCATGGTGCTGCGGATTATTCCGTTAGAAATTCTGTCCTTTGATCAGCTTAATTTGCCCGTTAGCTTTATTGATATTTGTCAGGCTCATAAGGGATTAATCCTGGTCACGGGTCCCACAGGATCGGGTAAATCCACGACGTTGGCGGCGATGATTGACCATATTAATCGGGAGTTGCCTAAGCATATTATTACCATTGAGGACCCCATTGAATTTGTTCACAGCAGTCGGCGATCGCTCATTAACCAGCGGGAAGTGGGCATCCATTCCCATCAGTTTGATGCGGCATTAAAATCAGCGCTTCGAGAAGATCCTGACGTAATTCTGATTGGTGAAATGCGCGATCGCAGCACTGTGGAAACGGCATTGAAAGCAGCCCAAACCGGTCACTTGGTGTTTGGAACCTTGCACACCAATGGCGCCGTAAAAACCATCGAAAGAATTTTAGCGTTGTACCAACCAGACGAACGGGAAACGGTGCGAATGCAGTTTGCGGAGTCGTTGGTGGCGGTCATTTCCCAGGGATTGGTGCCCACCACGGACAACAAACGAGCGCCATTCCATGAGGTTTTGGTGAACACAGACGCCATCCGGGACTACATCAAACGGGGCGAAATTGACGAAGTTACGGATATTATTTCCCGCTCCGATTATCTGGGCATGTTCAATATGAATCAGTCCCTGTATCGACTGTATTTAGAAGGGAAAATCACCGAAGAAATTGCTCTGGAATTTTCGCCTCGGGAAAACGAAATGGCAATTATGTTGCGTACCGGCGTGGCATAAAAGGGGTGGCATAAAAAGAACAGCGCTCTTGATGGTTTCGTTCTTAACGGTTTCGTTTTTGGTCGTTTTGTTTTGGACCGTTGAAATATTGAAAAGCTGAAACAAAACAGAACGCCGTCGGGGAAGGATGGCAATGCTTCGATAGAATAACTACGTTTTCATAGTTTCGAGCTGATAAGCCGGTCTAAGTATCAAGTTTGAGTAGTAAGTATTTGATATTTCCTGTCGCTGAGCCGCCGCCAATTTCCCTGTTGCTGAACCATGCCTCTACGCTACTTTACTGACGCATCAAAGCGGCGACTACGAAGTTTGGACGTGTTTCGGGGGCTGGCGATCGCCTCAATGATTTTGGTAAACAACCCCGGCAGCTGGAGCTATGTTTACCCGCCGCTACTCCACGCTGAGTGGTTTGGTTTCACCCCCACCGATCAAGTATTTCCCGCATTTTTATTTATTGCCGGTGCCAGCTCAGCCTTTGCTTTAGATCGGTTTGCAGAACGGGGCAATATCCCTTGGCTGATTTATGGGCGCATCGCTAAGCGGGTGGGACTGCTGTTGCTCTTGGGATTACTGTTAAACGGATTTCCCTTTTACGACTTGCCTAATTTGCGCTTCATGGGGGTGTTGCAGCGCATTGGCTTAGCCTACGGGCTGGCGGTGTTGGTGATTTTAAATGTGCCGCGTTTGTGGCAAATGGTGGGGGCGATCGCCCTGCTATTTACCTATTGGGTGTGGCTGGTGGCGGTGCCCATTCCCGGCAGCCCTGGCGTAGATCCCCTCGCCGAAGCCACCAACTGGGTGGGCTATTTGGACCAGATGATTCTCGGCGCATCCCACATGTATAGAGGCGGTCCCTTTGATCCGGAGGGATTGCTCAGCACCTTGCCTGCGGTGGTCAGTGTGCTAATGGGGTACTGGAGCGTGCAGTGGCTGAAAACCCAGAGCATTCAAACTTTTACCAGTGTGCGTTTAGCGGGGACAGGGGCGATCGCCCTGGGGCTGGGGTACTTTTGGGGGATGTTCTTCCCGGTGTCCAAACCCCTATGGACCAGTTCCTATGTGCTGGTGTCGGGGGGCTGGTCGCTGATTTTACTGGCCGTGTGCTTTGAAATAATCGATGTGCAGCGGTGGCGGTCCCTGGGCTGGCCCTTTGAAATTATGGGGCGAAATGCGATCGCAGTTTTTGTGGGATCTGGCATGGTGGCGCGAATTCTCTATCGCACCAATATTGGCAGCGGAGATGAAGCCCCCAGTACTTACCAGTGGCTATTTGAAAATCTTTACGCCTCCTGGGCAGGTCCCTGGACTGGCTCGATTCTATTTGCCATCACCACTACTTTGATTTGGTGGAGCGTCTCATGGTTTATGTATCGCCAAAAGTGGCTGCTGCGGGTTTAGGGGGAGGCGAGAGGGCAATGGCGGATGCAGCAGGGGCGATCGCTCGATGTGCGTGGGCGGGCAACGATCCACTGATGATTGCTTACCACGATTACGAGTGGGGGAAGCCAGTTCACAATGACCAAAAGCTATTTGAATTTCTGGTTTTGGAGGGGGCTCAGGCGGGGCTAAGCTGGTCCACCATTCTCAAGAAACGGGAAGGCTATCGCCGCCTTTTCCATCGCTTTGACATTGAAAAAGTGGCGCAAATGACGGAGGCAGATCAGGCGCTTCTACTTCAAGATTCCAGCATCGTGCGTAACCGTTTAAAGGTGGCTTCAGCCATTAACAACGCCAACGTCATGCTCAAAATCCAACAGGAGCATGGGTCGCTAGACCATTACTTTTGGTCCTACGTTAATCACCAGCCGATTCGGAATCATTTTTTGTGTGCGGACGATTTACCCGCCCAAACGGAGTTATCAAAAACCATCAGCAAAGATCTCAAAAAGCGGGGCTGCAATTTCGTCGGTCCAACGATTATTTATGCCTTTATGCAGGCCACGGGAATGGTGAATGATCACACCGTTAACTGTTACCTATCCTCCGTTTAAAGCGTTCCATAACCTCTTTTTCTATCTTTCCTTGCCAAACGTTCGGTAATTTTGAATCAGGGACTATCCCCTATGATTGGAAAACAGTTTGTGAGGCAAAGGACTATGAAATTGCGCAGAGTTTTGGGTGTGGCGATCGCCGGAGTATTGATGGCACCGGGAGTAGCATTTGCCCAAAGCGTGGAGCAGTGGATTGAAGCGGGCAGAAGGCTGCGAGCAGACGGGAACTATACGCAGGCGGAACAGGTGCTCCAGCGGGCGGTGCTGCAATATCCCGAAAATTCTAGAGCCCACGCTCACCTGTGTAATGTTCTAGATGACTTGGACCGGCTAAGGGACGCGCGGCAGGCTTGCCAAAAGGCGATCGCCTTAGACAACCAAAATGCGTGGGCATATTTTTTGCTGGGGTTTGTGGCTAAACGCCAACGGGACTATGACGTGGCGGCCGCCAACTTCCAGCGCTTTCTCGAGTTTGAGCCGGATGATGCCGTGACCTACAGCAACCTGGGGCAGGTGCAGTATGAACAGGGGGACACAGCGGGGGCGATCGCCAGCTACCGTCGAGCCATTCAGCTAAATAATCAGG
Organism: uncultured cyanobacterium; assembly: GCA_937883785.1. Classification (GTDB taxonomy): domain Bacteria; phylum Cyanobacteriota; class Cyanobacteriia; order CACIAM-69d; family CACIAM-69d; genus CALGDE01. Next base: position 17,743 of record CALGDE010000118.1, read on the forward strand.
ATGCAGTGACCTACAACAATCTGGGTATTGCCCTGTCTCGCCAGGGCAATAGCACCCAGGCGATCGCCACCCTTAGCCGCTCCATTGAACTCAATCCCAACTACGCTTTGGCTTACTACAACCGTGGCAATGCCTACTATCGCCAGCGTCGGTTCAATGAGGCGATCGCAGACTACGAACGGGCCCTGCAAATCAACCCCGATTTTCAAAACGCGCGGGAGAACTTGCAAAACGCAAGACGGCGGGGGCGTTAATTCTGAAGGGTCAGAGCTATTTGCTTAGCCCTTTAGAAAAGCTGCCAGGGCTTCCACTTTGTCCCAGGCAGCTCCGCTGCTGAGAATCTCCTGGGCGATCGCCAGTCCTTCCCTGTGGGCGGCGATCGTCCCCATTTCCTGAGTCGCCTCCCCCACCTGCAATGCCAGGGATGCATTTAGCGCCACCACATCCCGCTGCGCCTGAGAGCCTTTGCCTTGCAAAATATTCCGCAGAATCCCTGCATTTTCCTGAGGTTCTCCCCCCACCAGCGCCGACGTGGGAACCATTTCTAACCCCAACTCCACCGGATCCAAAATAGACTCTGTCAGCCCTGACTCCGTCAAAATCGCCAGGTCAGTTTTATCGGCCAGTCCCGCCTCATCCAACTTTTCGCGACCGTGCAGCACCACCGCCCGCTTCGCTCCCAAGGACTGCAATGCCCCCGCCATCGTTGTTAGCAACACCGGGTCAAAGGTGCCAATAATCTGCCCCGTCGGTTTCAACGGATTCACCAGCGGTCCCAGCAGGTTAAAAACCGTGCGAATTTTTAATGCCTTTCGAAATGGCACGACCGCTTTCATCGCCGGATGCCAGCCGGGGGCAAACAAAAACGTAATGCCCACCGCCGGAATTGCAGCCCGCACCTTTTCCGGAACTGCCCCCAAGTTAATCCCCAGCGCTTCCAAAACATCCGCCGAGCCCGACTTACTGGACGCCGCTCGGTTACCGTGTTTTGCCACCGCAACCCCCGCCGCCGCGCACACAAACGCCACCGCCGTGGAAATATTAAAGGTGGACGCCCCATCGCCACCGGTCCCGCAGGTATCAATTAGTGGCATCGGCAGCGCATCTCCCGCTTCCACCGCCGTGGACTGACGCTGCAACACCCGCGCCATGCCCGCCAACTCCGGTGCCGTTACGCCCTTTGCCTGTAGTGCCGCCAAAATTGCCCCCGACATCACTGGCGTCAGCGCTTCCTGCAACCAGCCCCCCATCAAGGTCTCCGCCTGGCTTTCCGATAGGGACTCGCGGTCCAATAATTGCTTTAGCAGTGCGGACCAGTCTTGCTCAACAGGGGCGATCGCAGTGGAAGTCATGGGCACGGGAGAGACGACTCAATAAACAGTAAAAACAAGACCGATGTGATGGACCTTCACATCCAGCGACATTCTAATCCGCCGATGCTAGGATATTGTCCCCAGGGCTTGAAAGTCGCAGCGCCAGAGCACTTTTTATCCCGAATTTGCGGACGTAATTCAGTGGTAGAATGTTAGCTTCCCAAGCTGAACGTCGCCGGTTCGAATCCGGTCGTCCGCTCTTCCTAAAGAAACTTCCACTGCCTTTTAAACAGGCAACATCACCTCAAACGAAGTACCTTGCCCGGGGGTGGAGCGGCAACTCAATTTTCCTTTGTGCACTTCCGTGACGATTTGATGGCTTACGGACAAACCGAGCCCAGTGCCCTTCCCCACAGGCTTTGTGGTAAAAAACGGATCAAAAATCTTGTCCTTAATATTGTCAGCAACTCCCAAACCATTGTCGGCAATTGAAACAAGCACATGCCGCTTTGAACGCTCTGCCATCTCCACAGAAGTATTAATCCAAAGCTTGCTAACTGGCTGATTTTCATCGCCCATACTTCGACACTTTTTCGCCTCTTCTAAAGCATCTAAAGCATTATTCAAAATATCTAAAAACACCTGATTAAGCTGCCGAGGAGCACAATATATGGGGGGTATATCTTCGCCATAGGACTTCACCAGCTCAACCTTAAATTCTCCATCCTCTTCTTGAATACGACTTTGCACAATCATCAACACCGCCTCTAAACCATCATGGATATCCACGACTTTGAAATTTGATTCGTGAATTCGGGAGAAGCTTCGAAAAGATTTCACAATTTCACCCACGCGCTGAACCCCAGTTTGCATGGATGCAATCATTTGGGGCATATCCCTTTGCATGAAATCTAGCTCCACCGAGCGAATGGCGTCCTGGAGACCTTCGCTCGGTTGGGGATGTTCCTGCTGATACAGGTTAATAACCTTAAGCAGGTCCTGGGAGTAGTGCTCAATATGCCCCAGGTTTCCGCGAATAAAGGTAATCGGATTGTTAATTTCGTGGGCCAGCCCCGCCGCCATATGCCCAAGACTGGACAGTTTTTCCGCTTTCACCAGTTGCGCCTGAGCCTGTTTCAGATCTCTTAATGCGGTCTTTAAACGCTGGTTTTGCTCCTTCAGTGCCTTTTCATTAGCTTGCCGCTCAATTTCTGCCGCCGATCGCGCCGCAAAGATTTTAAGAATTGCCTCTTGCTCCTCACAGCGCCGGTCAAGGGGCTGAGTGTGCAAACCAGCCAAGTGCCCAATGACATTTTTACGACTGTCGTAAATCGCAATCCCCAAATAGCTTTCTGCCCCAAGATCCACTAAATCTTTGTCTTCTGGGAACATCGCCTGAATATCACGCTCATAAATCTGTAGCCCGTCCTTCACTACCAGGCTACAGGGAGTTCCAGCAAGGGAATAGCGAAAGTTAGGACCAAAGTCATCCCCCGCCCAAAATGAAAGCACGT
>CALGDE010000119.1 GCA_937883785.1 uncultured cyanobacterium
GAGTTTGGATTCGATGGCTGATCACTTCCCATCATCTCTCAATCCTGCAACGCCATATTTTCAACTGTTTCTTAAACCTCTTGCGACAGTTTTTCTAATGGTCGGATCGGGCTAGGATAGGCTCTATGGCTTGGATAGAGATTCGTACCGTTCCCCATTTTTATGACCTTAGCGCCCCCCGCCACGGACGTTGCGCTTTGATCTTTTTGCATGGCTGGCTATTAAGCCGCCGCTATTGGCAACCGATTATTCAGCAGGTGGCAGGCGACTATCAATGCCTTACCTATGACCTGCGTGGCTTTGGCGAGTCTCAGTCAGCAGCAATGTTAACGGGGGACACGGCGATCGCCCAAAAAAGCTCCAGCAGCCAGGTGGCCGCCCAACGCAAGCGCTTTGATGCCCACAGTCCTCTGGCCTACGCTGAAGATTTAAAGGAATTGATGAATGGCTTGGGCATTGATCGAGCCTGGCTAGTGGGACATTCTTTGGGGGGCACCGTTGCCCTTTGGGGAGCCCACCATATCGGCGATCGCATTGCCGGAGTAATTTGCCTGAACTCGGGCGGCGGCATTTATTTAGAAGAAGAATTTCGCACCTTCCGCACCATTGGACAGCGCCTAGTGAACTGGCGGCCGCGCTGGCTGCGGGATTTTCCCCTGTTGCACTGGATGTTTCGCTTTGACAGCGTGCCCAAGCCATTGCCGATGGAATGGGGTAAACAACGGGCGATCGACTTTATGACCGCCGACGGAGAATCAGCTCTGGGGTCGCTGTTGTCATCCACCACCCGCACGGAGGTGCACCGTCTACCGCAGTTGGTATCTCAACTTAAGCAGCCCGCTTATTTTATTGCTGGAGAGCGGGACACGGTGATGGAACCTCGCTATGTACGTCATTTGGCTAGCTATCATCCTTTGTTTGGCGTAGAAGGCAGTAATCTAATTGAACTTCCCGGCTGTGGGCATATGGGCATGATTGAGCGTCCCCAGGAAGTGTCGGGACATATTTTGCGAATTTTGGACCGTCACCCCAGTGCGCAGCTTTCTGAATTGGTGGGACAGGCATCGTAGTCCAGGCGTCGTATCTAGGCGTCATAGTCTAGGCGCCGTAGTCCAGGCATCGTAGTCAGAAATCAACAATGGGAGAAAGGGCACTGGTGGGAAAGCCAATGGAGGAAAGAAGATTAAGCGCCTTTAAAGCGAACGTTGCTAAAGCGTAAACTTTAAGGTGGACTAACTAGACGCCCTTTAGATTGGTGGCACTAATTGAATGCGCTATTTGCGTTTTAGTGTTCGCATTTGCGTTTTAGCATTTGCATTCTGGTGAGTTGCACTGTTGTGGCGTAGAAAGAACGGCGAAAGTTTCTTGAACGCCGATTCCCTTGAGCGCCGATTCCTAGGAGGAAAAGCCTGTGACGTCTGCTTTCCAATGGACCTGTGCCCTATCAACCCGTGTGTCCCTGGAGGCGGCTGTAAAGGATGCGGTGGAACGGGCAGCGGCGGCGATCGCGGGGCCGGCAGATTTGGCGATCGCCTTTATTTCCTCGGCGTTTACCAGCGAATATTCCCGGTTTATGCCCCTGTTGAAGGAAGCGCTGGCGGAACATTACGACGAGTTACCGGCGATTATTGGCTGTGGCGGCGGTGGGGTGGTGGGCACCCACGATGACGGGCGCACCGACGAGCTGGAGGATGAACCGGCCCTGAGTTTGACCTTGGCGGCGATGCCGGGAGCCCAGGTGACGGCGTTTCACATTAGCAATGGCGATTTACCCGATTTAGACAGTCCTCCTGATGCCTGGTCGGTGCTGGTGGGGGTGGATCCGCAATATCAGCCAGATTTTGTTCTGTTGGCGGATCCGGCGTTGAAGGAAATTAACGAGCTGCTTCAGGGGCTGGATTTTGCTTATCCAGGGTCGGTAAAAATTGGCGGGTTGGCCAGTGGGTTATCGTCGCGGGCGAGTCGGGTGTTGTTTCATGATTACGCTGCTTACGGTGAGGGGGCGGTGGGGGTAGCCTTGACGGGGGCGGTAAAAATTGACCCCATTGTGGCCCAGGGATGTCGTCCCATTGGCAAGCCTTTTTGGGTGACTGAGTGCGATCGCAATATTGTGCTGAAGGTGGAGGAGCAAAGTCAGCCGGACCAAATGTCTGGCGGTGGGGACGATCGCCCGCCATTGTTTGTGCTGCGGGAGCTGATTCAAACGTTAGAGTCTGATGATCGCAAATTGGCGGAGGAGGCGTTGTTTGTGGGGGTGGCGCGGGACGAGTTTCGTAGCACCTTGGAGCCTGGGGATTTCCTGATTCGCAATTTGCTGGGGGTGGATCCTAGCGCTGGGGCGGTGGCTATTGGCGATCGCATTCGCGCGGGGCAGCGCATCCAATTCCATCTCCGAGACGCCAGCACCTCAGCGGAAGATTTGGAAACCCTACTACATCGCTATTTATTAAAAGCATCAGAGGATCCAGACCAGGCAAAACCGGTGGGGGCGCTGATGTTTGCCTGTTTGGGGCGCGGCGAGGGTCTGTATGGGGAACCTAACTTTGACTCTGGCGTGGCACGCAAGGTCTTGGGTCCCTTGCCCATTGGTGGATTTTTCTGCAACGGCGAGCTGGGACCAGTGGGCAACACCACCTTTGTGCATGGCTATACCTCAGTATTCGGTCTAATTCGCCCCACTTGATTTTTGTTTTCTGGGGTTCGTTTTTTAGGTTTGATTTCTGGATTTAATTTTCCAGGTGTAATTTCTGACCTGAGGCGTTGGGGATGAATTAGTAAGTACGTAATAGGTGTACATAGGAGACATACGAGGGCAAGTATGACCGCTGACTCGTCGATTGCTCAGACCGCCATTGATCAGGCTTTGATTGATAACACGCTGCAACGGTTGCGATCTCTCACCCAGCTCGATGTGCGCAACGCTTGGCGGGTGCACCTTGGCGACTTGTCCACAGCGGTGGCAACGGACGCGGGAAATTGGGATGGCTGGGCGATCGCGCCCCAGGATGAGCGCGGATATTTGATGGGGAGTCGCGGTCAGCAGGTGCGCTGGCTGGGGCAGGTCATCACGGTGCCCCAGGCGCTGACGGCGGATGGTTGGGCGCTGGCGGGATTGCGATTGCGGTTTGCGCTGGGGTGGTGGTCGGAAAATGCCCAGGTGTATGTGAATGGAAATCTGGTGCAGGAAGGGGATTTATTTGATTGTTTCTGTCGCATTGTTTTATCGGATTCAGTAACCATTGGTGACACTTGGAGCGTTGCCATTCGATTGGTTAGCCCTGGGCATGATGATGGGGCGTTGGTGCGATCGCAGTTATTATTTGAACCGGTTGATTTTGATCCGCATCAGCTAAGTCCAAACGTGGCAATGGAGCCCGGCTTTATTGCGGATGAATTAGAGACTGTCTATGCCTATTTAAAAGCTGATATTTTTCCAAAGTTTACGTTGCGATCCCTCGAAGTGGCTCAGCGAGATTTCAATCAGAAAATAGCGTATTTAAACTGGTCAAAAGATGATGACGGCGCCATCAACGTGGATAGATTTATTGATTCAATTCAAAGAATACGTCTGCAAATGATTCAGCAAGGCTGGTCAGATTGTATTAAGGCTCGCAAGGTTGAGCCCGTTGGGCACGCCCATTTAGATATGGTTTGGTTATGGCCTTTACAAGAAACCTATGAAGTTGCAGAAAAGACTTTTGAGTCGGTCTTAAATCTGCAAAAAATCAATCAAGATTTAACCTTTTGCCACTCTAGCCCTGCCCTTTTGGAGTGGCTAGAAATTAATCGTCCAAGGCTATTTGAACAAATCCAAGAATCGGTCAAGAACGGTCGGTTTGAAATCGCGGCGGGGCTGTGGATTGAACCAGAGTTTAATTTAATCAGGGGTGAGGCGATCGCCCGCCAATTACTTTACGGACAACGCTACGTTCAAGAAAAATTCACCGACTCCCAAGGTGATTCTGTCTCCACAAAAATTGCTTGGTTGCCAGATAGCTTTGGCTTTTGCTGGCAAATACCGCAGCTTTTCAAAAAGGCGGGAATTGACTATTTTTTAACTCAAAAACTTCGATGGAACGACACCACAGATTTTCCCCATGAACTGTTTTATTGGGTGGCTCCCGATGGCACAAAAATCCTAACCATTATGATGCCGCCTATTGGCACTGATATGGACCCCGTTGCCATAGGAAAACGGGCGATCGCCTGGGAAACAGCAACGGGCGACTCCCATCCTCTCTGGCTACCAGGAGTCGGAGACCATGGTGGTGGCCCTAGCCAGGACATGCTGGATGTGGCACACCTTTGGCAGCGATCGCCCCTATTTCCAGAAGTCAGCTTTACAACGGCAATTGATCATTGCAAATCTCTAGAAGAGCGCTTAGTTAAATCGGAAGCAATTGACACGCTGCCCGAGTGGAAAGATGAGCTTTATCTAGAATTTCATCGCGGTTGCTACACCACCCACAGCGACCAAAAACTAGCAAATCGACAGTGCGAGAACCTGTTGTTTGAAGCAGAGCTATGGTCATCTTTATGCGGAATTCAGGGATTAGCAACTGAGCAGGAAATTCAAATTAACCATGAGAAATTAGAGGCGGCTTGGAAAAAGGTCTTATTGAATCAGTTTCACGATATTTTGCCTGGCTCTGCGGTGCCCGAAGCGTATATCGATGCTGATCGGGATTGGGCATTCGCTAAAGGAACGGCCCAGGCAGTTTTACAACGCTCAGTAGAACGATGGGCGCAGTCAGTTTTGCTCAACTCAAAACCCAGTAATGATGCAGTTCCTTACCTGATTTTTAACTCTGTAGATAGTGATCGCTCTCGCACTGTTGAGATTCCAATTCCTAACACCAAGCCGGACAGCCTTTGGAAGGATATTCATAAGAATTGGCGGGTTACTGACGCCAATGGCCAACATCTCAATTCACAGCTTATTTGTTCACGGGAGTACGCAAAGGAAGGAGATTTATTACTTCTTATTGAGTTAACGAATCTGTCTAGAATTGGCTATAGTTTGATATATTTACAACCCGTTCCGGACGTATTAGATGAATTATACGACTATGACAGTCTGATAGATCTTGAACCAACACCAGAGAAAGTTGCCAAATGTCGTCTTTCTAATAAGTACATCGAAGCGGAAATTGATGGAAAAACAGGGTTTATAACGAAATTAATCGACAAGAAAACTGGTGAAAATCTTATTAAAAGCCCCAGTAATCAACTTCAGTTATTTAAAGATGAAGGTCAGTACTGGGACGCTTGGAATATTGATCCACAGTATGAAGACCATTTATTATCTGAACCTGCACTTGTTGAGATTTATTGGTTAGGTCGAGGTCCTGTGCGCCAGCATCTCCGAGTGGTTTACCTTTGGGGAGAATCACAGTTTCAGCATGAATATATTCTGGACTCGACAGATTCTTACCTAACAGTCACGACTCATATTCACTGGCAAGAACGCCACGTGCTAGTCAAAGCCGCAGTGTTTTTGGATGAATCCTACGACCAGGCGACTTACCAAATCCCTTGCGGAGCGATCGCCCGACCCACTCGTCCGAAAACCGACGCGGAAAAAGCAAAATGGGAAGTGCCGGCGCTGCAATGGGCAGATTTGAGCGCAGCAGATAATACCGGCGGGCTCAGTATTTTGAACAACTGTAAACATGGCTATGACGCCAAGCCGGGGCAGTTGCGGTTAACGCTATTGCGGGGAACGACTTGGCCCAATCCCGATGCGGACAAGGGTTATCACTGTTTTACCTATGCGCTGTATCCCCACGCTGGATCTTGGCAAGAGGCGAATACGGTTCACCATGCGGATTGTTTGAACCGTCCTTTGCGGGCTGTGGCGATCGCCCCCAACTCGTCCACCCCCAAAACTCAGCCTGCCGCCGCAAAACTACTAACCTTGGGGAAATCAAATCTGCGATTAATGACCCTCAAAAGGTCCGAAGATAGCGCTAAACATTGGATCGTTCATTGCCATGAAAGTCATGGTGAAATGGCGTCTTTGGAAAACGCGGAAATTTTAGGTCAGCCTTTGGTGGGCAACGATTGTGCAGAAACGGACTTGCTGGAAAAAAGCGCGATCGCAGTGCCAGAGGTGATTACTCCTTGGACTGTGACCGCGCTGAAGTTTTCTAGAAATATTGATTAGACGGGATCCTTATCCCAATTTGTCCCCCAGGACTTTGGCTACGGTTTGGACGTCTTTGTCGCCGCGACCGGAGCAGTTAATTACTAGCTTGGGGCTGCCTTCCACGGTGGGACACAGGTAGTCCAAATAGGCGAAGGCGTGGGCGGTTTCGAGGGCGGGGATAATGCCTTCGAGGCGGGACACCTGTTGGAAGGCGTCTAGGGCTTCGTCGTCGGTGACGCTGTAATATTCGGCGCGTCCGTTGTCGTGCATATAGGAGTGCTCGGGACCGACGCCGGGGTAGTCGAGGCCCGCGCTGATGGAGTGGGGTTCGATCACTTGCCCGTCTTCGTCTTGGATGAGGTAGCTCATGGCGCCGTGGAGAACGCCGACGCGACCTTTGGTGAGGGTGGCGGCGTGCTTGTCGGTGTCGGTGCCGAAGCCTGCTGCCTCAACGCCAATTAGGCGGACGCTGGGTTCGGGGATAAATTCGTGGAACAAGCCCATGGCGTTAGAGCCGCCGCCGACGCAGGCCATCAGGATATCGGGAAGACCGCCCCACAGGTCTTGGCATTGTTGACGGGTTTCGGTGCCGATGATGGCGTGGAAGTCGCGCACCATCATGGGATAGGGGTGGGGACCGGCGACGGAACCGAGGATGTAGTGGGTGGTTTCCACGTTGGTGACCCAGTCGCGGATGGCTTGGGAGGTGGCGTCTTTGAGGGTGCCGGTGCCTGCGGATACGCCGCGTACTTCGGCTCCCATTAGGCGCATCCGAAATACGTTGAGGGCTTGGCGTTCCATGTCGTGGACGCCCATATAAATGATGCATTCGAGACCAAAGCGGGCGCAGGCGGTGGCGGTGGCGACGCCGTGTTGGCCGGCTCCGGTTTCGGCGATGATGCGCTTTTTGCCCATGCGCTTGGCGAGGATGGCTTGGGCGATCGCATTATTAATCTTATGAGCGCCCGTATGGTTCAAGTCCTCGCGCTTGAGATAAATCTGAGCGCCGGTGCCATCGGGTTTGGCGTAATGCTGGGTTAGCCGTTCAGCGAAATACAGGGGACTGGGGCGACCCACGTAATCCTTGAGCAGACCGTTTAGTTCCGCTTGGAAATCGGCATCGTCGCGATACTTCCAGAACGCCGCTTCCAGTTCCGCCAAAGCAGGCATTAGGGTTTCGGGGACGTACTTGCCGCCGAACTGACCAAAGCGACCGAGGGAATCAGGAACCGTAGTGGGAGAAGCAGATTGAGGACGAATGGGAGTCGTAGTCACAGCCTATTGCCAAAGAACTAAACAATTAAAAACGGGATTCTTAAGGGACCGTGTCCCTTAAGCGGGGTTCTAGGGGCAGCGCCCCTAAGCCGAGTCGCCGCATTAAACCAATGAAATAATTTTAAAGCTCCTACCCCTTCCCATCAAACCAATCCAACAAAGCCTGACGCATCACATCCACAGGCGCTGACTTACCGGACCATTTTTCCAGAGCGATCGCCCCCTGCTGCACCAACATTTCCAGCCCATCTAAGGTTTTCAAACCTCGGTCGGCGGCGTGCTTGAGCAAGAGCGTGGGGCGGGGCGTATAGATAATGTCGTAAACCACTGCGGACTCGGGGAGCTGGGCAAGCTGGGCTTCGTTTAGGGGGGCGGCGTTTTCGTTGGGGTGCATCCCAATGGGCGTTGTGTTTACCACTAGGTCAGCACCGGTCAAATTTTCCGATAGCTCTGACCAAGGGATGGGTTCTAGGGCGATCGCCAAAGGATTAGGAGCCTGAAAACTTTTACAAAATTCGGCGAGTTTATCGGCATTGCGGGCAACGACCTTGACGGACTTGCATCCCAATAATCGACAGGCGGCAATTACTGCCCGCGCCGAACCACCACAGCCCAGGACTATCGCAGTGGTGCCGGACCAACCCCGCATTAGCTTCAGGGGCGCCATAAAGCCGTCCACGTCGGTGTTGGTGCCGCGCCATCCCTGGGGCGATCGCCATACTGTATTAACTGCGCCCACCGCCTTCGCCTGGTCGGAAATTTCCGTTAGCAGGGGCATAATTGCCTGCTTGTGGGGGATGGTGACGTTGAAGCCGACTAGGTCGATCGCCGCAAAACCGTTAAGAGCCGTTTCTAAATTTTCAGGCGCTATGGGAAACGCTACGTAAACCCAATCGAGACCGAGCTGGGCGATCGCTCGGTTGTGCATTGTGGGAGATAGGGAGTGCTTAATGGGATCGCCGATCACTCCCAGAAGCCTCGTCTTTCCTGTGATTGTCATGATTACTCTCCCTGCGCTGATGATGCTTGGAACAATGCCCAAAAATGTGAACCGAATAGGTCAGCACACATTATCAGAATCTCTCATAAACAAAATAGATTTTAATGATCGCCCTTAAGTCAACGGAAATTTACAGAAGTTTATATTGAATGCGTTATGCTGGAATCAACTAGGTTCTAGGTTTCGCATTCAGAAGTCTAGTCTCTAAGGTCTCTAAAGTCAGGATGTCGGGAGTTGTCAGCAGCTCCCACTTTTTTTGACCATCAATATTTTTTGGATTTACTGGTTGGTGGGTGATCGCCACAGCACCCCGCCAGTTCCATCCATCCGCCACAATAGAAAACGAAGCGTTCCCCGATTGCTATGGTTCAAGCTCGCGATCGCGCCACCTCTGTTGTCGAGTCTCCTTTGACGCTGGCTGAATTTCTGGAACAGCCAGAAACCAAGCCAGCTAGCGAATTTACCGATGGAGAAATCTACCAAAAACCGATGCCCCAAGGTCAGCACAGTGCCTTTCAACATTGCTTATCAATTTTGCTGAATGAGCTGCGCCGTCAAAAAGTTGCCCGTTCTTTTCCTGAGCTGCGCTGCACCTTTGGGGGGCGTTCAATCGTGCCCGATATTGCTGTTTTTGGGTTTGAGAATATCCCTCGTGACGACAACGGCAATATTGCTAATGCATTCAAGCGATCGCCGGATTGGACGATTGAGATTTTGTCGCCGGACCAATCACCGCTGCGTCCCACCAAGAATATCCTCCATTGCTTAGAAAACGGATGCGTAATGGGTTGGCTGATTCTGCCAGAGGATTTTTCCGTACTGACCTACTCATCCGATGGGGTTGGGTGTTTTGATAAGCCTGGTGACTCCCTCCCGGTGCCTGAATTTGCGGGAGACTTGAAAATTACGATTCAGGATTTGATGGATTGTTTGCAGGATTAGGTGGGGCAATAATGGGATCAGAGTTTTGTGGGGGAGCGCAATGACGTTGAGAGAGCAGCTTCAGCGGGAAATTGAGCGGTTGCCGGATCGGGCGTTGGCGGAGGCGTTACGGTTGGTGCGGCGGTTGCAGCCTCCCCAGGCGTTTGATTGGGATGGATGGTGGGGGAGTTGGTCGCCGGTGTCTGAGGATTTTATGGTGGAGCGTAGTCAGTTGCCGTTGCCTCAGCGGGATATTTGGTGTGATTGAGGGGCAGTTGGGTGAAGTTTCTGCTGGATACCAATATCTGTATCTACATCATGAAAGAACGACCGGAGTCGGTGATTCGTCGGTTCCGGCAGGTTGATCCGAGAGATGTGGGGATTTCGATTATTACGGTGGCGGAGTTGGAATATGGGGTGTCGAAAAGTCGGGATATTCAGCGGAATCGAGAACAGTTGAGGCGGTTTTGTCAGCCGTTTCCTGTGGTAGGATTGAGTGATGAAGATGTTCAGGTTTTTGGGGAAGTTCGGGCGAACCTAGAACAGCGAGGTTTACCGATTGGGGCTTACGATTTGCTGATTGCGGCTCAGGCGAGGTGTCGTGGGTTAGTGTTGGTGACGAATAATGTGCGTGAGTTTGAGCGGGTGCAAGGGCTGACAATTGAAAATTGGGTGGATGGATAAGGTTGCGGAAATCAGTTAGTCAGATTGCTGTTGTTTTGGAGGGGCTTTTCGTCGAACTGACGTCATAAGAATGATCGCGATATTGGTATCGAGGAGGTAGCCTTGCCCCATGGTTACCACTCGTTGGCGTCAACTTGGCGACAGTCGTTGTCCGGCGGTCATTTCGTGGGCGTCGTCGTCGGGCAAGGTGCCTAATCGGTTGATCAGACGATGCCCGTTATGGTGCTCAGGGGTGATCGCTAGGGTTTGGGTGGGTTCTATCCGTAGCTCGTTAAGGAGTTGGAGTATTTTTTGGAGGGTGGATTCTGGGGCATGGTCCAGTTTTTGTAGGATAAGGTCTTTGGTGGTCATGGGTATTGGGGAAAGAGGTTAATTGGGGTTTTGCTGTTGCAGTTGCTGGAGGATGGATTGGGTGAGGGGATGGTCGGAGAGGTCGGCGGTATGTCCTTGTTCCATGGCAGCGGCGATAATGCTCGCGATCCCCCGGATTGAGCCTTGAGTGTAAGGATGATCTTGCCCTAGAGTTTGCGACCAAATCACTAATGCTTGCACCATAGATGACTCTGCTTTTCTCCAAAGCTTTTTGTTGGCGTATATCGTGGCTAGGTCACTCAGACTGCTCGCCGTGTCGGGATGGTTTGCTTCCAGTTGACTTTTACGGATCGCCAATGCTCGCTCATACAACGGTTCCGCTTCCGAGTAACGCCCTTGAGACCGATACAGCGCCGCTAAATTATTCACACTCTGAGCTGTGGAGGGATGGTCCGCTCCCAGTTGACGTTCATGGATCGCTAGCGACCGCTGATACAACGTTTCTGCTTCCGAGTGACGTCCTTGAGAGAAATATAAGAGCGCTAAGTTATTCACGCTCTGAGCTGTAGAGGGATGGTCTTCCCCTAGCTGACTTCTACGGATCTTCAGTACTCGCTTATGCAACGGTTCCGCCTCCGAGTAACGTTCTTGAGACCGATACAGTTCCGCTAGATTATTTACACCTTGAACTGTGATGGGATCGTCCGCTCCTAGTTGACTTTCATGGATCGCTACTGATTGCCGAAACAAAGGTTCCGCTTCCGAGTAACGTCCTTGAGAGAAATATAAGAGCGCTAAGTTATTCATACTGGTTGCCGTGTCAGGATGATTTACCCCCAGTCGACTTTTAAAGATCACCAGTGATTGTCGCAGCAAGGGTTCCGCTTCCGAGTAACGTCCTTGACGTTGATACAGTGCTGCTAAATTATTCAAACTCGCTGCTGTGTTGGGATGGTCACTTCCCTGGTGACTTTCACTGATTTGGAGTGATCGTCCATATAACGGTTCCGCTTCCGAGTAACGTCCCTGAGACTCGTACAAGAGTGCCAGATCATTCAGACTCATCCCTGTATTAGGGTGATTTGCTCCAAAACGCTGTTTTGAGACTTCTAATGCTGCTTGAGACCACCATTCTGCCTGAGTCCAAAGGCTTTGCGCTTCTGCCAAACAACTGAGGGCTTTGGCCGGCCGGGTGCAGTCATCCTTATCAATTTGAGCAGTAAAGCGGGCGGCCTGTTCCAAATGGGGCACAGCGATACGGATGCGGTTTTGCATTTCCAAAGTGGGAACCTGAGGAACAGTTTTGGCGAGGTTAACCATCATCTTCAAAAAGGCCTGTTGCAATTGTTTCCCGTCTTCCTGAATTGCCCATTTCTGTCCAAAAAACTCCCAAATCAACGGATGTAGTTTATACAGTCCCTGGTCCCGCCGCTCCAAGAGACAAAACCGCTGTAGCTCTCGGGTGCGCCAATGGTCCAACTGCTCTTCCTCTTCCTCCGGTAAACAATACCGAACTAGCTCCCAAGGCACCGGTGCCAACCCAAAGCATCCCAACAGCACCGCCAAACGCCGCGCCCCCTCCGACAACCACTCCCAGCTCAACTCAAACGCCGCCGCCACCCCGCCCTCTGCCTGCACCACCTCCGGCACCTCCCGCAGCGCCGCCGCCCCCAACCCCTTCTCCTCCAGCCGCCCCAGCAGCCGCGCCAACGACAAATCCTCATCCTCCTGCAAATACGCCCCCACCAGCTCCACCGCCAACGGCAACCGCCCTAGCCGCTCCACCAACGCCACCGCCAAATCCCGCTCCCGCCCCAGCCGCTCCTCTCCCACAAACTGCCCCAGCAGCGCCAGCGCCCGCTCCCCCGTCAGCACATCCAAAAACAAACAGTTCTCTTTCGGCAACAATCGGCGATCGCGAGTGGTTAGCAAAATTTTGAAGCGATCATCCCCCGGCAACAGGGGCTTAACGGAGCACTTAAACTCCGTAATATCATCCACAACCACCAAAACTCGTCCATCCTCTTCTTCCCCCCTTACCAAGGGGGGACCGAGGGGGGATCCACCCTCTCCCGCTTCAACTCCAGAATTAGTCGACGGGGTAGATTCTGAGGGATCCCCCCTTAATCCCCCCTTGGTAAGGGGGGAGACGGAGGCAGATGGCCAGCGTGACCAGCAAAACCGCGCCTGCTGCTCCTCCGTGTCCAACGTCCCCAGCCGTTCCATATCCGCCGGAGTCAAAAACGCCTCCTCCGCCACCCCCACCAAATCCAACAGCAAACGCGCCCCCGACAGCCAAATCACCCCACCGGGAAATTTTTCAGCCGTGCCCAACTGCCGAGCAAACTGCACCGCCAGCTCCGACTTGCCCACGCCTCCCATACCCACAACCCCGGCGATCGCCACCACCGAGCGATCGCCCAACTTCTCCTCCAACTCCCGCAGCTCATCTCCCCGCCCCACAAACCGGCTCGGGTCCAAAATCCCCCGCTGCCCCAAATTATTAACCCGCCCCGTAGGATCCGTTACCTTCGGCTGCGAATCAAAATTATTGATAATTGTCCCGATATTGGACGTGCCCTCATCATTAACAATGACGCCCTGTTGATTCTGGTTGCGCACCACATTCCCAGCGACGTTATCACCACTGCCGCTGGCGGTTTGATTAATTGTTTTGCCCGCTGTTGTATCAGCAGAACCGCCCGCCCTTTTGGACCGCATCTTGGCGGCGATCGCCCTAGCCACACGTCTTAGTCGCCCCATCGCCCCTCCCTACGGTTCACCTAGACTTATTGTAGCGATCGCCCCCATCCCAACCTTCAACTCCAGCCGCCTATAAATCGCTCAACAAATCGCCTTTGTAAACACCTCGTTACGTTCTGCCGATTGTTTTGCCATCGCCCACCGTCGCAAAGTTTTTATAGTCTTGGATTTGTCGAATGGCGATCGCTGTCTACCAGTGATCGAGATCACTTTTTCTCCTCAAAAAAATCAAATATTAGCTATTAGCTTCATCGGCGCTTTAATTAAGCCTCAAAATATATTGCTTTCATAAAGCCTTCATCTAAGACCGCTTAGGATTCACGGAATCAATATGTTTTCACAGGGATTCCGATGCCATTATTGAATCAACGAAACGAATACCTCACTCCAAACACCACCGGCTTTCCCCGTTCGACTCCAAACACACTCAACACAAAGCAGGAAAGCCTTTCACCAAAACACTCATTCCAACCGGCATTCACTCCCCTCTAGCACTCACCTCCAATCCGCATTCACTCCAAACACTCACTCCCCGCTAGCATTCACATCTCCCTAGCACTCTCTTTCTGCACTCACTCCCCTCTAGCATTCACATCCGACTAGCACTCTTCTCCTGAATTGATTGGTCTCTAGCACTCATTTCCGATCAGCACTCACTTTCACCCACTCCTTCGGCAAAGGGCATCACGACAAATCCCACAATCATCTGAAGTCGTGGACCGAAACAATCACTCCAATCGGTTTTATTGCTGACTTAACGCGCTATTATTGCGGCGAGGCGTGCGACACCTGTAAGCAGCGCGTACTCGTCAGAAATTAGGTCTTAGGTAGCTGCTCCCGTGGATTCAATTCAGGGGGGCATTTTATTGCTGTATGGTGCCGCGCAGCCCCAACAGCCAGTAGGTCATGGTCTTCCCGCGCCCTTTCACGTCGATCTCTCCGCGGGGTTCAAAATCGTAGCGATCCCTTAGGAGTTCGTAGGTGGCTGCCGTTACCTGGATACGACCCGGTTCGCCGTGGGATTCCATCCGCGACGCCACATTGACCGTGTCACCCCATAGGTCATAGATAAACTTGGTGGCATTGCAGGATCAGGAGGGGATAGAGGTATGGTGAATGCTCAGTTCACTTCAAGCCCCCATGGAAAGAACCTGTCCCCGCTGTCAATCAACACAGATATCGAAAAATGGATTTCGTGGCAAGAAACAAAACTACCGCTGTCGTGAATGCCGGCGACAATTTATTGACAATCCCCAATCCCACAGAGGCTACAGCGACGATGTTAGAGAATCGTGCCTAAAAATGTATCTCAATGGTCTTGGTTTTCGAGCCATTGAGCGAGTCACAGGAGTTCACCACACCACGGTGGGGCTTTGGGTTAAGCAAGCTGATGCTCATCTACAGGAGCAGTCAGTCAGCACCGAAGATAAGTCAATCGCTCCATTTCCCGAAGTGGGTGAACTCGATGAGCTGCACACTTTCGTGGGCTCAAAAAAACAAGAGATGGCTTTGGACCGCCGTTAATCACTTTCGCCCCGGGATTCTTGATTGGACTCTGGGGGACCGTAGTGCGAGGACCTTTGCTGTCCTGTGGAGAAGGATTCAAAGCTGGCAGTGTTTTTTCTGGGTCACTGATGGGTGGAACGTTTATGGTCAGTTTCTGCCCGATGAAGACCGCATTATTTCCAAGACCTACATGACACGAGTGGAGAGTGAGAATACGAGACTGCGGCACTATCTAGCGAGGCTGAAGCGCAGAGGACTGTGCTATTCCAAGAGCGAAGAGATGTTGGAGGCGTCGATTCGCTTGCTCCTGCACTATCTGCGAACGGGGCAGGTTCCACTCCCCAAACGTCAACCAACTCTCCTCTCTTAATTCTGCAACGCCAACTTGGTTTTGCCAATCACCCCAGCGATCGCCGCCCCAGTATTAATCCCGACACGAACTTCCAACATCTCGCCCGCCGGTCCCTTAAAGTCCCGCATAAACCTCTGCATCGCCAGCGCCATTTCAGCGATCGCCTCAGCATGATTTTCCTTGGGCATGGGGATGCCGCCAACGACCATATAGGCGTCGCCAATGGTTTTGATTTTCTCCAGTCCTAGCTGCTCAGATAGGCTATCGAACTCCGAGAAAATCTGATTGAGCAAGCTAACCAGCTCCAGCGGATCCATCTTGGCTGCCAGGGTTGTAAAGCCAACGATATCGGCGAAGAGGATGGTGGTTTCCTCAAAGCGATCGGCGAAATACTCCTCCTCCATCGGCTTGAACTGGGACAGGCGATCCACAATTTCCTGGGGCAGCACGTTTCGCAGCAGCATATCCGACCGCTCTTTTTCGCTATTTAACGCCGCCGTACGCCGCCTAACGCGATCCTCCAATTCGTCAAAGGAGCGCTTGAGTTGGGTGGACATACTGCCAAACGCAATGCCCAGTTTTTCCACCTCCGAAATGCGGCTTTTGGGCACGCTCTGCTCCAAATTTCCTGCCGCGATCGCCTGGGACGCCATCACCAAGCCGGACATGGGACCG
Source organism: uncultured cyanobacterium (assembly GCA_937883785.1). Classification (GTDB taxonomy): domain Bacteria; phylum Cyanobacteriota; class Cyanobacteriia; order CACIAM-69d; family CACIAM-69d; genus CALGDE01. The sequence goes on from CALGDE010000119.1 coordinate 15,637, forward strand.
GTGACCCACCGCGCCGACAACCAGCAAAAGCCCACAGCTACGGCTAGTGCTGCTGCACAGAGGGCGATCGTATTGCGAGTGTTGGCGGTAATTTGTCCCATAAACTCTGCCTTGGGCACCACCACCACAATCAACCAGTCGATACCGTATGTATCTTTAAAAGGGGACACGTGCAGAAACTGGGTCTCACCGTTAAAGGAAAACTGCGCCTGCAAATCCTCCTCCTCCTCTGCCATCGCACTGAAGGAGTCGTACTCGTCCAGTAAAAATGCTGCACTGGCGCTAATCAACCCATCTTCACTGGTGGTTGCCTTAATGCGATCGCCCGTGTCGTCTTCATCCTTTTTCCGGAGCAGCAGCACGTCTTCTTTAGACGTGGCCACCAGCGTTCCATCCCGCTCCAGCAGATAAATCCTGCCCGTTTCCGATAGGTTTAGCTGCTGCAAAAAAGTGCTGATTTGATTCAAGCCCACTTGACTGGTCAAAATCCCCAGCAGCGTCCCGTCGGCATCGTAGTAGGGGGATGTGGCATTAATCTGCAAAAAGTTGGGGTAGGCGCGGTTGGGATAAATTGGACTCCACGTGGGTCCTTGGCTTTCTCGGACAACGCTATAAAACGGGCGAGTACGCACGTCATGATTTTCGACGACACGGGCTGGCTCCTGGGTTTCATCCACACCATCCACAGCCGTTTCCTTACTATCCGCGAGCACACCATTATCCGCGGCTACGTCTATATCGTAAAAATTTAAATCGCCGCCGCCGATGGTGAGCTGCTCAGCAATTTGTGGCTTGTCATTTAAATCCAGCTTATTGATCCATCCCACCCGCAGGGATTGAGCCTCTTCATTGGCAAAGCCCACATAGCCAATAAATGGATAGGTCAACGCCTGTCGCCAAAAGTAAGACCGCGCTGCACCGATATTATCCAGGCTGATCAGTCCTAAATCGAGGGCATTGATATTAACTTGATTAACTCGTTGCGCCCCTTCCAAGTACTCTGTCACGCGATCGCGGGTGCGCTGTCCCATTTCCGAATGCAGCTGATCCGCAAGCTCAGTAACGGACGCTTCACCACTGCGGAAAGACAGCCAGCCCACCAGCCCAACCGCTCCCACCAATTGCAGCAATAGGGGAAAGATCAGGATGGTGCGCAGCCGCATGCGCTTAAAACGACGGGGAGTAATTGCACGTAAACGGGCTCGGGAGGGGATTCCAACCATGGCAGCGAATCCTGCAGAAATGTCCTGGAGATGGGTGTTAGGAAACGGGAAAGGAGGGGACGGGGGCGATCGCCATCATCCAGCCCAAGCTTAACCTCACCCTTCAAGGCGTCCTACCATCCCCATACAGCGCTTCGTTTCTTCCCTCAGCAATTCCAGCGAATAGCCCAGCGAACAGCCCAGCAAACAGCCCGGCAATCCAGCAGCAGACGCGGAGTGGTAGGGCAGAATGGTATAAAATCCTTTTCTTAAGCCATACCTTAAGTGTGGTGCCCGAAATAGGCTTGACCAGCCGCAAACCCGTGTCAATTCCACTAGAGAAAATCACCCAATCCGAGGGATTCCATGGCGCAACAGCCTTCTAAAGACAAACATAATCAAGACGCTGTTGCTCCGATTTCGCTGCCCAAAACTAGCGAATCGGAGCAGCTGAAACGGATTCGCCACACCACTTCCCATGTGATGGCCATGGCGGTTCAAAGACTGTTCCCCAAGGCGCAGGTAACGATTGGTCCGTGGATTGAGAACGGGTTTTACTACGATTTCGACAACCCTGAGCCCTTTACCGAGCAGGATTTAAAGGCCATCAAAAAGGAGATGGTCAAGATCATCAAGAAAAAGCTGTCTTTGGAACGGGAAGAGGTGTCCCGCGAAGAGGCAAAGGCCCGCATCGAAAAGCTGGGGGAGCCTTACAAGCTGGAGATTTTGGAAGGGTTGGAAGAGCCCATCACCTTATATCACCTGGGCGATCAGTGGTGGGACTTGTGTGCCGGTCCCCACGTGGAAAGCACCAAGGAAATTAATCCGAAGGCGATCGCCCTAGAAAGCGTGGCGGGGGCTTACTGGCGCGGAGATGCCAATAAACAGCAGCTCCAGCGAATTTATGGCACCGCCTGGGAAACCCCGGAGCAACTGGCGGAATATAAACGCCGCAAAGAAGAGGCCATGAAGCGAGATCACCGCAAGTTGGGCAAGGAGCTCGACTTGTTTTTGTTCTCGGATCTGGTGGGTCCTGGTTTACCGCTGTGGACGCCCAAAGGAACTTTGCTGCGATCGCTCCTGGAAGACTATTTGAAGCAGGAGCAAATTAAGCGGGGCTACTTACCCGTTACCACTCCCCATATTGCCCGAGTGGATTTGTTCAAAACCTCCGGTCACTGGCAGAAATACCAAGAGGACATGTTCCCCATGATGGCGGAGGATGACACTTCGCGATCCGATGAGGACGGGTTTGTGATGAAGCCCATGAACTGTCCGTTCCATATCCAAATTTTCAAAAACCAGCTGCGGTCCTACCGGGAACTGCCCATGCGATTGGCAGAGTTCGGCACCGTTTATCGCTACGAAAAATCTGGTCAGCTCGGCGGTCTAACCCGTGTGCGCGGCTTTACGGTGGACGACTCTCACCTATTTGTGCGCCCTGACCAACTCGACGAGGAATTTATCAACGTTGTGGATTTGATTTTGCAGGTGTTCAAAGACTTGCAGCTGAAAAATTTCAAAGCACGGTTGAGTTTCAAGGAAGAAGGCTCCGATAAGTACATTGGCTCCAACGAAGCGTGGGAGAAGGCCCAAGGCGCTATTCGTCGGGCGGTGGATACCCTTGGCATGGACTCCTTTGAGGCCCCTGGCGAAGCTGCCTTCTACGGTCCCAAGCTGGACTTTATTTTTCAGGATGCTCTGGAACGGGAATGGCAGTTGGGAACGGTGCAGGTGGATTACAACCTGCCCGAGCGCTTTGAGCTGGAATACGTCGCTGAAGACGGTACCCGTCAGCGTCCCATCATGATTCACCGGGCTCCCTTTGGCTCCCTAGAAAGGCTTATAGGCATTCTGATTGAGGAATATGCTGGCGACTTTCCCTTTTGGATGGCTCCTGAACAAATGCGACTATTGCCTGTGGGTGCTGACTTTATGGACTTTGCCCAAGAGACGGCGGCTAAATTGCGGCTTCAGGGGATTCGCGCTGAAGTTGATACCAGCGGCGATCGCTTAGGCAAACTGATCCGCAATGGCGAGAAACAAAAGATTCCCGTTATGGCGATCGTCGGAGCGAAGGAGATGGAAGCCAATAGTTTGAGCATCCGCACCCGCGCTGAGGGGGAATTGGGGGCTCTAGAATTAGCCACGGTGATTGATCGGGCGGTGAAGGCGAATAGCGATCGCACGAACTTTTAAAGCGAAGAGCTGTGCTCAGCCAAGTCTCGATTCCAATCATGCTGAGGGGTATCCCCCCCAGCATGTGCTGCTCTAAAGGGTCGTATGCTCCCCACTGGAGAGGCTTCTGGCGTCTAACCAGTATGCGCGGCACGCCATACACCAGCGTTTATTCCCAAGGATTAGGTGAAGTGCAGACAATAGTCTTCAAAAATAGTTAGATGCGCTGATGGAATTTGCTTCCAATTTTGTTAGAAAGAGCGAAATAGGTAATTTAATCCCGGTAGGTGCAGCTTGAATGCCCCCCCCGAGCTAACCAGTATTCTCAGAGCATCCCAGGCTTTATCCAGCAACATTCAGCTGAACGATTTGCTGTGCCAACTGACTCAGGTTATCTTGCAAAATTCTGGGGGCAATCGCTGCGCCTTGATGCTTCCCAATATTGACGGGGAATGGCAGGTGCGGGCGATCGCCCGACACGGTGACGGACAAGACGCCACATCAACGTCCCCACCCCCAGAAACACAGCTTTGCGCCGAATCCATCAACAACAACCCAAACGTCCCTGAAAAGCTGATTCAGTACGTTCAAGAGACAAAAGATGCGGTTATCATTAACGATCTAAAAACTGATTTGCCGGTTATCAGTACCTATCTTAAAAAACACCAGCCTAAAAGCATTTTATGTTTGCCTATTTTGAACCAAGGCAATTTGATTGGCATTTTGTATTTAGGCAATGCCCTCAACTCCGGAGTATTTACTGAGGATCGAATTCTTCTAATTAACTTTTTGTGCTTTCAGGGGGCAATCTCTCTACAAAACGCTTATTTATACGAAAAAGAACAACGCAAAAAAGCAGAATTAGAACTATCCAACCAGCGATTTAGGGTCATGTTTGAAAACGTGGCGGACGCTGTTCTATTACTTTCAGATCAAGGATTTCTCAACTGCAATAAAGCTGCTTTAAGGCTATTTGGCTTTAGCGAAAGGAAAGACATCGTTTCAGTGCATCCGGCTGAAATCTCTCCGGAATTTCAGCCCGATGGTCAACGCTCCTTCGACAAAGCAAATGCCATGGTTCAACTTGCCTACGAGAAAGGTAGTCACAAGTTTGAATGGCTTCACCAGCGGTGTGATGGCACTTCGTTTTGGGCGGAGGTGGTGCTGACGCCAATTCCTTATATTCATAGCCAAATCAATACAATTGACTGTGTCCATTCCGTTGTGCGAGATATCAGTGAGCGAAAAAAAGCAGAGAAGTCTTTGCAAAAAAGCGAAGAAAAGCTTCGGAATCTATTGTCCAATTCAGACAGTGTTGTCTACCGTTGCTTAAATGATGCTGATTGGACAATGGAGTTTATTAGCGAGGCGATTACTCAGCTATCTGGCTACCCAGCCACTGACTTTATTGGCAATTTTGAACGGGATTTCGCCAGCATTATTCATCCCGATGATCTAGCCGCAACCCACGGCATTGCTGAAGACATTGAAAAAAGTAAGAACTATTCTTTGGAATATCGCATCGTCCATCGAGATGGGTCTATTCGCTGGGTGGCAGAAAGGGGGAAAGGGAGCTTTAATGATGCGGGTCAGATCACCCATTTTGATGGCGTAATTTTTGATATTAGCGATCGCAAACAAGCCGAAAATGCCCTTCGTCAAAGTGAAGCAAAGTTCCGAAACTTACTGTCCAATTTAGATGGCGTTGTTTACCGTTGTTTGAATGATGAACAGTGGACAATGGAGTTTATGAGCGACGCCATTGTGGATATATCGGGCTACCCAGCCTCCGACTTTATTCAAAACAAAACGCGCACCTACGCCAGCATTATCCATCCTGATGATGTTCCCCGCGTTGAGGAAGCTGTTAGCTGCAGCCTTAGGGAGCGTCGCACATTTGCGTTGGAATATCGGGTTATTGGTAAGGATGGCTCAATCCATTGGGTAACGGAAAAAGGAAAGGGGATAGAAGATAAAGCCGGCGACATATCCCATATTGAAGGGGTCCTTTTAGATATTAGCGATCGCAAACAAGCGGAAGAAGCAACGATACAAAAGTCGAACACGCTGGAACAAACGTTAGACCAGCTACAAAATGCCCAGATTCAGTTAGTTAGAAGCGAAAAAATGTCGGCTTTAGGTAATCTGGTAGCCGGGGTTGCCCACGAAATCAACAACCCATTGGGCGCCATTGTGGGCAACATTGGAGCGATCAGTGAGTATATGGATGACTTGTTCGGGCTTTTGGATTTGTATGGTGAAACCTTTCCGCAGCCCGGTGATGAAATTGAAAATGAGCTAGAGGAGGTGGATCTGGACTATATTCGCGAAGATTTACCCCAGCTCACCCGAGCCATGCGAGACAGCAGCTTTCGTATGCAGGCAATTAGTAAGAGCTTGCGCACGTTTTCCCGAGCGGACCAGCAGAACAAACAGCGTTTTGATATTCATAACGGCATTGATAGTACGGTGCTAATTTTGCGCCATCGCCTCAAGGGAAACGAATATCGCCCTGAAATTGTTGTGGATAAGCAGTATGGTGAGCTGCCGGAAGTGAGTTGTTTTCCTGGGCAGCTTAACCAGGTGTTTATGAATATTTTGGCGAATGCCATTGACGCGTTAGACGAGTCCATTGGCGATCGCAGCTTTGACGACATAGAAGCCAATTCCCAGCAAATCACCATCCAAACTGCTACGGATAATTCTGACGATAAACAGCGGGTAGAAATTGTGATCGCTGACAACGGTCCTGGAATGCCTGACGAGGTGAAAGCCAAGATATTTAGCCACCTATTCACCACCAAAGCCGCAGGGAAAGGTACCGGACTGGGACTGGCGATCGCCCAACAAATTATTGCCGAAACCCACGGTGGCAATTTAGAGGTTCAGTCCCAAATGGGTCAGGGCTCCAAATTCATCATCACCTTGCCCATCAGATAAACGCGTCACACAATTGCGTCACAAAATCGCTGTGAACGTCAGTTTGATGAAAAGCGCCCCTCAATAAAGGAGGAATCCCCCAGGCTTCAAGCTGTAAGCAGAAAACTTTGGCAGGGCCTACGCAAGACATGCTGTTTGAACCTTGCATCCACTTCCCCCCTTATCGAGCTAATCCTGTAGGGGGTTTGCGTAAGTCCTGGCTGTTTGAGTCCAAAAACGAACGTTGAACTAACGTCGTGCAGTTAACCATTGCCCTTTGGCTATCCCTGAGCTGCGCACACAGCTGCACCAATCAGCCCCACCTTTTGCTCCGTAATAATCGCAACAGGCACCTGGTCCAGCAAAGGACTAACGCGCCCTTTATCTTTAAAAGCCCCCATAAATATCCCATCCGTCATCAGGTCCAAATTTTTCGCCGCAATGCCGCCAGCAATATACAGACCGCCCCGTGGCAACAGCTTTAGGGCTAAATTCCCCGCCTCTGAACCGTAGGCGCTGATAAACGTTCCCATGGTGGCCGCACAAATACTTTTTCCGCCCGCCTTAGCCCCCTTGGAAATTAGCGCCCCAGGATCCTGTACCTGTCCGTCCACCTTCTCCCCTCGAATCGCTTGATCAATGGCTGGCACCGCCTCCGCAAAATTGGTGTCGCGCAAGTATTGATAAATTCCCACAATTCCCTGCCCCGAAATCACCCGTTCTGCGGACACTCGGCTAATTTCCAGAGTGCTGCGCAAATATTCCAGCAGCCCCCACTCTAATTCGGAACGCGGCGCAAAATCCACGTGTCCCCCTTCGCAACCAAAGACACGATAGCGATCGCCCGTTTTAATCGCAAATCCCTGCCCTAGCCCCGTTCCTGCCCCAATAATGCCAATGGGAGCTTCCGAGTCGCGATCGCCCTCCTGTAGCTGGTGCAACTGAGACTCCTTTAGCCCCAATACGCCATAGCCCACCGCCACAAAATCATTAATCAGCGTCACCGAACCAATATCCAGCTCCGTCGCCAGACGCTCACCCCCTAGATCCCAGCCAAGGTTGGTTAGCTTCGACGTATTGTTCACCACCGGTCCCGCAATACCGAAGCACGCCCGCGCAGGCTTTTCCTGGCTGCTTAGGCAATTTTGGGCGATCGCCTCCTCGAAAAACGCAGAAACCATGGGCGCCAAATCAGGAAAGTCCCCACTGGGGTACTCCTTCTCGTAGCAAGTTTCCAAATCGCCGCCCGCAGTCTCGCCCGCAGCCTCATCTTTTGCCCTCACCAGGCGCAAAATCGTCTTTGTCCCGCCAATATCCCCTGCCAGCAGAAGCATCGAAGTGCCCATAGTTCTGTCCCGCCAAAAACCCCGTAAAACATTCCACCCACACCCTACTGAATTGAACACCCCATAGATATGGCTCCATATGGGGAAAAATCAGGGCGAAAAGCAGCAATTTTGCCCCTTGTGCTCTAGGAATCCACTGCAACGGGCCAATCTCTCAGTTAATTTTCAATTAAGTGTTGACAAGGTTTGTGCATCCTGGCATCTTTATATGTACCGAAGCGAGCGGATCAGCTGCAGCGCACGGGAGATGCGGATATAGCTCAGTGGTAGAGCGTCACCTTGCCAAGGTGAATGTCGCGCGTTCGAATCGCGTTATCCGCTTAGGAAAAAGATGTTTCACCCTTGAATTAAGGTGATCAAATTAAGCCGGATGAAGTGGACAGGGTTTGTGAATGGCGCCCATATCTTCCGTGCTCCAGATCCTTTTAGAATGGCTACTTTTTAACAAGGGCGTACGGACACGAGCATAATGATGAGCCAGTTGCTTGATTCAGGAATAAGCCCTTAAGGATTAGTGAAGGCTGAGGGTTATTGTTTGCGAAGCTTCTACGTCTTGGAAGTCTAATAAGGGCTTACATCCACACCACTGATTTCGCTTGTATTCCTACAAAAACGCGCCCCCTTTTTTTTAGAGGACGCGACATTGCGGTTTCCACCGCGGAGTAAGCCAGCTTTTACGCACTATTTACTAGTTGGCGCTGGAGCTAGAGGCAAAGTTATTGTCAGTGGACACCTTGCGATAAGGTGCCGCAATTTGAAGAGCGCCGACAGCCACTTTGGGCACCACCAAGCTCATAGGCTTAACGGCACGGGCCATATCTAGATATAGCTGCGGGTTACCAGCGGTAGGCTGCTTCTCCTGGGGCTTGAAGCGGCGAACGGTGTTGTTCCAAATCAACTGAGGGAAGCCCAACTGGTCGCGGTGGCGGGCACCGTAACGAGGAGTTTTCAAGTTAAAAGGGGTTTCTCCGGCGTCACGCTGGGGCAAAACCCGACGACGCTGGTAAGGCACGATGCTGTCGCCGAAGTTTCCTTCGTACTCGTCACTGCTTTGTAAGGCTTCAATAAAGCCGGAAACGCCGCGAGTGGGAATATAAATAGACCAGGCGATCGCCTCATCCTTGCTGTAAATATCCCGACCCAACAACCGCTGTACGCAGATTTCTACAAAGCGATAGTTACTGTTGGTTTCCAGATTCAGACGCAAGAAAATATCTGAAGTCACCAACCCCCGCATAAAGTCCTTCACAGTGATTTGGTCACTGCGCAACTGGGATTCTAGGAAGGTCTGGCGATTGTTTGCCAAAATTTGGTGCTCGCTAAACACCTGACGATAGGCAGCCCAAATTAGCTCGTCCATATCGCTACCCGACAGGACGCTTTCCACGTCATAGATACGAGGTTGAGCATCGCCATCCACCTCATATCCCGCTACGCGCGCGTTTTGGGATGAAGGGGAATAATTCAGCAGAGGAATAGCCACGTCTGATTTCTCCGTAGTCTCTAATAAGTCTCAAAGCACTAGCACAGTCCAGGGACCACATCTGCCGAGCTCACGTAATGAGCCAGAACAATGAACCGACGTGTCCCTTAGTGGATCGCTAGTGGGGTTCTTAAGGCTAAATACTAAGCCGCCGAGTCGAACAAAATCGCAATACGCAACATTCGAACCGCAGCTTTAAGCAAGGATCATTCCCAGTATTCCGCCTTAAAAAAGTCTCGGTTATAAGTGGTCTTAGGTGCTGTTATCTCATTATTTTCTAAGGGTTTCTAAGTAGGATTAATGAACTGTAATGTTTCGTTACCCATCTAAGATTCAGAAAGTCCTTTAAAAGTTAAGAATCTAATGAATCACAGCCCCTTACCTCATCATTACCAGCCGAGGGTAGACAGGGCAGTTTTTGGGGGGGTCGCCTGAGCTTCAACTCGCTTGTCGTCGGGAGCATCCACACGAACCTCGGTGCAGAAGGTGGCAGTGTTAAATCCACCGAACCGCTTCAGGGTGCTGGTGCGCATCCGCAGGTTTTCTTCAGTGAACCAAAATCGCTCCACGGAACTCATGGTTTCGTATTCGGTGGTGAGCACCAAACCGTTTTCCTCGTCCATGTTGTACTGTCCCGCCACCGGGTCCGATTCTGCGTAGCCCCGCTCCCGCAGCAGCCGACCGGAATAGGGATTGTCGCTGTCAGGGACGATAACCATAACGCTGGCACCATCGTGATTATCAGAGTCGGAATCCCACGCCATGAGGCTTTTCCAAGTAACGTTAGCGCCTCCGGCAGCTAAAGCGGGATCGATATTGTGCATGTTGCAAATTTCCACCACTTTGGGGTCGTCGGCTTCCAAGATGCCGACGGTGATGTTGGATTCGCCAATTTCTGAGCGGCGGAAGGGCAGGTGATGGGTGGTGCGCTGCGATCGCCAATACCCCACACTACGGCGGAAAAATTCCATGGCGTCGATGGGATCCGGCTTGGGAGCGGCTGGCTTTTCGGTGGCAAGGGTCATAATTTTGCTGACGTAGCTACTGGGGAAATTATCTTCTTAATTTTATTTTGAAGAAAATTCTCAGAAAAAGGTTAAAAAACCTAAACATTTCTCAGAAATCTTCCTCCGTTAACCGAGGGCCCTGACGGGGTGACAGAGTAGGTGAAAGCCTTTTTAGCCATGACTTACAGCAT
>CALGDE010000120.1 GCA_937883785.1 uncultured cyanobacterium
AAGGGCTAAGAGGAAGATACAGGAAGCCTTTTAGCCTTCTTGTCACCCCGTCAGGCGTCGCATTCAACAAATTGTGGCGTCGTTGCGTAACTTTTCTCGCCTAGATGAAACGGGGGCGAAAGAGGCGGATATCCACGAAGGGCTGGACAGTAGCGTTGAAATGTTGAGCGATCGGATCATGGCGGCGTCCAGTACTCAGTCGGTGGACTTACAAAAGAGCTATGGGCAAGAAATCCCTGCTTTTGAATGCTATCCCGGTCCATTGAACCAGGTATTTTTTAACTTGCTTTCCAACGGCATTGAGGCGATCGAAGAACGACTTGCCAGCGGTGACAAATTTGCTCCGGTGTTGAGAATTGAAACCCAGCTTCTTCGCGGAGGGCGATCGGGGGGAATGGAAGTTGCTGGAGAAGACTCAAGTCCTTCCCAAAACTATGTGCAAGTTCGCTTTTTAGATAATGGACAGGGAATTGCTGATGCCGTTCAAGAACTAATGTTTGACCCTTTCTTCACCACAAAGCCTGTGGGGCAGGGCACGGGACTGGGGCTTTCTCAAGCCTATAAAGTTGTGGTGGAACAACATCGTGGAAAGCTCTTATATGAGCTGCGCGAGCCCGACCTGAAAGTGTTTACGGTCCAACTTCCTGTGTCGATCGCCGAAGCTCCTGATGCTGCTGAAGCTCCTAATGCTGTGGAGTCCCAAGATCCCCTGTGTCTCACCTGAGAAAAACAATATGTGGGGCAAGTGGCAAATTGGGTGAATAAGTGGCCCCCCTGGGACGTTGCGGGCTTTTTTGAATAGGCGGTTATGCATAGGCGGCTGGACTGTCTATTGGATTGTCTATCTATGGATGGGGCGCGTTTTGGGTTTTCCTTGGCGACTGGGGATTTTAATCGTAAATGTGGTGGATTTGCCGGGGACTGAATCAACCGTTAGCTGCCCCTGATGTTCGTCAACCACCACTTGGTAGCTGACCGCTAGCCCTAATCCAGTGCCCTCTCCAACTTCCTTAGTGGTGTAAAACGGGTCAAAAATTCGACCCAAATTGCCGCTGCTAATGCCGATGCCGTTGTCCTGGATGCGAATCACCACATTAGGGTTTGCTTTAGTGGCTTCGTAGTCCGTTGAAATCGTTAGGATTAGGGGCGATCGCGCCCCTTTCATGCCCGCCAACGCTTCCACCGCATTGGAAATAATATTGAAAAACACCTGGGTTAAATCACCAATAAAGCATTCAACCAGGGGCAAGTCGCAGTAGTTGCGCACCACCTGAACCTTGTTTGCTTTCAGTAAATATTCCGTCAACAACAGCGTGCTATCCAGGGCTTCATGGATATCGGCTTCTTTCAGGCTGGACTCGTCTAAGCGCGAAAAGGTTTTTAAGCTGTTGACGATGGCGCGAATTCGCTCCGAGCCATTAGTAATCGACTGCAAAAGGTTGGGCATATCCTTTTGAATGAACGGAAAATCAATCGTGTCAATGGCCGCGTCAATTTGGGGAGAAGATTCCGGCAGATGCTCCTGGTACAGGGCGATTAACGAAAGCAAATCATCAGTGTAGGAGCGGAGATGGCTAATATTGCCGTTAATAAAGCTAATGGGATTATTCAGCTCGTGGCTAATGCCGGCCACCATGCGTCCTAGGGCCGATATTTTTTCGCTTTGAACCAGCTGAGATTGGCTGTGACGTAATTGATCCAAAGCCTCCTTCAGGCGCTCATTGCGAGTATGCATTTCGAGGGCGGTACGTCGTAATGTGCGCTCTTTCAATACGTCGCTGAGAATGAAAATAAAGGTGGTTTGTCTGCCTTCCTGGCACAGGGCCGCCCGTAATTCCATCGGAAAATATTCACCATCACGGCGACGACCCACCAGCTCGATGCGGGTTCCTTCCTTAATCCAAGCTTTGACGTTATCCCAAAAAATCTCCTGTTCATCCTGGGGCTGTGGGTCATGAATGGGAGCTTCGGCGGTCAGTAATTGGGGCAGGGTCTCAGAGGATAGGGCCCCCTCCGTAGGAGCGGCGGATAGGGGGGAGGCAGAGGACATTTCCGGGGAAGAGCCATTCTCTGCCCGCAGATTGTCAAGGGATAGTTTTTCCAGGGCAAAAAGATCCACCACCGACGTGCCGATTAAATCACCTTCATCGCAGCGGAACATTTCCAGGGCAACGGCGCTGGCGGTTTTGATCATGCGACTTCCCGGAGACACAGACAAAATAGCTTCCGATGCCGTGTCAACGATGGCTTGGGTACGTGCCGTGGCTGCTTCTAAAGAGGCAATTAGCTGGTTATAGCGCAGGGCAAGCTGCCCCACCTCCGTGAAAGGTTCAGCGGGCACTCGCAGGCTAAGGTCACCGGTTTTTTTGTGGGTGGTCATTACGTCAAACAGTTCCACCAAGTCGGAGCGAGCACCATGTTCTACCATGTTGAGCCCGAGCAGTTCTTCTCGCCGGGACACCCTCAGGGGCATAAATCGTGACAGTGTCCACAGGGTTGCGATCGTGGTGGTGCTCACCCAAAGTAAGCTGGCGCCGACGCCCAGCAGTTGCACCCCAAACTGGGTAAAGGAATTTAGTCCTGTGCCAATCAGATCAGGATCGCCGAAGAGGGCTACCGCCAGGGTTCCCCAAATGCCGCCGCCCAGGTGGACGGGCACAGAGCCCACGGCGTCGTCGATACGGTATCGCAACAGTACGTAATCAAACCCCAGCATCACCAATCCGCCGATCGCCCCAATAACAATGGCGTCCGTTGGGGTAATCACGTAGCACGGTGCTGTAACGGAAACTAAACCTGCTAGGCATCCGTTGGTGAGCCATTCTACTTTGGCGGGTTTTCTCTGGATTGCCGTCAAAAGTAGCGGGAACAGCAACCCACTGGCTCCGCCCACAATTGTGTTGATAAGAATTTGGGGAACGCTGTCGTTTAACGCCAAGGTGCTGCCGCCGTTAAAGCCCAACCAGCCCAACCAAAGAATCAAAGCTCCCAGAATAGTTCTAGGGGGATCGCTACCATTAACGGACTGGGGCGGCAGGTTTTTGCGGAAGCGATCGCGCCGGGGACCCACAATTAGCAGCACTACCAGAGCCACCGCGCCGCCGAGACCGTGCACCACCATGGACCCCGCAAAATCCACAAAGCCTAGGGAGTTCAACCAGCCATCAGCGGTGCCCCCCTGGAGCCCATTCCATGACCAGTGGCCAAATACGGGATAGATTAGCCCCGAAATTACAGCAGACAGGGCCACGTAGGCGTAAAAGTGCATCCGCTCAGCGATCGCCCCAGACACAATGGTGACCGCCGTGCCACAAAAAACCGCCTGGAACAGAAAGAAAATCATCTGATCCGTGTCTAAGTCGAACGGCCACTGTGCCCAGCTTGTCCACCATCCATTGGCCGTAGCCCCAAACATCAAGCCATAGCCCACCACCCAAAACAGCAAAACGGAAACAGCAAAATCTGTGATGTTCTTCAGGGCCACATTAATGCTGTTTTTCCGGCGCGTTGCCCCTGCTTCAAGACACAAAAATCCCGCTTGCATCAAAAAAACTAGGATCGAACAACCTATGATCCATAGCCGGTTAATCAGAACCTGTTCCATCGCTTTCGTAATGGGTAAAAGGATATAAAAGTAGACCGTTTCAAGAGGTAGTAAGTAGCACCCTGTTGGCACTGAATAAGTCTGAAACTCAATCATTCCATAGTTCAGACCATGTCATCAATTACATCCCAAAGGGCTTACCCATAAGGAAATCAAGCCGTTGCCCAACGAAACGTAGATTAAAAGCTTAATCGTGTGTAGCTTCAGACTTTTGCGACCTTGACGTAAAAATGGCACTAAATCTGCCATTCTTGTTTGCCAATTTAAAACAGCAACATGTTTATAAATGTATACGCGGCTTCATCTTTGAATTGGTTTAAGGTGGGCGTTCGAAATATCAACCTATTCTGATGCTCTCCTTTGCTTTCAGGCAAAGGATTGTGGCAATTTCAGGGTGAGCAATATAAGAAGTTAGAATGAGTTTTATTAGCTGCACTAATAATTGAACTGAATATTGAAGTAGTGCGGTACATTAACGAGGCTAACCGGTAGCTTTTTACTAACTACTAGGAGCTGTCATAAATTAAATTTCAAAGTCAAAAGCTGTAAGGGTTTTAGTTTTTAGTGCTTTTCGCCTTTAGCAAATACGTACTCTTCATTGCGTAATGTTGGCGCTAAGTTGATGACACGCCCTAATCGCGCCCTAGTATTCGGGAGGATTGATCGCTGTGGATGCTCGCTATAACCCCAATATTGTTGATGCCAAGTGGCAGAAGATCTGGGCGGAGCAGAACGCGGATCTAACTTCCGAGGATGCGGACAAGCCGAAGTTTTACGCCCTGTCCATGTTTCCTTATCCCTCGGGAAATTTGCACATGGGGCACGTACGTAACTATACGATTACGGATGCGATCGCCCGGGTAAAGAGAATGCAGGGCTATCGGGTGTTGCATCCGATGGGATGGGACGCCTTTGGATTGCCGGCGGAAAATGCGGCGATTGATCGGGGCATTCACCCGGCGGAGTGGACGGAGAGCAATATTAAGGAGATGAAAACCCAGTTGGGAGCGCTGGGGTTGTCTTATGACTGGAGTCGGGAGGTGGCTACCTGTCGTCCTGACTATTACAAGTGGACCCAGTGGATTTTTCAGCAGTTTTTAGAGGCGGGGCTGGCTTATCAGAAGGAAGCCACGGTGAATTGGGATCCCGTTGACCAGACGGTGTTGGCTAATGAGCAGGTGGATAGTGAGGGGCGATCGTGGCGTTCTGGGGCGCTGGTGGAGCGGCGGCAATTGCGCCAGTGGTTTTTCAAAATTACCGACTACGCTGAGCAGCTTTTGCAGGATTTGGACACCTTGAACGGTTGGCCGGAGCGGGTAAAAACCATGCAGGCGAACTGGATTGGTAAGTCCACGGGAGCCTATTTGGAGTTTCCCATTGTGGGTAATGCGGCGCTGGAGGGACAGACCATTGCCGTGTTCACCACGCGCCCCGATACGGTTTATGGGGTGACCTATGTGGTGTTGGCTCCGGAGCATCCGTTGACGGCGCAGGTGACTACGGAGAGTCGAAAAGCAGCGGTAGAAGCTTTCGTAGAAGAAATTGGCAAGGAAAGCGAAATTGATCGCACCGCTGAAGACCGTCCCAAACGGGGCATTCCTACGGGCGGCGTGGCGCTAAATCCCTTTACTGGCGAAGAAATTCCTATTTGGATTGCCGATTACGTTCTATTTGAGTACGGCACTGGCGCGGTGATGGGCGTTCCCACCCACGACCAGCGGGATTTCCAGTTTGCAAAGCAAAATGACCTGCCTTTGAAAGTGGTGATTGCTGCGGACAAGGATGCCAGCACTGATCCAGCAGAGATGACCGAGGCTTACACCGACGCGGGGGTGTTGGTGAATTCCGGTGAGTTCAACGGTTTACCCTCGGCGGAGGGCAAGGCAAAAATTATTGAGTACGCCGAGACCCAAGGCTATGGTCGCGCCAAGGTGCAATATCGGTTGCGGGATTGGTTAATTTCTCGCCAGCGCTATTGGGGCGTACCCATTCCGGTGATTCACTGTCCCAACTGCGGCGCGGTGCCGGTGCCTCAGGATGAGCTGCCGGTGGAGCTGCCCAGTAATGTGGAGTTTTCCGGTCGCGGTCCGTCACCTTTGGCTCAGCTTGAGGATTGGATTAACGTGCCCTGCCCCAACTGCGACACTCCGGGAAGGCGCGAGACTGACACCATGGATACGTTTATCGATTCCTCCTGGTATTTCTTACGCTATCCCGATGCCAACAACGCAGACGCTGCCTTTGACCCCGAGAAGACCAATGATTGGGCTCCCGTAGATCAGTATGTGGGCGGTATTGAGCATGCCATTTTGCACCTGCTGTACTCGCGATTTTTTACCAAGGTGCTGCGCGATCGCGGTCTAGTAAATTTCGGCGAACCCTTTAAGCGGCTCCTCACCCAGGGCATGGTGGAATCCATGGCTTATAAAAATATCGAAACCGGCAAGTATGTGGCTCCGGCTGATGTGGATTCAAGCGATCCTGACGCGCCGAAGGAAGCTGCTACGGGCGCGGCATTACAGCCGGTGTTCGAGAAGATGTCCAAGTCCAAGTACAACGGCGTAGATCCTGGTGCGGTGCTGGATAAGTACGGTGCGGATACGGCGCGGATGTTCATCCTGTTCAAAGCGCCGCCGGAAAAGGGTTTGGAATGGGATGATGCCGACGTTGAAGGGCAGTTTCGCTTTTTAAATCGCGTGTGGCGCTTAGCTGGAAATTATCTGGAAGCAAAGGGCGGTGACCCTCAGAAAGTGGACGAGAAGTCGGAGAAAGAATTACGTCGAGCAATTCACACCGCCATCAAGGAAATCAGTGAAGATTTAGACGGTGATTATCAGTTCAATACCGCTATTTCTGAGCTAATGAAGCTGAGTAATACTCTTAATGATTATAAGGTGAAAACCTCGCCTGTGTATCAAGAAGGGGTGATCACTTTAATTTCATTGTTGGCTCCGTTCTCTCCCCATATTGCCGAAGAGATTTGGGAGCAATTGGGCAATAAAAACTCTGTTCACCAAGCGCCCTGGCCGAAATTAGATGAGTCGGCTTTGGTGGCGGATGAAATGACCATTGTGATTCAAATTAAGGGTAAAACGCGGGGCACGATTCAAATGCCGGCGGGGTGCGATCACGCCGAACAGGAAAAATTCGCCACCGAAAGCGACGTTGCCCAAAAATACATTGCCGGGAAGGACGTAAAGAAAGTCATCGTCGTCCCCGGTCGCCTGGTGAATTTCGTGGTGGTTTGAAGCTCAGATTTCGGGCACAAAAACTTGAGGGTCTGGGGACTTTGCCCATTGTTAAAGTTCCGTTGACGCCCAGAAACTCGACGTATCATTGTTGACCATAAACCTAGCCAGGTCAGGAACTATGCTGCGTCGTGGAAGTGCTCTGCTGATTCTTCTTGCTTTAACCGCTTGCACCAACTCAGCGCCTTCATCGGACGCAGAAGCGTTGCCTGCTGCCCAAGGGGCCGCTGCATCTAGTTCTCCACAGCAAAGTGCGGAAGCCAGCCCTTCAGAAGGATTAAGCTACGACAACTTCCTGACCCTATCCTTCGATGATTCCCTGGAAAGGGTGCAGGAAAAACTGGGTATGGACGGGGAATTGTCGGGCACTGCCAATCCCGAAACTGGGCTTGGAGATACCTACGCTTTTCCCAACCGTGATGCGATCGCCCAAGGTGGCATCCCCTTTGTCAGTGTCTCTTTCGACAACGAAGGTAAATTGCTGTCAACGCAACAGTACGGTCTCGCCATTCCCCAAGGAAATATCAAACTAGAGCAATTTAATCAGGTCAAAGTGGGAGAAATGAAACGCCAGGACGTTGAAAAAATCTTTGGTGTTTCGGGCGTTCTCGGGGGCAAAACTCGCCCAGATAAAAATGCGATCGCCACCTATGGGGACGAAATTGGCAACAATTTCAACTACCAATTTATGAGTTCTGACGGTTCTTTAGCGGTGATTTCCGTCGACGACAATGACCTAGTAACCAATCAGGTTCAGGAAAATACGAAATATCAGCCGCCTGCTCAATAGCCTGGTTTAAAACCAACGGCAGAGATTCTACAGCGTGAATTTTTCGTTTTGTTTTGCGCTGTAGGAAAAGACTGGCGATTAGCGATCGCCTGAGCGAAATAGAAATTGCAGGTTTTCTACCGGTGATCTATGGCAACTCAACGGCTCGATGGTTTGGATGTGGCGGCGGTGTAAACCAGTGATGACGCAACTCCCAAAGAGGTGGCGGCGACTGGGGTGGCATGGCTTAAGCAGCAATTGGTTGAATTGCGATCGCAGCTAGAAATCGAGCGAGCAGAGGGCGTGCCGGATTTGGCAACCTTGGAAGCGAGGTTGACCAAGGCGGATCGGAAGGCGGAAAAGCTAGCGACGAAGGTAATCAAAACCAAGCAACAGTCTAAGCAGCGGAAGGCAGAAATTGCGGAGTGGAAGCTTTGGTACGACGGCATCGGCAAGCTGGATAAATCCGAGGAACATACAAAATCACTGGCGGAAACTTGGTGGCGGTCTGAGGCGATCGCCACCCTGGAATCCAAAATTATTCAGCTTGAGGCGGAGCAGTTGGAAGCGCTGACAGTGGTGGAGAAAATTGAGGCGGTGAAAGCGGGAGTTTATGCGTTGCCTGTGGATCAAGATCCTCGAGTTGTGGAGCTGGAAGGGGCGATCGCTACGATGGAGCAGTTGGGTTGGGTTTAGCGCCTGATCCGTAGGCAAAAGACAGGCTCGGCTTTGTGATAGCAGGGACAATGCCGTTGGAAGCCAATTTACCTCCATATAAATTCCGAGCCACCGGTCCCACCTGCAATGCGGTCCACGGACCCATCACAAAAAGTTCACAGCCGGGCCAGCGCAGATGCTTGTCCAACAGCGGTAACCCATGGACTGTTTCGATTGGATATTGTGCCAAAACATCCGCCAATAGGGGCTCCGTCTGGATATCTAGCGTTGTGCCCGTGGCGAGCCAGATGCGGTGAATAGGTTGATGGGCCAGACATTGATGGACCTCCTGGGTTCCACAACACACTGTCCAAGCATCCCCACGCCAATGGGCATCGGAAACCTGACAGTGTTCGTACAAGGTGATGTGTCCCTGGCGTTGCAATCGCCGAAGTTGCATCATCATGGCAGGCGTCACCGAACCACCATCCCGAGCCTGCTGCACCATTTGCCAGCGAGTTTCCATATCAGGCTCAGCATAGAATCCCTTTAAATACTTGGGACCCAGCCACCCGGGCTCCGCATCAAATATCTTTTCTCGAAACGTTCGTCGTGCCATCATCAGCACCTTTGCACCTCGCTTCACCGCCCCGATCGCCAAATGCCCACTGGATAATCCACTGCCCACAATCAGCACCGTTTCACCGGTCAGGTCTCCCAACTCCGGCAGTCGCACTTGATAGGCGTGGCGTAATTTTCCTGACGGGTTTGCCTGAATGGCAGTTTGTGCCCAGCGAGGATAACGAGGCTGACCACCGCCCGTTGCCAGCACAACGCGCCGCGCTAACACTGTGGCTCCCGTGGACAGGGTCAGTTGAAATCGTGAAGGTTGACTGGATAGGGGCTCTAAACGGACAACTCGTGCGGAAACCACGTGATTTTGCAACTGCCAACGTTTCACTAGGCGTTGGCAAAATTCTTGGAACAGACCAGTGCCGGGGCGATCGTAGGGAGGATGGAGTTCCTGGGGGCGTCTTTCGGCGAAGTTGCGCAAAGCATAAGCGTTTGGATCCGGGTGATGGACGGCGGGCGATCGCAACTCGTCAATTTCCTGGGCTGCAAATTGCTGGTGCCACTGGGTCATCCAAGTGCCGCTGGGGTCGAATACTTTGATGCGATCGCGCAGTTTCGCCTTTTTTTGCAACACGTGGGTCACCAAGGTCAACGCCTGGGGACCGGCACCAATAACGGCGATATCGGTTTGCAACTGCGCCATAGTCTTCTTTCGATTTAAACCCGAATCGGTTCAGGGAAACTGAATTACTATGGGAATGATAATCATTCTCATTCTTGTTTTGCAAGTCCGTAATTACCGTCTTTAGCTGTGGAGCTGCATTCAGAATTTTGCGAAACCATATCACCGTTCAGCAGCGCCGATTTTGAGAATGACTCTCCCTTGTTGCTCCTGTGTTCGTGCCAGTGAGCGTTGCCGTTTTTTCAACAACTAGAGTTATGAATCGGATTCCCACCGTTGCTCTCTGCGGCTTCCTTGGCTCAGGGAAAACGACCCTGATTCGGCGTTGGCAATGCGACGAAGCCTTGCGTGACGCAGCATTGATTGTTCACGATCTCAGCGAGTTCGCCGTTGACGCCGAGTTGCTTTCAATAGAGGAGTTAATGCCTACTGCAGGTCGCTTCGCTGCTCGCGTGGCGGCTCTGCATGGCGTCCATGCACGGGAACGTCTTCACGCCTCCGTAGGAAAAACTCTTAATGAGATCTCTGAATTTGATCCTGTCCCGCCTCTCGTCCTATGCGAAAGCACTGGTGCTGCCCGCCCGTGGCCACTGATCAAAGCCCTCACGCAGAATAAGCAATTTTTTCTAAGACATTTCATTGTCACTGTCGACGCTCTGAACCTCCATCGCGATTTTGCGGATGGCCGCGTTTTCACTGGCGAGTCCTCTGGTTCTCAAGATGTGGCGCTTCGTCATGCCGCCGATATTCTTGTTGAGCAGATTGCCTTCGCTACCGTGATCATCCTCACCAAGATCGACACCATTCCGCAGTCCGCTGTCGATGCTCAGGTGCGCACTCTGCAAAAGTTCCAGCCACGGGCAGCGATCGGGCTATCGGCCCATGCCGGACTGCTTCTGCCGCAGCTTGAGGAAACCCCAGCACCAAAGCTCTCCGCTTTAAAGAAGTTGGCAAAACAGCTCGATCTGCCTCAAAAAGCCTCCACCGCCGCCGATATTGAAACCCTGGTCCTGCGCGATCCGCGACCGTTCCATCCAGAGCGCTTGCACGAAGTTTGCCGCAGCGAATTGAGCACTGGAGTTTACCGCACCAAGGGTTTTCTGTGGCTCGCTTCGCGCCCCGGTCATTCCTTACTTTGGGAGCAATCTGGCAGTCAGATCACCCTTGAAATCAGAGGATTTTGGCGATCAGAAATTGCCCTTAATCGGGAAGGGAAGCTGTTTGCTGATGAAGCTGAGCAGATGAGGGCGGAACTCAAAAACGAGCATCCTATCTTTGGCGATCGCCACAATGAGCTTACGTTTATCGGTCTCAAGACGGCGATCGAATCCTTCTCCTCTGCCCTTGAGGACGCCCTCTGCACCGACGAAGAAATCACCGCCTGGCAAAACGGTGAAACCTTTCCAGACCCGTGGCCCCAATCCATTCGCAATATCAAGTGATCTGCGAAAGAAAACAAGTAAATGACGGCGATCGCTAGGTGGCGGGTGTGAGCGTATTGGTCGGGAACCGGAGCAATCTATGCCCTGTATGGCTCTTACACCAATGCCATTAATTCCCGCACGGTGAAGTATGGTGATCGCTTCAAAGGCTCAGGTCGAGGATTTGGACAGAGATAGGATGGTGGGCGATCACCTCTAACGTCAAGATTTTCTCACCCCATTGTTGGTGGAGAAAAATCTTATTTTCCTTTGAGATTCTCCAGATACTCCTTGTATTTCTTCCGACAATCATCAACCAAATCACTGTAAGTCTTAAGCTGGCAACTCTTTCTGATTCTGGCTAGAGCTTTAGCTTCCTCTGTGAATTGTTTACCAATTAATATCCCCTCAAATTTCTTGCTAGAAAATCTCATTCCTAGACATAGATATTCCTCTAATTGATCAATTTCTTTCTTCCCGACCTTCAGTGAAGGGCGCTTTATCTCAACAATTGTGACTTTAGAGCCCTTCTCAAAACACACAAAATCTGGACGGAGACTACTTCCCTCAAAGTCTGCTTTTGCTCCTAAGTGGCTAATCATCGTTGAACGTAAGGTTCTGTTGGACTGAAATTCCAGGTAAGAGTCGCTAATTAACCACATATTATTCTCTAAGGTGTGATGAATAGATCCATCACCTCTAAGCTCATACACGCTATCGTCTCTAACGAGCTTGCTCATTAACTCAATAACATCTAGCCTGTTTTTAATAATATTGGTCGTCGAAGTGATTTGAGCCAGATTCCATGACTCCATCAGTTCTGATAGTTCCTCAATTCCTTGTGAACTTTCATCTTGGGATAGCTTCTGTAAGATTTCGGAGAATTTTTCTCTTACCTTTCTTGAAAGGCTGCTTGACAGTTCTTCGAGTCGAGGTATTGCCTCTCGAATAAAGTCTTGTTCTGTCTGATTAGTGCTTGGCTGTGAGGAGATTATTTCCTCTTGTCCAGAGTTGCAACTTGTAGGCTCTAGATCCTTCCGGTCTTTGTAGGGCTTAATCTCACCTGCCGGGAAATCCCAGTTCAGCTCCTCTGCTCCTCTCTTAAGCATCTCCAATATGGTGGATAAAGCCCGTTGGTCTGCAATTTTGAACCAATTGCCAGGCGAGATTAAGCGCAGCACCTTATTGTCATCAACCTTATGTCTAGCGAGATTGAGGTTCAGGTAACGATATCCCGGAATTGGTCTACGGAGAACTGCGAGTACTTTATAGTTTGCTTTGAATCCAGAACGCTTTTTCTTTTTCTTCTCCTTCACTCCCTGAAGCTGATCCTGAGGTCGACTATCTTTGGGGTTAGAAGAGGTCATATTTTGTCTGGCACTCAAGTGATATTTGCTTATGGTAAGTCAACCACTGATAGCTTGCACGCCCCGCTTGTTAAGTTGAATTTCGTGCCCCTGTGATTCGGAAAATTGCAGCGGATACCCTGGATTGACGTGCCTACCTTTTCAATCCAGTGGGAGAGTCTCCATGGTGAACTTTACCGAGATCAAAGAGCAGATTGCGGCGAGTTTTGATGGTGGTAAGGGATTTCCAGAAGACTTGGCGTTGGATGTGCCGACGGTGGGGGAATTTCTCGCGGCGCTGGAGTTGGATGGTAAGTCCGTTGAGTTTTCCCAGCCTGATGAGCAGAGTTTGGCGATCGCCCGCTATTCCTAACTCAAGCTGATAGGGCGTACTCCTGGAGCAGGCGATCGCTCCATCGCTGAGCCAGGTTTGCCATTTCTTCGCGCTTTTGCTCGTCTTCCCACCAATCCCTCCAACTGAGCTTCCAGCGACTCAGCACCCTTTGTAAGTCAACCAACTCAGCTGCCCGAGCTGCATCGGATTCCAAGTTAATATCCACCACCATCCACTCGATAAAAAACTGACTTTCCCTAACAAGATGTTGAGCGACAGATTCCCCCGTGCCACTATTAGCAAAAACTTGAATACGCGTTAGATTCAAAGCGAGACTATCGAGCTGAACAGCCGGATCAGCCTGAAGGAAATGCGTTTTGAGAATATCCCAATCTACTCCCATTGAAATTGGACTCCTTCTAGATAATCTCTGACAATCTTTTCCACTTTTTGACGTATCTCAACGTCTTGAATTTCCATCGAACGGTTGTTTGCACTGGGACGAATATTGATAATTGACTCGAAGCCTACCGTCTGATTAGTGGGGTACCAGTCTGCTCCCCAAACATTACTTTGTGAACTACCATCGTCGAGCAACACTAACTCGCAATCAGCGTGTAGTTCGCCGCCTCCAGCCAAGACTTCACGATCCACATCCACTGCCATTTTAATGTAAATGCTCAGAGCCTCTAGCATCTGGGTGATTTGCTCAGAAGTAGCACGCCCTTTGATGATCACAATCATGGTTTATTAGCCATAGTCCTGCCATAACCTAAGCATCTTTATCGATGCCAGGACCACTTGTTAAGTTGAATTTCGTGCCCCTGTGATTCGGAAAATTGCGGCGGATAACCTGGATTGACGTGCCTACCTTTTCAATCCAGTGGGAGAGTCTCCGTGGTGAACTTTACCGAAATCAAAGAGCAGATTACGGCAAGTTTGAGCACGGTGAGGGGTTTCCGACGGATTTAGCGTTGGATGTGCCGACGGTGGGGGAATTTCTTGCGGCGTTGGATTTGGGTGGTGAGTCTGTCGCGTTTTCCCGGCCCGATAGGCAGAGTTTGGCGATCGCCTCCACAAAATCCCAAAAGCCCGGGCGTCCTTCCCGGAAAACTAACCCTCGAATTCCTGCCCCTACCCCTTAGCCAAATCAAGGGGGATAAGCTGAATGTAGCGGGTTACTTTAAGCGCAAGCCGTCCCAGAAACGGTTGGAACGAGGGCGTTAGTTTTACTAATAGCAGTTGAATTTGCCTTAGAGACAGTATTCAGCGACGTGTCAACGTTGTACCGACCAAATATCCAGATTCAAAAGAGCTGACTAGGAAAGATTGACACTTTTGAGGGCGATCCCCGCAGCATTCGATAGCTTCAATAGCGATCGCCCCTTAAATGCCACTTGAAATCGCCCCGGCGATTGTTCAAACTACTAAACGAGCAGTAAAAGGCGCTAGCTTTGCTTCTCGACTATGCAGGATCTACGTTCTGGGCGATCCGCTGCTCGAAATCATTGTTGCTTGAAGTCTATTGATAACCTACGGCAATAACAGGAATGACAGTTCTGTAACGTTATTTCAAGCAAATACGGTCACCTCAATTAACTTTTGTAAATGAGATTTGCTAGGCTAAGTGTGTAGCAACCGCATTACCAGTTCGGCTTGTTTGTTGGCCAGGTTAGGTTCGTGCTTATGTTTAGCGGCGCAATTATGTTTCCGAATAGCTCTCCGGAGTGGGGCAAGCAGCTCATTAATACTGTGGCTACCGAGGCTTTGCGGCGCATGTTCTCGGCTAGTGATTCTTTGAGTGTTGATGTGCGGTGCCAGTCTCCAGCACAGTTGCTGCAAGGTAGCCTGGACGGCTTCCGTATGGAAGGCGCTGGGTTAGTTATCCGTCGTCAGTTTCGCACCCAGTCTATGAATTTTGAGACTGATGCGGTGGCTGTGGATTTTGGCGCGGTGATGCAGGGGCGCTTGGCTCTGAAAAATGGCACTCAGGCGATCGCTCAGGTCACCCTTGCAGAGGCAGATTTAAATCAGGCGTTTCGTGCCCCTTTGGTCACCCAGCATTTAGTAAATCGCCAGGAGCCAGCCCTTTTGGAGGCATCCGGTGGACAGCCCGTGTCCTTCGGCGGTATCAAGCTGACCCTGAACGAGAACAATTCAGTGCGGCTGTCGGCGGTGGTTGAGGCGATTGGTATGGAAGCCATTCCCGTAACTTTGGACGCCACTGTGGAGGTGGTGCGCCGCCGCCGCATTATTTTCGGTAATCAGAAGTTTGTGGAGTCGGAAACGCCTGCGGAGCTTCGTGATCGCGCAACGGTGTTCGCCAAAGTGCTCGGCGACCTGTTGGACAATATGGTGGACCTAGACCGGTTCGGGCTAGATGGATTGACCCTACGCTTAAACCGTTTGGAAACTCGAGACAAGACTTTAGTCTTTAGCGGTTATGCCCAAATTGAGTACATTCCCAAGGTGAATCAGCAGTCTGTGGCTGCCTAAGATTTGTCTATTGCTGTGTGCTGGGGTAGGCGTTTGGAGCGCTGCCGGTAGCGAACATTGGCTAGGTGCTCGATAAATGCTATCGCTAAGGGCCTTCGGGGTATTTGTTGAGCATTTAGGCTGATGAGCCCTGTTCGTTATGGCAAAATAAGTCTCTAGGTTGTCCATCCTGGTAGTTCTGGGATGGATTTTGTTTTTTCTTTGCTTTTATTTTCTGCTGTAAAAATTATTATTGAGGATTGCCGTGACCACTGCCGTTGCCACCCCACCCGCAGCTAATTCTTCTGACTCCATTGAAAAGCGTCGCGCTGTTTTTCCCTTTACGGCGATCGTTGGGCAAGAGGAAATGAAGCTTGCTTTGATGCTCAATATCATTGACCCCAAAATTGGTGGGGTGATGATTATGGGCGATCGCGGCACCGGTAAGTCCACCACCATTCGTGCCTTGGCGGACCTGCTGCCGGAAATTGAAATGGTGGCAGATGATCCCTTCGGCAGCGATCCTCAGGATGTGGAATTGATGAGCGACGAGGTGCGCGATCGCCTAGCAAACGGCGAGTCCCTGCCCACCGCCATGAAAAAAGTGCAAATGGTGGACCTGCCCCTGGGCGCAACGGAAGACCGGGTTTGCGGCACCATCGATATTGAAAAAGCGCTGGCGGAGGGAATCAAAGCCTTCGAGCCAGGGCTGTTGGCCAAGGCAAATCGCGGCATTTTGTACGTGGACGAGGTGAACCTGCTGGACGACCACTTGGTAGATGTGCTGCTAGATTCGGCGGCGTCGGGCTGGAACACCGTGGAGCGCGAAGGTATTTCCATTCGCCACCCGGCACGGTTTGTTTTGGTGGGCTCCGGTAACCCTGAGGAGGGCGAGCTACGTCCCCAGCTATTAGACCGTTTTGGGATGCACGCGGAAATTCGCACGGTGAAAGAGCCGGATTTGCGGGTGCAAATTGTTGAAGAGCGTGGCGAGTTTGATAGCAACCCCACCGATTATCTGAAGAACCACCAGACGGAGCAGGATGCGCTGCAGTTAAAGCTGGTGCAGGCGCGGGACTTGCTGAAGTCGGTGGACATTGACCGTGACCTGAAGGTGCAAATTTCCCAGGTGTGCGCCGAGCTGGATGTGGACGGTTTGCGAGGCGATATTGTTACCAACCGTGCGGCGAAGGCTTTGGCGGCATTTGAAGGGCGCACCGAGGTGACCGTTAATGATATTAAGCGAGTGATTGTGCTGTGCCTACGTCACCGCCTGCGCAAGGACCCGTTGGAAACCATCGATTCCGGTGACAAAGTACAGCAGGTGTTCGGCACCATTTTCGGTATGGATTTGGATTAGTTCAGAACGGCGAAAAAGTAATCGCACTCGTTGATTTTGCTGGGGCTGCCCTTGGGGGCAGCCTTACGTTTTTAGGCTTTTTCCGACTGAGGGCAGCGGTGGGGCGATTAGAATGGGGCTGGTAGCGCATTAGATCGCCTCGCCCTTCGCCAACTTTATGACAGAAAATTTTTCCCGGTCCCAAAAAGCTAAAGTCCATGAGGGTGCCCTCGGCATTGTGTCGACGGCGAGCTTTCCGGCGATCGTGGGAACAGCAGATATGATGCTGAAGTCGTCAGGGGTGACCCTGGTGGGCTTTGAGAAAATTGGCAGTGGGCATTGTTCGGCGATCGTCCGGGGTGGTATTGCCGATGTGCGCATCGCGGTGGAGGCGGGGGCGGAAACGGCGCAGAATTTTGGGCAGTTAATGGGCAAGACGATTATTTCTCGCCCAGAAAACAACATGGAGGCGATCTTTCCCATTAGCCGCCGGTTTATGGAGATAGCGTTTGACCCTCGAGAAAGCCCATTTGCCAATCAGGCGGTGGGGCTGTTGGAAACGCGGGGGTTTCCTGCCATGGTGGGGGCTGCCGATGCCATGCTTAAGGCGGCTGAAATTCAGCTTTCTTCCTATGAAGCCACAGGGGAAGGGCTGGTGACCGCGATCGTGCGAGGATCGATCGCCAATGTGGCCGTGGCCATCGAAGTGGGCATGATGGAGGCGGAAAAAATCGGGGAACTGCACGCCATGATGGTGATTCCTCGCGCCTTGGGAGATTTGGAGCAAACTTTGCCGCTGGCGCAACATTGGCTCGACGAAATTGCCGCCAATCGCCCCGTCCCCGTGGCGCTGCCCATTTCTATCAAGCAGCCTGAACGGGAAGAAATTGCCCTGCCGGAGTTACAAAGTCAGGAACAGGTGATCGCCCGCCCCCTACCTGAACTCCAGGCTCCGGAACCGGTCCTGGAAGAAATCGAAGACCGATCCTTGGAAGAGTAACTCAGGGCTGATGCCCATAAACTGTCTACGATTCCTATGAACAGTTTTCCTACCAACAGCTTTCCTACGAACAGCCACTGGCAGAGGCGCTCAGGGCCGAAGATAAATCAGGCGATAGGGTTACGGTGTAATCAAAAGGCGACGATCCTGAGCAGTTGAAGCGAGTGCGATCCGCGCGCAGGGGCGAGAAAAACGAACTGGCATTGACCACCACATTGCCGCTGCCGTCAAAACTTAAGTTATTCACCCGTAAAGTGTTGGTGCGCCCGCTGCTCAATTCTGCCCGTAAGTAAGTGGCCTGTTCAATGGCTCCTGTGTTGGGGTTAAGCCTGGCCAGCACCGACACTGAAGGACCACCGCCATTGCCATAGCTGTTTATCCAGCCGCTGCCAGAAAAGCGTCGGAAATCCGGCGCCTGTGCCCCGTCGATACTAAACACCGCATATAAATCCCTTCCGCCATCCCACAGCAATCCTCGGGCGACGCTGTCCGCGCCACCGCTTTCGTAGTTATCGCCCCCAAGCCAAGTGCGTACTCCGTTATCGAATCGGGCAATACGCGGATTTTGATTGTTACCGCTCACTTGGGCATAGCCCGCCACAAAGGTGGTGTTGCCTTGGGAGACTGCTGCGTTGCCGCGACTGGTTAAAGCGCCCAAAGAGTCGCCGTTGTTAAGAAGATTGGCTCCGCCCACATCAGCAAGGGATGCGCCACCGGGGGCGGGGGTTGGGTTGGGCGTGGGTATTGGGGTTGGTGGGGTAGATGTCGGAGTGGGAGTAGAAGCGGGGGCTGGGGATCCGCCGCCGCCAGGGATACTGCCAGGAGCGGCAGTTCCACCGGAGGTGGCGCCGCCACTCGGGGCAGAGTTGGGTGTAGAAATTCCGCCGGAAATAGGAGTGCCACCGGTTGCGGGGGGTGGGGAAGCGCCGGGAATGGGGGCGGAACCGTAATTGGGCAATGTGGTGGGTTCACCAAAGTCCACGCCGGCAAGCTGAGTATTGATGGTATTTCGAATAACCCCCAGAATTTCACCGGTGGCAATCTGTCGAACAACGGTGCTGTTGGGAAGGGCTGCGCTGGGTTCCAGGATTACGTCGCGCAAGGTAATGCCACCTCCTAGCTGGATTTGGTCAACACCCCGCTCAAAGTCCGCCACCATATCGCTCAGAAGTTCGGTTTGGTCGCCAGCTCCTGGTCTCAGCACAAAGCGATCGCTCCCTGCCCCTCCAAAAAGGGTGTCCTGCCCTAAATCCCCGGACAGCAGGTCACCGCCCAAATCCCCATAAATGAGGTCATTACCTTTACCGCCAAATACGGAATCGCTATCTCGCCCGCCAAATACCGTATCGTCGCCTCGGTTTCCTCCCACAAAATCGTTGCCCAAATTGCCGTTAATCAAATCACCATCGCGCCCGCCCAGGAGAAAATCCTCATCCCGCCCGCCAAAAATGGAATCATTGCCTTGATTGCCGAACAGGGAGTCGCTTTCGCGATTGCCAAACAAAATATCAGCCCCTTCTAATCCCAAAGCAGAATCATTGCCGCTGCCCCCAATAATGGTGTCGTTAGCGGCAGTGCCCGTTAAAACATCGTCGTTGCTAGTGCCGGTGGTGTTGAGATTGCGGCGATCGCCCGCCGACAGCGATCGGCGCTCCCCTAATACAGGAGGCAAAATAGCATGATTTTCATCATCGGCAAACACGGTAATAGGCGTTAATAAAGACACCCCATGTACGGAAGTATTGCCGTCGAGCCAGATGTTAAATCCCACTGCTGAAGATGGTGTTGAGTCCCACTCTGTCCCCGCTGTGGTGGCGCGGGTGGACGGGGCTGGAGACGATGTTAGGTTGAGGAAATCCACAGAAATAGTACTCGCAAAGGATAAATAGCACCGATCTAGAACACACCCCTGTGGGATTGCCGATGGGGCAAAGTCCCGCTGGCGTTAAGCATAAACGCCAGGAAAACAATACTCCGGCGATCGCGGTCTAAATGTGATATTCACTACGACTAACTTTGCGAAAGAATCAAGGTGTTTTCAGGAAGATCCTTCGGCAGTTTTGTGAAGATCTGTCGATGAAAAAGTGCGATTTTCGAACGCCCAGATGGACATCCCTTGCATCACTTTTGCTAAGGAGCTTCTATTTAGACAGGACCTAAGCAAGATATGCCGTTTGAGTCCAAAAACAAACGTTGCATCGGCTTCCCCCTCAGTCCACCCTCGATAAAGGGACTTTGCGTAAGTCCTGCTAGATTCGCCATGCCCTTGCGTGTTATCCACTGAGTGCCAGAAGCTTTACGCAGTGGGCAGTATACGCCCTTTCAAAACAAAAAATATTAACTCTCAAAACCTCTACAGCTAAAGGCTTTGAGAGTTAAATGCTGACAGTCCCCAATTGGTGGGGCTAACTGAGAGTGATCCCTGCCGCTTAGGTGCAGCGATCCGCCGAAGCGCTAATGGCGGTGGATAAATCGGGCGATAGGGTCAAGGTGTAGTTAAAGCCCGACGGTCCGGTGCAATTAAAGGGACTACGATCCACCCGCAGCGGTGAAAATGCCGTCACGGCGTTCACCACCACATTGCCGCTGCCGTCGAAGCCCAAGCCGTTCACCGTTAGGGTATTGGTGCGGCCACTGCCCAACTGAGCTCGCAGGTAGGTGGCTGACTGGATATTCCCCGTTGCCGCATCCAGGCGAGCCAACACCGCTGCTCGAGGTCCGCCGCCAATGCCGTAGTTATTCAGCCAGCCGTTGGTGGCGAACCGTCGGAAATCTTGGCTGGCATCGCCCTGGGCGCCGTCAATGGTAAACACCGCGTATAAATCATTGGCACCGTTCCACAGCAAACCGTGCCCCCGACTATCGGCACCGGTGGTTTCATAGGTGTTCCCTAGCCAGGTCAAATTGCCGTTATCAAACCGTGCTAAGCGCGGATCCTGGTTGTCCGCATTCACTTGAATAAAGCCCGCCGCAAAACTGGTGGCGCCCTGGGAGGCGATCGCATTGCCCTGACTGCTCAAGGTGGTTAACGACTCCGCCCCGCTTAAGGGCTCCGAGTCGGGATCATTTACGCTAGCTAGCACCGTAGGTGTCGGTGCGGGAGCTGGTGTGGGCGCAGGCGTCGGGGCGGGCGCAGGCATAAAACCGGGCGGCGGCGGACCGAAATTGAGGGTCGCCGTGGGTTGTCCAAAGTCTGCCCCCGTAAACTGCACATTAACGGTGTTTTGAATAACCCCCAACGCTTCCCCGGTGGAAATTTGCCGCACCACCGTATTGCCCGTATTGGAAGCACTAAATTCCAAAATTATGTCGCTGAGGTTCACACCCCCCCCCAGCTCAATAATGTCGGCTCCCCGCTCAAAGTCCGCCACCAAATCGCTTAGGGTATCCAGGGGATCCCCTGCCCCTGGCCGCAGCACAAAGCGATCGCGCCCCGGTCCCCCAAAAAGGGTATCCCGTCCCAAGTCACCGGATACCAGGTCATCCCCCAGATCCCCAAACACTAAATCATCCCCCTGACCGCCAAATACGGAATCATTATCGCGCCCGCCAAACACGGAATCATTACCTAGGTTGCCGCCCACAAAATCATCACCCAGGTTGCCGTTAATGATGTCGCCATCGCGCCCCCCCAGCAGAAAGTCCCCATCCATACCACCAAAGATCGAGTCATTGCCTTGGTTGCCAAACAGGGAATCGCGCCCACGATTGCCAAATAAAATATCCGCGCTTTCTAAACCGCGCACAAAGTCATCACCGCTGCCGCCAAAAACGGTGTCGTTAAAGGCGGTACCCGTCAGCACATCATTGCCATCGGTGCCGATGCTATTTAAATTGCGGCGCTCCCCCGAGAGCCCCCGCCGATCTTCCCCAGGGACCAGCAAATTCAGATCATCACCGTCCGCGCTTATGGGAATAGGGGTAATTAAAATATCTGGGGCAATTGCCCGGTCTGTGTGGGATTCGGACCCCGCTGAAAATGGATCCAGTATTCCATCAGTGCCCGTTGAGGTGGCGCGGCTAGAGGGGCTAGAAGCAGCGCTTGGAGAAAGTGCAAAATCAAAGAAGCTCACAGAATTACCTCAAAACAAGCGACGAACACTGCAAAAACTAAAAGTTAGAAACTAGGACCCGTTTCTTTTGGCAGATCACAAACTGCTGGAAGTCCTTATCTCCAGCCTCTTCCCAGGACGGAGGGCAACGCCGGTTGCTTTATCCGTTCGTGAGAGAGACTGAGGTGAAAACATATCCAGAAACATACCCAGCTCGCGGAATCCCTGTAAGAAATGCTTCCGCGATTCTAAGCGGTTCCATCCCTTATAGACGGTTATTTCCATCGAGCTTTAGCTAACGACAGATCAAAATAAAACGTGCTGCCCCGATGCGGTTCGCTAATTGCGACGATTTTTCCTCCGTGACGTTCCACAAGCTGCTTAGTAATGGCTAATCCAATACCAGCTCCACTGGTGCGTTTGGAGGAACTTTCTAGGGACATGCCCGGTTCAACCTGGCGATCGCGAGCCAAATCCCCCCGCCAAAACCGTTCAAATATATAAGGCAAACTTTCCGCCCCGATCCCTTCCCCCGTATCAGTCACCCCCAGCCACAGACTTGGATCATTTTTTTTGCCGTCACCTTGTTTTTCACTATTCCCACGGGGCAACTGAGCGGGGTGATTAAACTCGGGAGGCAATCGCCGCGCCCATATTGTCACCGTTCCCAAGGGGGTATGGCGCAGGGCATTGCTCAGTAAATTCACCAAAATCTGATGGAGGCGATCGCCATCGGCCGCCACCGTCGGTAACTCTTCTGGCAAATCCATCGCCAGCGTCAGATCCTTATCCACTACCTGATCCCGCAGCTGATCCACCAACCCCACAATCAGCTCCCCTAGCGACTCCCCCGGAATCGCCCGAATATCCAGCGGCAAATGTCCCGCCTCCACCTTCGACAGCTCCTGGGTATCCCGCACCAACCGCTCTAGCCGCCGAGTTTCTCGAACCAGGCGGCCGTACAGTTCCGGCGACGGCTCAATGACATCACTGGCGAGCTCCTCCAGGTAACCTCGCATTACCGTTAAGGGCGATCGCAGCTCATGGGTTAAATCCCCCACCAACTGTCGCCGCCGCTGTTCCACCCCCGCCAAACTATCTGCCATGCCGTTAAAGCTTTGCCCCACCTGATCCAGCTCCGCAATATCGTAAGCCCGCACCCGCGCCCCTAAATCCCCTGCCGCCAACTGCCGCGTCACCGCCTCCATTTCCTTGAGCGGCTTCACAATGCGCCGGGACGCCCAAAAGCTTACCCCCCCCGCCGTGGCGGCTCCCGCGATCGCCGACCAAAAACTACTTTGCCGCCACACCAAATCAAAGCCGCGAATTAACTGCCGCCGCGCCCGAGAAATCTGAAACCCCGCAATCTCCAGACGCTCCAACTGCACCACAAATAACTGAGGCGACGACACCAGCCCCACCCCCACAAAAATCCCCAACCCCACCACCAGCACCGTTAAATGGGACAACAAAAGCCGTGTTTGCAGGTTTCGCCGCCTTAAACGGCCCCTCCCTAGAGATTTCAACGGTTCGACAGGGAGATGTCTAATGGAAGAACGCCCACCGCTTTGCACCGGACGTTCCCCAGTTTTTTTAGGGTCTTCAAAGGGGCTATGGGATGGATGACCATTGGGGCGATCGCGACGTTCCTTCACAGCACCACACACAAAAACTCTCCAATCCCCACCATAAGACCCAGATCCGGAAAACCCAGCTCAGCCCCCTCTTTTTTCTCTAATCTTTTACTCCTGGTTTTTAGCCTTTCTAATCCGCCTGTATGCTACGCAGGCTTAATCTCTATTGCGAAAGGATCCCAACTGTTAACAATGTAAAGCGAGGAATCAGCCTCTAAATCGGCAATTTTAGCCCTGCTGAACCCTAGAAATAATCAGGGAATGAGCAATTTTGTCCCTTTTTTCTGCTGTGTTACGTTAAAGCAGCAAAGGTAGATACTGAGCCACGGTTATAGAAATTACATCGCCACAATAAAGTTCTGTGACAGTCCTGTTGCCAACTATTCTCAGCTATGTTCAAATGAGTTCTAATGAATTTTATTCTCAATAAGGCAAGGAAAACTTGTTTTCCCATTGAGAGTCAATTCAGGTCCTAATCTTCTTAGATACTTTCTGCGAATCCTTGGAGGATCCTGATGCAGACATATGATAATCCCAAAGTCACTTATGACTGGTGGGCCGGCAACGCCCGGTTTGCCCAGTTGTCGGGGCTTTTCATTGGTGCTCACGTGGCGCAAGCGGCGTTGATCACCTTTTGGGCAGGCTCTTTTACCTTGTTCGAGCTGTCCCGCTTCGACGCCACCCTACCCATGGGTGAGCAAAACCTAATTCTTCTGCCCCACCTAGCAACCCTTGGCTTAGGCGTTGGCGATGGTGGAATGATTGTTGATACTTATCCTTACCTGGTGGTAGGTGCTGTACACCTAATCTCCTCCGCCGTATTGGGCGCTGGTGGTTTGTACCACACCCTAAAAGGTCCTGAGGATCTAGGCACCGCCACCGGTCGTGCCAAGAAGTTCGACTTCGATTGGGGCGATCCCAAGAAGCTCGGCTTTATCTTGGGTCATCACCTACTATTCCTTGGCTTCGGTGCTTTGTTGCTGGCTGGCAAGGGCATGTATTGGGGTGGTCTTTACGACTCCGTAACCCAAACGGTACACACCGTTACCCCGAATTTGAACCCTGCCACCATTTATGGCTATCAAACCCACTTTGCTACCATCACCAGCCTAGAAGACCTCGTTGGTGGTCACGTATACGTGGGCTTTATGTTGATTGGCGGCGGTGTCTGGCACATCGTGGTTCCCCCCATGAAGTGGGCGAAGCGGGTGCTTACCTTCTCCGGTGAAGCGATTCTGTCCTATTCCTTGGGCGGTATTGCGTTGGCTGGTTTCGTTGCGGCATATTTCTGCGCTGTGAATACCTTGGCGTATCCCCCTGAGTTCTACGGCGCTACGTTGCAGGTGAAGCTTGGGGTTGTGCCCTATTTTGCTGATACGGTTGATTTAGGCGTAGGTCAGCACTCTGCTCGTTGCTGGTTGGCTAATGCCCACTTCTTCTTGGCGTTCTTCTTCTTGCAGGGGCACCTCTGGCACGCTTTGCGCGCTTTGGGCTTCGATTTCCGCCGCATTGAGCGGGCTCTGGACGCTACTTCTTAAGTATTGGTTCAGGTATCGCTACAAATTTGCAATAGACTTTCGGCACAGGCGATCGTTAAACTAAGTAAAGAAAGTTCGTTAAGTTAAGCGAACACTTTGAAGTAAAACAGTTCAGGATAATTTCATGGCTAAGGTTGGACTATTTTTCGATACCCAAACGGGAAAAACTGCAGATATCGCTGAGCAGATTCAGTCTGCCCTCGGTGGTGACTCTGTTGTTGAGCTAAACGACATCAACGATGTTGAGCTTGACAAGCTTAGCGAGTACGAGTGCCTGATTGTTGGATCGCCTACCTGGAACGTTGGAGAGCTACCTGATGGTTGGGGTGGCGTCGTCGACGATCTCTCCGGCTTGGAATTGGCAGGTAAGAAGATCGCTTACTTTGGCGTGGGCGACCAAATTGGTTACGCCGACAACTTCTTGGATGCCATGGGAATCCTTGAGAAGGAGCTTGCAGAAGCAGGTGCTGAGACTGTTGTGAATTGGTCCACTGATGGCTATGAGTTTGAGGCCTCCGAGGCTCAGCGCGGCGACGTATTCGTCGGCTTGGGCTTGGATGAGGATAACCAGCCTGAGAAGACCGAAGAGCGTATTGCTGCGTGGTCTGAGCAAGTTAAGACCGCTTTCAGCCTGTAAGCCTTAGGTTTCGGGAACCAATGCAATGGATTTTGGAAGTTAGTCCAAAAGGTTGCCATCGTATTGGTTCCCAAGCTTGCTTGAGTTTGAACCAATACGTACGTCGCGTTGTTCTCTTGGATTGACTTTCTTCTCTCTGAAAGGTCACGGGTAGCAGTAGGTGAAGTGCAAGCAAGCAACACTTATTGCTACTTTTTTTATTGGGTCGCTTTGATTGAGCTTCCTTCGTAAGTGATTTTCTCGTAGGACTTCGAGCCTAATTAATGACACCTCACCTTTAGGGGGTTACGAGGTTCCTAAGTAGACCTAACTCTAAATGACTCTCTCGTTTTGGATGATTTAAGTGTTGGGTTGTCGAAAAAAAGTAATTTCTTTATCGCCTTTTTTGTGGATTGCTGGTCCATGGCATTGGGTGGCTAGCGATGAAGCGCTGGAAGGCATGGAGTTTTCTCAAAGTTTACTAGCGGGTCCGAGTGTTGACGGAGAACAGGAAGGTTATTGAGCGTATTTTTTAGGGCTTTTCTAGAGATGCCCCTATGTTGTCTATTGACTAGCTTCGTTTGAGCAAGCTTTTTGACACCGTTTCTTGCCTTTTTTGACTGTCGTTCTTCTGTGTCGTTTTTGTTACGGTCTTATGTCAACTGCTCATTTTCGATCGCGCCCTAATTACCGTCAGCCTGCCTCTGGGCTGGAGCTGGTGCCGGAGCGTTTGGTGCCTGGTCGGCGATCAGCGATCGCTGGGGGATCGATGAGGGAATCAGAGTCTTGGAAAACCCTGGAACGGACCTTTGTGCGGCGATCAATTTTGCCGCTAGCGTCGAAGCAACTTTGGCGCATTGATCAGGGTATTGTGCGCACGCTGGCCCATTCCGGCACCGATGAGATGGCGATGGTGCTGGGTTTTTGGGGAGAGGGGAGCGTTGTGGGATTGCCCCTGGCTGGAGACGTGGCACTACAGGTGGAGTGTTTGACGAAGGTTAAGGCGTCGCTGGTTACAACGGAAATTTTTACGGATCCCCAAGTGCTACTGTCCCATTTGCAGCAGCAAAGTCGGCTAATGGCAATTCTGCGCCGGGGACGTATGGGCGATCGCCTACTGGAATTTTTAACGTGGTTTGCCCAGGAATTTGGCTACTCCACCCCTCAAGGTTGGTCAGTGCCATCGTTGCTGACCCACCAAGAGTTGGCAGAAACTTTAAATTGCTCTCGGGTGACGGTAACTCGTCTCCTTAACACGGCAGTTAAGGAAGGGAAGGTGCTGCGATCGCGCGGTGAACTGATTATTCCTGCTGAAGCGTAGTTCTTGCCGAATGCTTTGCAGTCTATAGTTGAATCCTTTTCTCCAGGTAACCCTCTATTTGGCTCGTTGGAGATAAAAGCAGTAAGGCGCTGGGCGACTCAAAACTCTAGTCAGAGTTTCTTAAATGGGTTCGCCCGGCGTTTCTGCCAGCTGGTAAAAGTTGGCGAGCTGGCTGGCGAGTTCGATTTTGCGCTCCGTAGAGGTAGCTTCTCGGGTTAACTGGCGCAATAGCTCTGTGCCCTGTTGCAGGTACGTTTGCATTGGAACAGGGCAGTGGGCGTCGCGGCAGGTGATGATCGCATCTTGCAAAACTTGGAGGTGCCACTGGGTATGTTGATCGGGCGTTAGGATGCTTAGTGCCTGGTCAAAACAAGCGATCGCTGCTTGCCAATATTCCAGGGGATGGTCCTGGGTAGGCGCAAATTGACCGTGCCCGCGCCCCTTGTGATACAGCAACATGCCGGCTCCCAGGCGATAGTCGGGCTGAATGCTGCGCAATACGGTTAGTCCCGTTTCCCAATTTTCAATGGCAACGCCGTAGCCTTGATCTTTCCACAGGCTCCAGCCTCGGTTGACCCATGCTCGCCAATACTGGCGATCGCTCAAAATTAATGCCCGATCAAATGCTTGAATGGCTCGGCGCACATCACCGAGTCCATCCAACGCCAGCCCGTAGTTATTCCACACATCTGGACGACGATCATCGCAGGCAAGGGAATGCTCAAAAGCGTGCAGGGCATCAGACCAGTTTTCCTGGTGTTCCAGAGCAATGCCGCGATTGTTCCAAGCGTCGCCGTAGGTGTCGTCAAGGGCGATCGCCTGGTCATAGCAGTTCAACGCTTCCTGGTGGCGATATTGATCTTCCAGCAACACCCCCTGGTAATTCCAAGCTTCCTTATAGTTGGGATCCAGCGCCAAAACCCGTCCATAGGACGATAGGGCTTCTTCCGGCTGCTGATTACGGCGGCATAGGGTGGCGTAGCCGTACCAGGATTCAATAAGGGATTCGTCTAAGTTGAGGGCCTGGCGGTAGGCTTGCTGGGCGGCACTGCCATCGTTCAACACCTGATAAGTTTTTCCCAAATGCTGCCAGGCGATCGCCCAGTCTGGCTGAAGCTTTAAACACTGTTGATAGGCCCGCAGCGCTTCCCCGTGGCGCTCTAAGCCGGACAAAGCATGTCCATAGTTTCCCCAAACATTGGGATCCCGCGGGGTTTGAGCTAGAAGATCTTCTAAAACCGGCACCGCCGCCGCAAAGGATCCGAGCCCATTGTGGGCGATCGCCTGACCGTGGAGCGCAGGCACTGCGGTGGGATCAATGGTCAAAGCCTCATGAAACGCCTCCAACGCCAAGTCCCAGGCCTGAGTTTGACAGCGCTCCCATCCCAACATTAGCCACTGGTCAAAAAGCCACGCTTCCTCCGGTGGCTGTTCATCAAGAGGAACGTTAATTAAGGCGTCGCCGAAGGAAGAAGCAGAAGAATTTAAATCATCCTTCCAAGGATCGTTGCGATTTGCTCCCCAATTCTTCGGTTGTTTTGCGTTATTAAAGTCGTGGTTAGCGTCCATGGACAAATTCGTCAGCGATTTCAAACTGGCTTGTAAGCTAGCGTCACCCCATCATCAGCGACTAATACCTTGAAGCTTATCCACTTTGGATCCCTTTGCCGTCACGGGTATCGCCCCGCAATTTTAAATTGAGGCAACCCTTCCAGCGATGAACCAATCAAGAAGCTTTGATTGGTTACATCTATCAAGGAGTTCTTTTTTGGGGTATTCAGCGCTGTTGCTTATGGATAGTGACTTTGCAACTGTGAAGTAAGTGCCTATTTGAGGTGTTTACTGGAAAACTCACCCTGACTCAGAACGGTTTTTGAAATTTTAGAGCCGCTAATTATGACGACTTAGTCTTTTAGTGTAGGCAACTGCAAGTTCGTATTCCCCACTAAAGACAGCGACTAGCCAATTAATCGTGTGGGACTAATTCCCTTGGTTTTCACCATGGCTAACGTAGCGACTCGGATTTCAACGTTCATCGCCCATTGTATCTAGGGTGTGCCATCAGTTAAACCTTGAACTCCACCGCTAAAAGGCTGCACTTTATGGGGGGGTTACTTTTGGGAGCGTGTGCCCCTTGCTGCGTGAGACTCTTGGGGGTTATGGGGGCTGTCATGACTCAAACTTCAAAGCCAGTGGCTGCAAGGGTTTCAGCCCCTAATATGCTTCGTTTTGAAAGGGCGTGGATTCTCCATTGTGTCGAGCTTTTGACGCTTAATTGATGACAGCCCCTAATAAGACGCCAGTGTGGCAATTATTCCGTCAAAGTTAGTAGCGACGACGAGGGGGGCGACGATCGCTAGAGCGGGGCGATCGCCCGGAACGGGGGCGCAAACCGGACTTTTGGGAACGTTGACGCTGGGATCGTTGAACACGCTGGGGCGATCGCGATCGACTGCGGGGAAACACCTGCTCAGCAATATCTAAAAACGCATCCCGCTGCACACAGGGATAGTCACTAACCCAGATTCGCCGTGTGGGAACGTATAAATCACCCACAACGCCAATACGTCCCAGGTCTGCGTCATTGGAAAACACCACCATTTCTGCCCGCTGTCCAGGGACAACGCCTTTGTGATCCCGCCGCAGGGGAGCCTGTACCGTCACCTCAAAGCCCGCTTCGTCGCACACCACCACGTTGATACAGCGCTCCCGGTTTTCCACAATTACCAGGTCGCCGATGGGGTTAACCGTTTCCTGTTCATTGAGCAGCTCTTCGGTAACGAAGGTTTCCACCACCTTGGCCGACAGCATGCCGCAGTAGCGGTATTTGCGATAGTCACCGTTACGGCGACTGGCGAGGAAAACCGGTACCCAGAACCAGTAAAGCGCCGCTGCAAAGCCTAGGGCAAACGTTAATCCGCTAACCCCTTCCCCTAAAATTAAGCCCACAACCCATACCACCACCAGCGCTACGGTGGAAATGGCGAGCCGCCGTAAAAAATCCGACGCTTTGCCCCAGTAGTGACGATATTGGTCATAGGTGGCAATGCGCGGAACCAGTTGCTCAAAGGCGTCGTTAGTTAAAGGAATCAGCATTGATTAGGACACGTTGCAAAGACCTATCAACAGCATAGGTATAAACAGTGATCGACGCTCACAGGAGTTAGAACCATTTGCCCCTACTCTGGCAAAAGGGGCTTTATTGGGCGCTAACCTTGAGTCTCTTGCATAACGATTGGCTTGTCTAAAGGAGCTTTTCGAGGCCATATACCAAACACTTTAGGTCCATAATTTTGCGAATGGTGAGCAACACCCCCGGCATATAGCAGGCGCGATCGCTGGTGTCGTGGCGCAGGGTATAAATTTGCCCAGGCGCCCCGAACAACACTTCCTGGTGAGCGATTAGTCCCGGCAATCGAACGCTGTGCACGTTGATATTGTCTGGGCTGGTACTACCCCGCGCGCCGGTCCAATGTTCGGTCTCTTTAACCTGTGCCGGGTTGAACGCTTTGCCCGCCATTAGTTGGGCCGTTTGAATGGCAGTGCCGCTGGGGGCGTCAGCTTTTTGGTTATGGTGCAGCTCGATAATTTCCGCATGGTCAAAATATTGGGACGCCCGCACTGCCGCCTCTTGCAGCAGCACCATACCAATGGAGAAATTGGGGATAATGGCGCATCCGGTGCTGGCTTTGTCCGCAAAGTCCGCCAGCTCTTGCAGTTGCTGATCGCTTAAACCCGTTGTGCCCACCACTGGACGGATACCGTAGGCGATCGCCGATCGCACGTTGTCATAAACTCCGTCAGGATGGGTGAAATCCACCATGGCTCCCAGGCGTGGCTCCTGACCCGCCATGGCTAAGGTTTCTTCCAGTCCATTCAGGATCGGCACTTCCAAGGCTTCGCAGCCAGCCACCTCTCCAGCGTCCTGCCCCAAAAGCGCAGGATTGGTATCCACCGCCCCCAGCAGCTTCATATCCTCAGCGGCGGCGATCGCTTTAATAACTTCGCGCCCCATTTTGCCCCCAGCGCCACTTACCACCACGGGAATCGGCAAATCCTCTCGTCCAGCCAATGTCCACTCCTGACGCGCCGTCGCCTGCGTCAATAAAGGTTAGAAAACAACAAAAATACCTTGCCCTAAAATACAGGCGGCACTGATCAGGGGCAAGGGACCTTAGCCAATAGCGCCCGTAGCTAACCTCTTGTTTGGATCAATTTCGGATCAATTATGGTCAGCCTGATAAAAGAACAGGGCAGTTTTGAGTCCCGCAATGAAGCTGAATCCGCCCTATCGGCTTTGCCAACCCTTCGCGAACAATGCCCCTCAGGATCGCTGACGGCTCTACTCATTCAAAAGTCGACTATGGCCATCAAAAAACGATAGAAAAAAAGGCTCCCCGGAACCTATTTTAGAGTGGTTTATTCGTGAACTCTTGAGTTTTAATGATCCATCTATCACTGTTGCATAGTGATAGGTAAATCCACCGTGAATACCGCACCTTCCCCTGGGGTAGAGTCACAGGAAAGGTTGCCATCATGGTTGCCAGTGACAATTTGGTAGCTAATAGCAAGCCCCATTCCTGTGCCCACGCCAACGGGCTTGGTGGTAAAAAAGGGAT
This sequence comes from uncultured cyanobacterium, assembly GCA_937883785.1. Lineage (GTDB taxonomy): Bacteria > Cyanobacteriota > Cyanobacteriia > CACIAM-69d > CACIAM-69d > CALGDE01. The sequence goes on from CALGDE010000120.1 coordinate 31,229, forward strand.
CGAATATTTTTGCCTTGGTTTCTTCCTCAATGCCGGTGCCATTATCTTGAACGGTAATGCAAACTCGATCATTGGGAGCAATCTCGGTTTTGATGGTTATTTCCCCCTCAAAGTTTGGCGCGCTGGAGCCTTTTTGACGATCATTAACTGCATCAGCGGCGTTAGAAATTAAGTTCATAAACACTTGATTCAAGGGACCTGCCAGGCACTCAACCGCTGGAAGATTCTCATCGTATTGTTTGATCAGTCGAATTTTATGGGTGCCTGTACTCCCGTCTAAACGACTAGCCACAATCGTTAAGATATTGTCAATGCTGTCGTGCAAATTGATTCTCTTTCGAGAAGACTCATCGAGGCGCGAGAAGACTCTCAAAGATTGCACAATGGTTTGAATTCGACTTGCCCCATTCCTCATGGATTGAACTAGTTTAGGGAAGTCCTCCATTAAATATTCAACGTCGTTTTCTTTGATAAATGCGTCAATTTCACCCGCAGTATCAGGGTGATAAACTTCGTACAGCCGCAGTAGTTTAGTTAGGGTTTCAAAGTAGGCCGAGGCTGGGCTGAGGTTGCCATAAATAAAACTAACGGGGTTGTTGATTTCGTGGGCAATACCAGCTACCAATTGCCCTAACCCAGACATTTTTTCTGCTTGAACTAGCTGTAGCTGGGTTTCTTTAAGCTTTTCGTAGGATCGCTCTATTTCTTGAGTTTTCCCTTGGGATTCTTTATAAAGCTGTGATTGATTGATAGCGATCGCCACCTGAACCCCAACTTCCTCTAATAAATTAATCGACTCTGAATCCCAACTGTTCGTATCAGCAATACGCCCCAAATGTAAGAGCCCTATGCGTCCACCGTAGGTGCGAATGGGGACACAAAGATAGTTTGAAATCCCCAAATCGTCAAAGAAAGACCGGGGCAATTGATCATCATTTTCATTGCCCTCAATAACTGTATCAATCGACTGACATTGGTAAATTTCGGCGGCGGCGATCGCCTCCAAAAGCGACTCGTAGGGATTCAGTACATAGTCCCCTATCCAGGTGGGAATTTCGGACACTTTCGATTCCACTACCACGGACCATGCCTTTCGCGAAGCGCCATATTCGTACCAGCCAAAGGCGCAAATATCAGCGTCAACTTTTTCAAATAAAGCTTCCACCGTATTGCGCAAAATCGTATCTAAATCTAGAGAAGCACGTATGGCAAAACTAACTTCGTGCAGTAACTGCGTTTTATTTAATAGGATTCGCAGTTTATCTTCTGATTGTTTGCGTTGGGTGATGTCTCGGCACACACAAATAATCAGCCCCTTTTCTAGACGGGTGACGGAAAATTCTTGGAGAAACGTAGATCCATCTTTTTTGGTGGCGATCGCCTCCCCCTGCCAAAGCCCTGTTGTGTTTAGACTTGACATCATGTCACGGGAAAGCCGCTCATTTTCCTCTGGAGAGTAGAGCTTGGTATATGAAGACCCCACCAGTTCGCTGGGGTCTTCATAGCCAAATAACTTCAGGTGAGCTCGGTTGACGTACAAAAATCGACAGTCCTTTAAAATACCGATCCCCTCAACGGAAGCTTCGATCGCCGCTAACTGCCGAGCGATCGCCTGCTCCGCTTCCTTACGCTCCGTTATATTCTGAAAAATTCCCACCAACCCCATAACGTCCCCCTCTAAGTTCCGTAGAGGAGCCTTGTTCGTTTCGATATATAAGGTTTTGTCATCCGGCGTTTGGATGTTTTCAACGATACCCAACTTGGGCTGCCCTGACTCCATGACGGCGCGATCATCCGACTGATAATTAGCCGCCATCTTTTCTGTGGCAGAAAAGTCAAAATCTGTTTTGCCAATCATGGCCTCGGGCGATTCCAACCCCAACTGCTCTGCCGATGCCTTGTTTCCACCAACAAATACCGATTGACGATCCTTCCAAAAAATCGGCATCGGCACCGTGTCGAACACCGTTTGCATAAACTGCTGTTGCTCCTGAAGCTCCACCGTACGTTCGCGCACTTTGTCTTCCAGATCCTGGTTCAAGGCGGCTAACTCCGCCTCAGCTTCCTGGCGTCGTTTGAGCTCCTCCTGAGCTTCTTCATAGGCGAAGGTTTGCTGAATAGCGATCGCCGTGTGTTTTGCGAGCTGTCGAGACCAGGAGATTTCATCAGCTTTCCACTGACGAGGCACATCCTGGTAACTGCTGATCATCAGCCCCCACAGCTTTTCATTCACCACAATGGGCACCATCAATTTGGCGCGAATATCCAGCCCCGTCAGCAGTTCCTGATGACACATACTCATGGCTGCCTCACGGATATCGCTTACAATGCGCACCCGCCCCTGGCGATAGGGCTCCAGCCATTCCGGCACGATGCAGGGATCGTGGGCTTCAGAGTAGAGCAGCGATCGCCCCCCTTCGATAATCGATTCCGCCACCACCACGCCGCTTAGGTCCGGACGCAGTTCGTAAATAATGACGCGATCGCACCCCAACAGCCGCCGCATCTCCGTCACCGTCGTATCCAGAATCGCCGGTAAATCTGAAGACGAATAAATTTGCCCAATAATTTTCGACAGGGCGTTTTCCCGCGCCGCCAAAATTTCCAGCACCTCAGTCAACTGCTCCATTCCCAAAGTGCCATCGCCTGGTTGGGCCGAGCTAAAACGCTGAAAAATTAGTGCCTGCCGCAAACACTCATCACTCAAAAGCCCCGTCAAAGCCCCATCCTGCCCCACCACCGGCACATAACTTGCCCGGTGATATCGAAGAAAATCATAGGTGGTGGCTAAATCCGTCAAATACTCTTCCCGCAGCACCAGCGCCGGAGTTTTAACCACGTCTTTCACCTGCGTATGCCAAAAGGGCACCGAGTCCGCCCCCAACTGCATCAGGTCCTGGGTGGTTAAAATTCCTAGCACCTGGCGGTCATAGTTCATCACCACCACGCAGTCCGTGCAGGCTTTACCGTGTAGCTCTTGAATGGCTGTTGCGGACAGAGCGCCGGGAAATCCCAGATTTTCGTCCAGGTAGCTGGCAGAATCTTGGGGGATCAACGCTATACGCTGCTTTTCCAGCATGCTGGCCACGTCGGACAGAAACACTTGGGCAGAGATTGACACAGGGTTTCTGGTGATCGCCCAGCTGGGAAAGGAATTATCAGATGACATAGACAATGACACGATGTGAGAGCCGGTGGAATCAGCTGACGATGTAAATGTTGATGACCTTTACTAACCCAGCGACACCTCAAAGGAAGTTTATAGAGTGTTCCCCAAGGAGCACGCCCAAAAATCATCATCGAAAATCACGACAGTTAATTTTTCGATGGAATGCAATCGACAAAACGGAAGCGAACACTTACTTTTACTCAATCAAATCCTGTGCCATTGATCGCCCTATCAGAATTACCTGGCGACCGCCCTAATGCTGTATTCGGTCCTTTTTCATTTGTAACAGCAATGGCAGAAATATTTCGAGTACGGCAAATCTATGCAACAAAGAATTGGGTAACTCTGTTAGGGTTGCTAACCTCAGATTTCAATCTTTTGGATGAGATTGTTCGGAAACATTATTAGTCCGCTCTTCGCTTTTCAATGGGATGGTTGCCGCTATATGTATTAAGGCTCCATTTCAAAGTCCTACATGGGGCGATTTGAGTTGGTTTAATTGTGCAAAATTATACGACGCCTGAGTTGGGTTTCCCATGTTCTTTGTGTGCGAACTTTCAGGGCGTCTGAGGGGGCGGCTCGCGGGATGCTAACCTGCGATCGCGATAAATTTTCCTGGGGTTTCCTGGGGTTGGAAATGTTGTGTCACTTTTTGGGAGGGTGCCATGGGCACAGCCAGCTCTAATCGTCGATTTGCTCTTTCGCCTCGCCTTTTAATTGAGCGGGGATTGATTCTACTGGCGTGGCTAAATTTAGGTCTGGTGGCGTTTAACGTTTCCTATGTGCCCTTGCGCTCCCTCTATCTACGCGCCGCTTTGTATTTGCGCGATCGCGGTGAGGAGCAACCTTGGTTGGGGGAGATTGTGGGACCGCCGGGGGAAGTGTCTTTGTTTTACGATCCCATTAAAGGTATCGAGCCGGAGCGGGACACTCAGCGCTACCTGCGAGCGGTGAACACACTGACGGAAACTCTAGAGCTGAAAGGGTTGGAGTCGGAGGAAATTCCGCCTCTTCTGCGGGATTTACAGACGATGAGCGCGGAAATTATTTCTCAGAATCCCTTTGCGATCGCCGATAAAACCGGCACCCTAGAGCAAATTAAAAACCGCATGAGCGAGCATATGGAGATTGAGTCCTCCAGCCGCGCTTTTAATCGGTTTTGGAGCACCTCCAACCTAAAGCAAAAGGGATGGCAGGACGAACTGGAATTTTTCAACAGTGAAATCCGGTTTCCGATGCAAACCAACTACTTTCGGAAAACGGGAGAAGATGGAAACCCTGCGGACTTTTTCGGCATTATTGATACGCCGTTTGTCATTATTTTCGCGATCGACTTTCTGTTTAGAACCCTCAGAACCAAGCGACGTTACAAGGATCTATCCTGGTCCTCTGCGGCATTTAGTCACTGGCAAGATTTACTATTTTTGCTGCCGTTCCTACGCTGGTCGCGAATCATCCCCGTAATTACCCGCAGTAACGAAGCAAATTTCCCAAACTTGGAGCCGGTTCGAAAGCTAGTGGGACGTAGCTTTGTGGCTAGTTTTGCGGCGGAGTTAACGGAAGTAGTAGTTGTAGAAGTGGTGAGTAGCGTCCAGCGCACGGTGAAGTCCGGAGTGATTTCCGAGCAGTTGCTGAACACCACCAGCGGCAGCTATGTGGAAATCAACGACGTTAACGAGGTACAGGCAATTACTGATCGCATCCTTACCCTTTGTGTCAATGATGTTTTGCCAGAAATTCGACCAGAATTAGAGGCATTTTTAAGTCAACAAATTCAGTATGCAATGTCCCAGTTGCCGGCATATCAAGGATTATCCGCATTGCCGGGAATGGGGCAGTTACCGGTTCATCTTGCCCAGCAGTTAGCCAGCAGTTTAGCAATGGTGGCAACGGGAGTTCCTAAGGTTGCCTATGAAACGGTAACAAGTCCTTTGGATCCCAAGTCCCAGGAGCTGCTTGATGAGCTGATTGAAAACGGTGGAGATGCATTTCGGACACAGCTAACGAAGCCAGAAACCCAGGAAGAATTGCAGGGGCTAATTTGGGATTTGCTGGAGGAGCTGAAGTTAAGCTATGTGAGGCGATCGCCCGAAACAGTGGACTCTTTGGAACTTCTTGAGCAAACGGCTCAACTGCGCCGAAAAGCCAAAACTAAAAAGGCATGATTTTTTCACAGTTGCCTGTCAATTTATAACAGTTGAATCGGACGGGCATTACTGGGAAAATGGGACCTATATCGACTTAAGTTCTCCGTACTAAGGGTTAATGGGGTACGGAAAATAATCCATTCAACGCTCTCTGAACAGGGGGGCGTTGTTAAAGAGCCTGAATAACGGAAAAAATGGCGATCGCGAGGCAATATTTTCGCCAAATGCACCGACGGAATGAGTTTGGTATCAACGCCGTCTTTGAAAAATCCCCACAGGGGCTCCAAATCTTTTTCAAAATCGCTCATGCCCTGTCCCTGGCGATTTTTATTTTCCTCAATCATCAGGGCCACCACGGCAAATTCCCCAGCCTCGTTTTGGTGTACTAAATGCATTTCCATCGCTGAGGCGTTGCTATTCAGTTGATGCTCGCTGGGGGTATGGAAATGGAACTGTTTAAGTTCGTAAGCTTCACGACCTAGCTCCAAGTAAAGTCCCGCGCCAACGTTTGCCTGTAGCGTATAGCCCGCATCAAAAGCTTCTAAATTAACAGGACCATATCGAAAATAAATTTCCTCGGGATATCCTTCAAAAAATCCAACTTTTCGCCGATCTGATACCTTTAACGTTTCATTTTCCAGTAGCTCCACGTTAATGGGAGATTGTCGTTTTCCCCACTGACAAATTTGATAATTGTCAGACACCTCATGCCAGTGGTTAGGATCGTTTTCGCCGATATAACCCCACTGCAGCTTTCTGGATTTTTGAGCGCTGGAATTGGTAGCGGCGATCGCCCGCTCCACGGACAAACTTTGCCCGATTAATGCCCCTAAACTTACGCCTAATCTTGTGAGTAACTGCCGCCGCTTCATGGGTTTTAATCGCCTTCTAAACGGTAGGCAATGCGTAATTTTGCTGAACGGGATCGCCCGTTTTCTCGAATCTCTTCCTCGGTGGGATATAAAGGCTTTTTCGTAATCACTTTCAGTAGAGGATTCCCCTTTAATCGATGCTTAAGAATGCGATCTTCCAAGCTGTGAAAGCTAATTCCCGCAATTCTGCCGCCGGGGACTAGCCACTGGGGCGATCGCTCCAGAAAATTTTCCAGCACATCCAGTTCACCGTTCACCGCAATGCGCAACGCTTGAAAGGTGCGCGTGGCTGGGTGGATGCGACCGTGGCGATATTTTCCCGGCACGCACCCGCTAATGGCATGGGCTAATTCCGTCGTGCTGTGCCAAGGGCGACGCTGCAAAATTGTGCGAGCAATGCGGCGGGACAGTCGCTCTTCGCCATATTGGTAAATCGTATTCGCCAAGGTGGTTTCATCCCAAGTGTTGACGATATCGGCGGCGGTCAACTCCTGACGATCATCCATACGCATATCCAACGGCGCTTCGTGACGAAAGCTAAAACCCCGCTCCGGCGTATCAAACTGCATGGAGCTAACGCCTAAATCTGCTAACACGCCATTAAAATTCGCCGCTGGGAATCCGTGGGACTCGGGGTCGAAGGTGGAAAAATTGGACCGAATGGGCTGGAAGCGATCGCCATATTCCGCCAGCCGCTCCTGGGCGATCGCCAACGCCCGCCCGTCACAATCAAGCCCCACCACGCGCACCGTGGCATCCGCCGCCAAAATTGCTCGGGAATGCCCCCCCGCTCCCAACGTCGCATCGAGATACATCCCCCCCGGCTGCAAATCCAACGCCGCCACGCACTCGTCACGCATCACCGAATAATGTCCCCAAGCTTCTCCAGTATGTCGATCTACCTTGGCTTTACTGTCTTGAGCAATTCCTTCCCCCTCGAGAGATAAAGGCAGCGAATCAGAAGAATCAGAGGATACAGACGACGACATAAAGACTGAGAGACATTAATTAGGTAATAATAATAAAAGTTCACTGAGCCATTTGAACAGCACGGTAGTTTGCGTTTGGGTCAATTCAGTGAATAATTTTAAACGTTGGGATACGAGAGGGGACTCAAGCCGGATCTATGGCCAGGATTGAAACCAAAACTCAGCCCATGACCATCAACATGGGCCCGCAACACCCGTCAATGCACGGCGTATTGCGGCTAATTGTCACACTTGACGGCGAGAACGTTGTCGACTGTGAGCCGGTTATTGGCTATTTGCACCGGGGGATGGAAAAAATCGCTGAAAGCCGCACCAACGTTATGTTTGTGCCCTACGTCAGCCGATGGGATTACGCCGCCGGAATGTTCAACGAGGCAATTACGGTAAACGCCCCCGAGAAGCTGGCCGGCATTGAAGTCCCCCGCCGCGCCAGCTACATCCGCATGATCATGCTGGAGCTAAACCGTATTGCCAACCACCTACTGTGGCTGGGACCCTTCCTGGCAGACGTGGGCGCCCAAACTCCCTTCTTCTACATTTTCCGTGAGCGGGAAATGATTTATGACCTGTGGGAGGCAGCTACGGGGTCTCGCCTAATCAATAACAACTATTTCCGTATGGGAGGCGTTGCTGCAGACCTGCCTTACGGTTGGGTGGATAAGTGCGAAGATTTCTGCGACCACTTTGACCCCAAGGTGGATGAGTACGAAAAGCTAATTACCAATAACCCCATTTTTCGCCGCCGTGTGGAAGGGGTGGGTACCATTAGCCGTGAAGAAGCCATTAACTGGGGTTTGTCCGGTCCTATGCTGCGGGGATCTGGCGTTAACTGGGACCTGCGTAAGGTTGACAAATACGAGTGCTACGACGAACTGGATTGGGATGTGCACTGGGAAACCGGGGGCGATTGCCTAGCGCGGTATCTGGTGCGAGTGCGAGAAATGCGCGAGTCGAACAAAATGATTCGTCAATGTTTGAAGCAGCTTCCTGGTGGTCCTTACGAGAACTTGGAAGCGAAGCGCATTGCCTCTGGTCCTAAGTCCGAGTGGAACGAGTTTGACTATCAATTTATTGGTAAGAAGCTGGCCCCCACCTTCAAAATTCCTGAGGGTGAACACTATGTGCGTCTGGAAAGCGGCAAGGGCGAGCTAGGCATTTACCTGGTGGGCAACAACAACGTGTTCCCTTGGCGTTGGAAGATTCGCGCTCCGGACTTCTGCAACTTGCAGATTTTGCCCCAGCTTTTAAAGGGCGTCAAGGTCGCCGATATTATGGCGATTTTGGGCAGCATTGACGTGATTATGGGATCCGTTGATCGCTAGAGAATTAGTCCATACTTTACTTTCTACATCTCGCCTTGGATTTAGTTCAAAGGCGAGATTATTTTTACTTATTTTTGGGGATTGCCAGAGACTGCTTTTTCTGGGCAGACTGCTTGAGAGCGTTACACGAAGATTGCCCAAAAAATTCTTCCCAAATGCGAACAGAATAAATCGATCTGCACGTCATGCTAACAATTGAAAAGTTTAGAGGGTGCGTTATTGGGCAGTGTGTTGGGGACACGCTGGGGATGTCCGTTGAGAAGCAACCATTAGCCATTTGTACGGAATATGCTGCCCAACTACAACGGGGTAACTTAGATGTGTGGTGTCATCCGAACTTTGCTTTTGGGCAGTACACAGATGACTCGCAGCTAATGCGAGAAATGCTGATTAGCTTTGTGGCTTGCGAAGGTCTTAGTCCTGATGATTATGGACGTCGTATCGGGAGGCTGTATGCCAACAACACGATAGTTGGCTCTAGTCGAGCTGGCAGAAAAGTTGCTGAGAGAATTAATGGGGGAATGCCGTGGAAAGAGTCAGGAACACCAGCGCCCTACGCCAGTAATGGCAGCTCCATGCGGGCAGCTCCCATCGACTTATTTTTCGGCAAGGCCCCTGAAAAATTGATCCAAGCAGCCTGCGAACAGGGATATATTACCCATCAGGATCCTCGTGCCTCTGCTGGCGCGGTGGTGATCGCCGGTGCAGTGGCGATTGCAATTCAGAGTCAGGAGATCGTCCCAGGTCAGTTTCTTCAGAATCTGAAACCGTTAGTGCAAAAGGTTGATAGCTCCTTTGGAGAGGCTTTAGAGCAGTTATCAAACGTCATTGATTTGCCCCTAGGTGCCGCTCGCGAGAAGATTGCCCGTATGGGAAATCCACCGCCGCGATATAAGTCTTGGGAAGGAATCTCGCCCTGGGTGATTCCCAGCGTTTTGTGGAGCCTGTATTCATTTCTCCAGTCTCCCCACGACCATTGGGAAACGATTTGCACGGCGATTTCTGGTGGTGGCGACCTGACGGGGTGACAGAGTAGGTGAAAGCCTTTTTAGCCATGACTTACAGCAT
>CALGDE010000121.1 GCA_937883785.1 uncultured cyanobacterium
CAGGTTCCACTACCACTCCGCCATCCTGACTTCCTCTCCTAATTCTGCAACGCCATTCTTCGCTCTGCCCAAAGCCTTCGATCAGACTGAGAGATAAAAGAAAAGACAAAAAAAGAGGGCAGCATGCGCTGACCTCCTGTTCAGGTTTGATTTTTATTTGTGAAGGCTAAGGACTGGGCTCAGTTAAACTTCAACCCCAATAGCAACGCGGGAGACAGCCTTTAGCATGTTTGATCTAAAAGGGTCTGTGCTCCCCACGCTGTGAAGCTTTTGGCGTTTAACTAAGTGCACTCCCTAGCCTGCTGGCTAACGTTATAGATTAACCATTGATGGCAGGTGCCTGAAGCGCTACTGGAGTTGCTTCGCCGGCAGCCAAATCTAGGGGGAAGTTGTGAGCGTTACGCTCGTGCATTACTTCCATACCCAAGTTGGCACGATTTAGCACGTCAGCCCAGGTATTCACCACCCGTCCTTGGGAATCAAGAACAGACTGGTTGAAATTAAAGCCATTTAGGTTGAACGCCATGGTGCTGATTCCCAAAGCGGTGAACCAGATACCCACAACCGGCCAAGCTCCGAGCAAAAAGTGCAGGGAACGAGAGTTGTTGAAGGAAGCGTATTGGAAGATCAAACGACCGAAGTAGCCGTGGGCTGCAACGATGTTGTAAGTCTCTTCTTCTTGACCGAACTTGTAGCCATAGTTCTGAGACTCAACCTCGGTGGTTTCACGAACCAAGGAGGAGGTGACCAAGGAACCGTGCATAGCGGAGAACAGTGCTCCACCAAATACACCAGCAACGCCCAACATATGGAAGGGGTGCATTAGGATGTTGTGCTCAGCTTGGAACACAAACATAAAGTTGAAGGTTCCGGAGATTCCTAGAGGCATACCGTCGGAGAAGGAACCTTGACCGATGGGATAAATCAGGAATACAGAGGTGGCAGCAGCTAAGGGAGCGCTGTAAGCAACGCAGATCCAGGGGCGCATACCTAGGCGGTAGGACAGCTCCCACTGGCGACCCATGTAGCAGAAGATGCCGATTAGGAAGTGGAATACAACGAGCTGGTAAGGACCACCGTTGTACAACCACTCATCTAAGGAAGCAGCTTCCCAAATGGGGTAAAAGTGTAAGCCGATCGCATTGGAAGACGGAACAACAGCACCGGAGATGATGTTGTTGCCGTAGATCAAGGAGCCGGCTACGGGCTCACGAATACCATCGATATCTACAGCGGGGGCTGCGATGAAAGCGATGATAAAGCAGATGGTGGCTGATAGCAGGGTGGGAATCATTAGCACGCCAAACCAACCGACATAAATACGGTTGTTGGTGCTAGTAATCCAGGCGCAAAAGCGCTCCCATAAGCTGCTACCGCCGGTTTGTACCGAAGTAGTCATGGGTAATGATTGCGAAGGAAAAAATAAACAAGTATGATTTCGCCCATTTTTAAAACAGAGCCTTGAAATGACTCTTTTAGGGCGATCGCCACCTTCAAATAGGGAATTCTCCTGTAAGGGATAATGAAGCCAAAAAAGGAAAGTATCGAACTATTTTGAGTGGCTTGTTAAGAGCTTACGAATATCCCTAATTAGTCGTCTACAGCTCAACTTATAAATTCAATCAAGTTCGTATTAGTTTTTGAATTTGAGTTAAGAGATGGGCTCTGGGTGAGTGATTTTTACCTAAGTTTTTATTTTGCAATTTATCTAAGTATTTATGGCGGCAAATGCTCTTAGTGGGGACTGCATTCCAGTTTTTATAAAATTGAGTTTGAGGTGTCTCTTTTGGAGGGGCTTCTGTTGGGTGGGATAAAAACTATTTTGGTGAGGCGAATTTTTTGGCGACAACGGGATACACTTTGCCGGTTTTTGCGGCGGTGGCAGCGAAGGCGGCGATCGCCCATCTATTTCAAATATCCACAGCAGTGGCGAAGGGTGCGGGTGTTCAGACTGTTCAAGTTGATTTGTTGCGAAACGATGGGGTGGTTACGGTGCCGGTGGAGTCGGTGGCGCGAATTGATGAAAATACGACGCTGGCGATCGCCCGGAGCGAGCCGGGGAATAATTTAGACCTAACGCGGGATACTCCCATTTGGGCTTGGGTGCAAAGGCGATCGCGAGTAGGCGACGAGGCGGCGTTAACGTTGGAGGGGGGCGAGGGGATTGGTCGTAATACGGAGGGGGAGGCGGCAATTTATCGCTACGCACGGGAGTTGATGGGTGCAAATCTGGTTGATTTGATTCCTTCGGGGCAAGCCGTAACGGTACGTATTATTTTGCCGGAGGGGCAGCGGTTGGCAACGCGGACTTCCAATGCGGCGTTTGGAATTGTGGAGGGATTGTCGCTGTTGGGGACGAGTGGAATTTCGGTGCCCCATACGGCGATGGATAAGTTGGAGGAGGCGAAGGGGGCGTTGCGTCAGGTTTTAGAAAGTGACTTAAATTTGCCGGTTGTATTCTGCTTGGGGGCGAATGGACAGCGGGTGGCAACACAGCTTGGATTGGATCTGGAGCGAGTCGTTTTAGTGGGTAATTGGATTGGTCCGTTGTTAGTGGAGGCGGCGATTCTTGGGGCGAAAACGGTGCATTTGGTGGGCTATCACGGCAAGTTAATTAAGTTGGCGGGGGGGATTTTTAATACGTCTAGTCATGTGGCTGATGGAAAGTTTGAGATTTTAATGGCGATCGCCCTACCGTTTGTAGAGCTCCAAACGTTGCATCAATTGGCAGAGTTATCGACCCTAAATGATGCGGCGAAACTGTTAGCTTGCCAGGGGGAAGTTGGGGAAAGGGTTTGGGGGGCGGTGGCGAAAAAGGCGGCGGAACGATCGCAAAATTACGCGCAAAAATATGGCGATCGCGACCTCAACGTTGCAGTAACTTTGTTCAATCGTGAGGGGTCTATTCTTGGACGCTACCCAGCTTCGGTTTAGGGGGCGATCGCTTGATGCTACTCACAGGGGACTACGTTAGCCATAGAAACAGTTGACCAGGAGCATCTTCTCAAGCTGATCCACGAGCCGATGGTGGCGGTTGCTTAAGATAGATGGTGTGATTGGCTTTTGGAGGGAATAGATATGACTTTGCGAGAGCAGCTTCAGCAGGAAGTTGAGCAGTTGCCAGATCGAGCGTTGGCGGAGGCGTTACGGTTGGTGCGTCGGTTGCAGCCCCCCCCCCCGGGGGTTTGAGTGGGGGGGGAGGGGGGGGGGGTGGGGGGCGGGGGAGGAGGGTTTTTTTGGTGGGGGGGGTAAGGTGGC
>CALGDE010000122.1 GCA_937883785.1 uncultured cyanobacterium
CGTAATTACAGATTAACCTCCGTTAGCTTTCTTACTTTTCAGACGTCCTCTCAGAGCTGGGTCGTGTTCAAGGGGATTAACAACGTAAGATTCAAGAGGATAATCCAGCCGGTGTCCCAGCGGGTAACAAGGGCACGAACAAAAGGCAGACACAATAAAAATGATGAATACAGATCGGCGACTTAAAGCAGCATCCGTTGCCTTGATGGTAGGGATATTGAGCCCTGTTCACACCGTTGCCAGCACCCCTTCCGGGTCTGCCCCCCCAACGCCCCTTGCCTGTGAGGCGATGCCCCAGGATTATCTCGATGGGCTGTTGGAAAATCCTAAGCTCCAGCGGTCGCACTGGGGCGTATTGGTTCAACCTTTAACCGCCGCCTCTGACCAAATCACCCCTCCGCCAAAACCATGGCTATCCCATAACGCCGAACAGTTTTTTAACCCCGCCTCCAACGCCAAACTGCTCACCACCGCCGCCGTCCTCACTCGCCTGGGCAGATACCATTACGTCAACACCGCTCTTGTCCTGGAACCGTCTTCCCAGTCTCCCCCCAGCCTAAGGATTCACACCATAGGGAACCCTGCCTTAAACCAAGCCGCGCTAGATCATTTTGCCGACGCAGTGAAACAAAAGAGTCTTACAGCAGTGGATACGGTGTGGGTGGATGCTGAAGATATTGGCTTGGTGCGGGAGGGACGGATTTCGTCCTGGGAATGGGGCGATTTGCCTTTTGGTTATGGGAGCCCCGCGTCTACGGCAATTTTCAACAACAATCAACTGACCCTGACCCTGACGGGCACGGAACCGGGACAAGCTCCCCAGATGGATTTCTCCGATCCAATTGCCGCCCAACAGTGGGTCATTCACAACCAAGTGATCACCGATGACAACGCTCCAGCACAAATCACCTTTACCCCCGGCTGGCCCAATATCTTGCTTTTAACCGGTACGCTTCCCCCTGGCGAAACGAATAAAACGGTTTTGGCAGTGCCTAATCCTCCCCAGTATCTCGGGGACGCTTTTAAATACACCCTTGAACAACAGGGGATTTCCGTTGCCCAGGTGCGCATCAGCCGCAACGCGAGGATTCAACCGTCCCAGGGGCATTCCGTCCTCACCAGCTACAGTTCCCCCAGCTCCGGCGACCTAGTTACGACGATCAATCGTTTCAGCAATAACCTCTACGCCGAAGTTTTGCTGGGCTGGCTTGGGATACAGTCGATCGCCCCCAATTTAAAACTCCCCGAGGAGCGATCGCGCCAAGTCTTGGAAGACGCCCTAACCCAGCTAAACGTTGAACCCACCAGTCATCGAGTCGCAGACGGGTCCGGTCTATCGCGGCAGAATCTGGTGACGCCCCAGGCGCTGGTGACGGTGCTTAATGGCATGTGGCGATCGCCTGAGACGTTGGTGTTTCGCCAGTCTCTCCCGATCGCGGGAGAAACGGGCACCCTTCGCGATCGCTTCAAAGATACGGTTCTGGAAGGTCGCCTAATTGCCAAAACCGGCACGCTTACGGGGGTGTCGGCGCTATCAGGCTATTTTCCCTACGAAGACCAAACTTGGGTGGCGTTCAGTATTTTGGTGAACCATTCCAACCAGCCTGCGTCAGTGCTGCGCCAGGCGATGGATGATTTGTTGGTGGCGATCGCTGAAACTCCCCGCCATTGCCTTGTGGCAAACTAAGCCCAAAAACGAACGATGGGGGTGGGCGTTGTATCGCCGGTGCGATTTGGAGATTGATTATTGCGGCGGGTCGCGACGGCGGCGGCTGAACGGTTTATTGGGGTGATATGGCTTGCTGGATGGTGTACTCAATGGACTGGGGATTGTCGGTGCGCTGGGAAGCGTTGAGAATTTCAAGGCCGATGATGTTGACGTCGTTGTCAAAGTCGAAGACGATGCCGGGGTTTCTTCGTCGCTTTCTTCGATTTCAGTGTCTTTTAGGGGGATGGCAGGATATCAACGTCGGGGTCATATTTAACTTTTATGGTTGCTGCCGATATTTTTTGATTTTGCTGGTGCGATATGGGGTAACGGCGCGGGGTGGGGTAGTGGTGAGGTTAAGGAAAATTCTGATGAGATAGGTCTATTGGGAAAGGTGACTTGGGGTGGGAAGGTCGTAATTTCGTCGTCTTGTGGAATGGTTTACTGGGGATTTTCTAGGACTGCGTCAACGATGAAACGGGGGATGTTTCGTTTTTGAAGTTCGTTTTGGGCATGGTCAGAGAACTCAAAGTTCACCGGCTTCATAATGGTGAACTGTGGACGGAGAGTGCAAGGGGTGGGCTATGCCTTAAATCTGACGGGGTGACAAGAAGGCTAAAAGGCTTCCTGTATCTTCCTCTTAGCCCTTT
>CALGDE010000123.1 GCA_937883785.1 uncultured cyanobacterium
TGATTGGGATGGATGGTGGGGGAGTTGGTCGCCGGTGTCTGAGGATTTTATGGTGAAGCGTGATCAGTTGCCGTTGCCGCAGCGGGATAGTTGGTGTGATTAAGGGGGTGGTGGTTGGAGTTTCTGCTGGATACCAACATCTGTATTTACATTATGAAAGAACGCCCGGAGTCGGTGATTCGTCGGTTTCGGCAGGTTGAACCGAGGGGTGTGGGAATTTGATTATTACGGTGGCGGAGTTGGAGTATAGGGTGGCTAAGAGTCGGGATATTCAGCGGAATCGGGAACAGTTGAGGCGGTTTTGTCAGCCGTTTCCTGTGGTGGGTTTGAGTGATGAGGATGTGCAGGTTTTTGGGGAAGTGCGGGTGGACTTGGAACGGCGGGGGTTACCGATTGGGGCTTACGATTTGCTGATTGCGGCGCAGGCAAAGTGTTGTGGGTTGGTGTTGGTGACAAACAATGTGCGTGAGTTTGAGCGGGTGCAAGGGCTGAAGGTTGAAAACTGGGTGGATAGTTGAGTTTAGGCAGCTCGGTTAGTCGGATTGCTGGTTTTGCAGTTGCTGGAGGGTGGCTTGGGTGAGGGGATGGTCGGAGAGTTGGGCGGTTTGTTGTTTTTCGATAACTGTTTGAACGAAAAGTTGAAAGTGGTAGATAACAGCTTGGGTATTGGGGTGATTGTTCCCCAATGCCACCTGGAAAATTTCGATACAGTGACAATACAATGGCTCTGCTTCTTGATACCTTTCCAAATTTTTATACAATTCTGCCAAATTGTTTGAGCTAATCGCCGTGTCAGGATGGTGCGCTCCTAGGTGTTCCTTATGAACAGCCAACGCTCTTTGAAATAGGGGCTCTGCTTCATCAAAATTTCTCTGTGCGTGGTAAATACTCGCTAAGTTGCCATAACTTATGCCCGTGTCAGGATGGTTTGCCCCTAGTTGCTTTTTGCGGATTTCCAGCGCTTGCTTATACAACGGTAGGGCATCTTCATAACGCCCCTGAGAGTAATGCAAGGCTGCCAAATTGTTCAGGCTCAGAGCGGTTTCGGGATGGTCCGCTCCCAGTTGCTTTTTGCGGATTTCCAGCGCTTGCTTATACAAAGGCAGGGCATCTTCGTAACGTCTCTGAGATTTATACAACTTTGCCAAATCATTCAGGCTCACCGCAGTTTCGGGATGGTCCGCTCCCAGTTGCTTTTTGCGGATTTCCAGTGCTCGTTCACACAAAGGTAGGGCATCTTCATAACGTCCCTGAGAGTAATGCAACTCTGCCAAAAGGCTCAAGCTCAGAGCAATTCGGGGATCGTGCGCTCCCAGTCGCTTTTTGTAAATTGACAGTGATCGCTCCACCAGCGGCAAGGCTTCTTTGTAACGTCCCTGACATTTATACAGAATCACCACATGGTTCAGAGTTGCTGCTACGTCAGGATGGTTTACTCCACAACGGTTTTCACTGGCTCTCACCGCTGCTTTCCAATACTGTTCAGCTTGGGACCAAAGGCTTTGAGCTCGAGCCAAACGACCTAGGGCATTGAAAGGCCAAATGTAATCTTTGTCGTCAGTGGTGATTTGGTCGGTGGATTGGGTGGCGTGTTCTAAATGGGGGACGGCAGTGCGGGTGCGGGCTTGGTCCCCCAAAGTGGGAATTTCGGGAACAGTCGTGGCGACGGCGACCAGGGTGTTTAAAAATGCCTGGTGCAAATCCTCCCCGTCCTGCTTGTGCGCCCGCTTCTCCCCGAAAAACTGCCAAATCAGCGGGTGGAGCCGATAAAGTCCCTCCCCCTGCCGCCCCAATAAGCTAAGGCGCTGTAGCTCTCGGGACCGCCAATGGTCCAACTGCTCCCCATCTTCCCCAGCCAAACACTCCCGCACCAGCCCCCAAGGCACCGGTGCCAACCCAAAACATCCCAACAACACCGCCAGCCGCTGCGCCCCCGCCGACAACCGCTCCCAGCTCAACTCAAACGCCGCCGCCACCCCCCGCTCTGCCTGCACATCCTCCGTGGCATCGGTCAACGGAGCCGCCTCCAACCCCTTCTTTTCCAGTCCTCCCAATAACTGCGCCAAAGATAAATCCTCATCCTCCTGCAAATACGCCCCCACCAAATCGATCGCCAACGGCAACCGCCCCAACCGCTCCACCAACTCCACCGCCAAATCCCCCTCGCGCCCCAACCGCTCGTCCCCAATCCAAACGCCCAACAGTTCCAGGGATTTATCCAAATCCAGCACATCTAAAAACAAGCAATCGGACTTCGACAAAAGCTTCCGATTTCGCGTCGTCAGCAACACTCGAAACCGTTTTTTATCCCCCGGCAACAGCGGCTTGATTTTGGTTTTATATTCCACCACATCATCAACGATCGCCAGCACCCGTCCCACCGGCCAGCGAGACCAACAAAACTGCGCCTGCTGCGCCTCCGTTCCCAACTGCCCCAGCTTTTCCCTATCCGCCGAAGTCAAAAACGCCCCTTCCGCCACCGCCACCAAATCCAACAACAACCGCGCCCCCGACAACCAAACCACCCCACCGGGAAACTTTTCCGCCGTGCCAAATTGCCGAGCAAACTGCACCGCCAACTCCGACTTCCCCACGCCTCCCATACCCACAAGCCCGGTAATGGCCACCACCGAAGACCCGCCCAACTTTTCCACCAACTCCCGCAGCTCACCACCTCGCCCTACAAACCGGCTAGAATCCTCAATCCCCCGCCGCGCCAAATTATTAATCCGCCCCGTCCGCTCCGCAATCTCAGGCTGCGGTAAAACTACCGTGTTATTGATATCGCCCTCAGCATACTGACCCAAATCATTAACCTCTCGGTAATCACCGCCGCCAGTATTTACCGTCCGCGAGTCGCCCGCTACATGAACGCTCTTATCCCCAGCGACATTATCACCACTGCCACTGTGGGTTTGGTCAATATTTTGCTGTTTATCGTCAGTTTCTGCCATGGGAGTTTAGTGCGCCGTGATACCCCAATACTGATAAATGTCGCCTTATGGGCAGCGATTAAAACTGCCCTAAAACTTAAACCGCTGTCGATGGTTCGCCACCGACTCCACCAAACCGATCGCCAAGAAATTTGTCACCATCGCCGATCTCCCATAACTCAACAGCGGCAGTGGAATCCCGGTGATGGGCGCTAAACCAATGGTCATCCCAATATTAATCACCACCTGAAACACCAGCATTCCCAGCACGCCGATCGCAATCAGCGACCCAAAATTATCCTTCGCTCCCTGGGCAATCCACACCAGCCGCAGGCAAATTAGCCAAAATCCAATCAGTACCAGCATCGAGCCAATAAAGCCAAACTCCTCGCCGATCGCCGCAAAGATAAAATCCGTATCTTGCTCAGGAATAAAATTAAGCTGCGTTTGGGTTCCTTGGTTAACTCCCTTGCCCCACAGCTCACCGGCACCAATGGCGATGCGCGACTGAATCA
The DNA here is from genome assembly GCA_937883785.1 of uncultured cyanobacterium. Taxonomy (GTDB): domain Bacteria; phylum Cyanobacteriota; class Cyanobacteriia; order CACIAM-69d; family CACIAM-69d; genus CALGDE01. The sequence goes on from CALGDE010000123.1 coordinate 3,449, forward strand.
AGTGATAGCCACCGCCCATGGGATCCTGATCCGGGTTGAGAAACATGGTGATCCGCGCCTTTTGGTAAGGCTGCAAAATATCCCAGAAGATTTTCCCTAAGCCCCCCGACACCGCATTCAACGTCACCGCCCCCAGCGCCCCGATCGCCGACCAGGGCAAACTAACCCATGCCACCACGCCAATTAGGGACACCCACGCCAGCCAGGCAGGAATATACAAATTGAACAAAATTGCAGCCACCAGGGGCGACACCAACAGCAACAACCATCCTGGATTGGCATTGCCCCAATAGAGCATGCCAAAACAAATTGATGCGATTACCAGCGACGTTCCCAAGCTGGGCTGAATAAACACCAACGCCCAGGGCACCGCCGTAATTCCCAGCACCTGGAACATGCGCGGCAGCGTCGACGCCGTGGACTGGTGCAACATCGCCGCCAGGGTCAGGATAATTCCCACTTTGGCAAACTCCGACGGTTGGATATGCACCCCCCCGATCGCAATCCACCGTTCCGCCCCCAACGCCGTCGTCCCTACCAGCTTCACCGCCACCAGGGACAAATTCGTTAAGCCATAAATAACCCATTTAAACCGCAGCAAATTGTCATAGCGATACCGGGCAATACCCAGCGCCATCACCAGTCCAACGCCAGCAGTGGTCAAATGGCGAATCCAATTACCACCGTCGGATTTAATCTCAACGCTACGAATAGCGACGCTGCCCAAACAGGTCATCAAGACAACCAGCAGGAGCAAGATCCAATCCATCTCCATCCACGGTTGAATCAGCGTGCGCCATCGAAAGCGCCTAAGGGTCGGTGCAGCCATAGTCAAAAAAGCAGGTTAATGCAGCCTAAGGTCGGCGGGGTCGGTCGAAAAACGTTGAAACTATCCCTCAACAGTTTTCTCGACGCTTTTTATCTCTCCATTATCCCCTAAGCCAGAGCCGGAGCCGATGGCGTTGTCACTTCCGCCCGCGCAATGACCTCTTCCGTAATTTTGGTGAGGGCGATCGCCGACGCCGACTCGGGAGCTGAAATTACGATGGGCACACCAGAATCGCCCCCTTCCCGGAGGGGTAACTCCAGGGGAATCATCCCCAGCAAATCAATCCCCAACTCCGCCGCCGTATTCTTGCCGCCCCCAGAACCGAAAATATCGTATTGGCGATCCGGCATATCCGGCGGGATGAAATAGCTCATATTCTCCACAATCCCCAACACCGGCACGTTCAGCTGCTCGAACATGCGCAGCCCCCGCCGTGCATCAATTAAAGACACCATCTGGGGCGTAGTCACAATAATCGAACCCGCCAACGGCACTGCTTGAGCCAACGTCAGCTGGGCATCTCCCGTGCCCGGTGGCATATCCACCACCAAATAATCCAGTTGCCCCCAGTCCACCTGGTACAAAAATTGACGGATAATGCCATTGAGCATCGGACCACGCCACACCACCGGCTGGTCAGGATCAATCAGAAATGCCATGGACACCAGCTTCACCCCATGGGCGATCGGCGGCTCCAAAATATCCTGCCCGTTCTCCTGGCGCACCATCACCTTCGTGTCGGCAATGCCAAACATCGTCGGCGCATTGGGACCGTAAATATCCGCATCAATCAGCCCCACAGCAGCCCCTTTCTTTGCCAGGGACACTGCTAAATTAATAGCCACCGTGGATTTACCCACGCCGCCCTTGCCACTGGACACCGCAATAATATGCTTAACGCCAGAAATGCCGCTTTGTTGAGGCAACGGCTTTTGCTTTGGCGTATCGGTGGTGACAACCACATCGACGGACTTAACGCCATCTAGCGTCTTGCGAATCGCCCGCTTACAGTCGTCCACAATAAGCCCGCGCAGGGGACAGCCTGCTGCCGGCAGCACCAACGTAAACGTAATCTCTCCTCGCAACACAATGACGTTGCGAATCATATCGAGATCAACCAAGCTTTCTTCCCGCTCCGGATCCTGCACTGGACGCAGGGCTTCGATTACATCATTGGAAGTTATGGCACCGGGGTTCGAGGCGCTGGAATTGGGGACGCTAGTCATAACAGAGAAAGGGGGGAAGGTCCAAAGGATCTGGGAAACGGGTTAATAAAAGTTTATTGGAGTTTTGCCCGAAGTGCCGTGGTCTAAACCCGAATTTTCAAGGTTTTCGCCGGATCGCTGAGGTGTGCACTTGCTTTGCTCAGGGGGGTTGGAGCGGGCAAAGAGAGTATTCACCAGGATTTTTTATCGCTTTATTAAGTTCCATTGGGATGAGCGATTTCCCCTTGGGCGATCGCGGTAGGCTAAAGCGAACTAAAAACCAGGCGCACGCCCACGTCAGCGTCGCCCTGTTTCCGAGGCTTTATTCTCGGGCTTTATTGAAAGACTGTTTAGTGAGAACAACGAAGTATGACGGCATTTGCTACTCCTTCCAAAGCGGTTTCCAACGCTCCCCCTAAGGATTCTCGAGAGCGTGTTGGGCAGTGGATGCGTCAAATTCAGGACGAAATTTGTCGGGGCTTATTAGACGCTGATGGAAGCGGTGGATTTAAGCAGGATGCGTGGGAGCGTCCCGAAGGTGGTGGCGGGCGATCGCGAGTGATGCGCGACGGCGATATTTTTGAACAGGGTGGCGTGAATTTTTCTGAGGTGTGGGGCGATCGTCTGCCGCCATCTATTTTGAGCCAGCGCCCAGAAGCAAAGGGACACCGGTTTTATGCCACTGGCACATCCATGGTTCTGCACCCGAAGAATCCCCATATCCCGACGGTGCACCTTAACTACCGATACTTTGAGGCGGGTCCCGTGTGGTGGTTCGGCGGCGGTATTGACCTAACGCCTTATTATCCCGTGCGTGAAGATGTGGAAAACTTCCATCGCACCTTGAAAGGCGCCTGCGACAAGCATCACGGCGAATACTACGACGTATTTAAGCGTTGGTGCGATGAGTATTTCTATTTGAAGCACCGCGATGAAACCCGCGGCGTTGGCGGTATCTTTTTTGACTATCAAGACGGTATTAATGACCAGCTTTACTGCGGTCCCAATCCTGATGGTGGCGCTGCTGAGTACAGCCGCAATGTTCCTAAGCTAGAGAATCGCAGTTGGGAGCAACTATTTGCCTTCGTGCAGGATTGTGGGCGAGCATTTTTGCCCGCTTACGTACCTATTGTGGAAAAGCGCAAGGATACGGAATACGGCGATCGTGAACGTGACTTTCAGCTATACCGTCGAGGGCGCTATGTGGAGTTCAATTTGGTTTATGACCGGGGTACCATCTTTGGGCTACAAACCAACGGTCGCACTGAATCCATCTTAATGTCGTTGCCTCCCATGGTTCGCTGGGAATATGGCTACACTCCCGAGCCAAACACCCGTGAAGCTGAGTTGTACGACACTTACTTGAAGCCCCAAGACTGGCTTGGTTAGAAAGTAGGGGTGCAGCCGCAGATCGTTTGGGCTTTATTGAATGGTGTTTGTCCTGCCATTTCGGGGAAATTTCCCTAGCCAGCTACCTGTAAAACAATAAGCTTTGAAGAGGAACTTTCGGAAGCCTTGTTATTCTTACTATGTCACTTACTTTACAAGGGCATGATGGATTGTTTCCCCAATCTTTGCCGTGGAGCAAGTCGATTATACTGGGCTTAGTAAATCAGGGTGATTTAGATTTACGAGGGACCACGAGGCGGATTAGGGCTGCGCCCTAAAGGGTATTAGACGGCATTCCACGCTATTAAATTAGTTGGTCGTCCCCAGAGATCTACCAGTGATGCTGCGTAAAGCAGTGAAAGAGTGGTCAAAATAATTGGAGCATTTGCCGTGGAGGTGGAAGAATCGCCCACTTTCGTACTCTAACTCTCGATTAAGGTATGATTCGCAACTAGGATCGTCAATATAAATCTTGAAACGAGAGTTATGTGGTAACGCCCGGTATGGTCCCACTGCCAAATATTTGCAAAAAAAAAGCCCGACATCTGTCGTCGTCTTTCCTTGCATTGATATAACGTTTGACGGTAGCGATTGCACGCTTGCGCCTTCGGACTGTCGAGAAGCAAATCAGAGTTTTTATATCTGCCTCAGATTTGCTTTTATCAACCTCCTGTATCCTGTTTCTAGCCCTACGAAGGCACAACCACGATTCACCATGAAGCAAAAGACCTATACGACGAAAGATAATGTCACTGTCATTGTCCTTAGTCCGTCGGGACGCTTGGACATCGCGACGGCGTGGCAATTTCGCTTGAAGCTACAGGAATGTATTTCCAAGCTGAGTCCTCATGTGGTGGTGAATCTGAGCGAAGTAGGTTTTATTGATAGTTCGGGATTGACAGCACTAGTGGCAGGAATGCGAGATGCCGACAAGGAAGGGGGCAGCTTCCGGCTGTGTAATGTGCACCCAGAATCGAAGTTGGTCTTTGAAGTGACCATGATGGACTCAGTGTTTGAAATTTGTGAAACGGAGGAGGAAGCCTTAGAAGGTAATCCTCGCAGTGCCGTCAGCTAAATTTGTCAGTTGTTTTTTGATGGGCAGGCGTTTTATATTGCCTGGTCTTACGAGTTAGGGTGCTAAGTCAGCTAGGCACTGTAGGTTGAGAGTTTTTGATATTGATAGGGACCCATTAGGGCTCCCCAAATCGCCTGTCCTGTGTCAGGGTTGATGCCTTTGTCGTAGGTTTGTAGCCCTTCAGAACTAGCGTCAAAGCCCAGGGAAACTTCCCGGACAGCTCCCTCTACGGTGAATTGGCACCTACAGTGCGGATCGGGACGGGCGGAGAATTTTTGGGCAGATTGGGTGACGGTCAGGGTGCACCCTGGCAAAGGTTCCAAGACGTCGGGGTTTAGAGCCGTTAAAAGTTCTGGCGATCGCCCTCCACCGCGTACCGCTTCGGCATCAGCAATTTGAAAGTATTCCACCTGGATTTGCCCTTCCGATTCCGATAGCAGAAACACTCGGGGACGATAGGGTTGATCCAGCTTTAGGGCGTTAGATTGTTCCGCGTAGAAAGCAAAACCGCGATCGCCCCACAGCTTTAGGGGACGATGCCAAAGGCGCACCGGCACATACCAGACCGGTTCCTCACGGGCTTGGGCTTGATTATCGAACTCGCCAGCAAGGTAGGTGGCGAGGGTCGTTAGGGGTTGACTGTGGGATTGGGAGGATAAGGGCATTGCTAGGATGCGGCGAGGGGGGTCGATTTCACCATTTTCACCATAAAGAAGCCGTCCATGTCGTACTGGTGTGGCCACAGTTCGATGGTGCCGTCGGGTTTAGCGAATTGGGCAGGGATTGAACCGGCAGGCGGCGAGGCGATCGCCCACTGGGAATTCTCCGCCAAAAATGCGTTGATTAATTCCAAGTTTTCAGGCGGATTGATGGTGCAGGTGGCATAGACGAGAATTCCGCCGGGCTTGACCCAGGGGGCAGTGGCATCCAGAATTTGGCGCTGAAGCTGGATAATGTCGACGATATTGTCGGGGGTTTGTCGCCAGCGGGCGTCGGCGCGGCGATGTAAAGTGCCTAGACCGGAGCAAGGGACGTCGAGCAACAGGCGATCGCACGAGTTTGGCAAACCGTCGGGGAAAATTTCCTTCAACTCCTCGGGGTAACTGTCGGTGACCGTGACGTACTCTTGCCACTGGCAGGCGTCGATGGCAAGGCTACGGACGCTGTCTAGCTGGAAACGCTGAACGTTTTGGCGCAGCTTTTTGAGGCGGGACAGGGTGCGGTCCAGGGCAATAATGCACCCGCGATCGCCCATTAAGTCAGCAATATGGCAGGTTTTTCCCCCCGGTGCGGCGCAGGCATCAACAACGATGTCGTCCGGCTGGGGATCCAGCAGCAGGCTAACCAACTGGGCGCTAGCATCTTGCACCGCCCACCAGCCCTCCTTAAACCCCGGCAGCTCCATCACCTTGCGTCCCGCCGCCTCGGATTTGCCCAGCTTGCGCACCCGAATCCCTTGGGGCAAGGGGGCAATCTCTTCCCCCTCAGTTCCGCTCCCTTGAAGTGCCCTGATCACGGTGGCGCGATCGCACCGACTTTGGTTTACCCGCAGATCCAGCGCCGGAACCTGATTAAACCACTGACACAACTGCTCCGCTGCCTCTGGTCCCAGGGAGTCACACCAAGATTTCACAATCCAATTGGGATAGCTGTGGAGGGTACCCAGGCGATCGATGGGATCCTCCGGCAGGGGAAAACACCAGGGACCGCCTTGCTCCAAAGCCTCCAAGCGGCGAACATAGCTACGCAAAATGCCGTTTACCAAGCCGCTGAGTCCTTGGAGTCCCGACAACTTCGCCAGCTCAACGGTTTCGTGAACGGCGATGCCATTGGGAATTTGGGTGAGGTAACCGATTTGATATAGCCCCAGATGCAGCACCGCCAGCAGCTCCGGCGCTTGATCCTTGGCGGGCCTTTTGGCGAGGTGGTCCACCATGGCGTCCAGCGATCGCCGCTGCCGAGTACAGCCGTACACCAGCTCCGTGACCAGCCCCCGGTCCTGCCCACTAAGGTGGCTTGCCTGACGCAAATACCGATCCAGTGCTGCGTCCGCGTAACTGCCCGCCAACACTGACCGCAAGGCTTGTAGTGCCACCTGACGAGCGGTGCCGCCCACTGGCTTTGTCTTGGTTTTGGCAAACTTTTTGGCAGATTTCGAGCGGGGTTTGGGCACAGGAATACCGGTAGAAACAGCGTAGAAATTAGGGGGATTGGCGGTGAATCCAGTACCCTATATCACACGAGCGCCGGTTAGGAGGGGAACCCATGCAGCCCGTAGACTTCACCACTTTAGCGGCGGTTTGTGCGGATTTGAACGATTCCTGGCAACCGGCGCGGGTGGAACAGGTATTTCAGCGAAATCCCTTCACCGTTTTCCTGTGTTTGCGTACCCTTAATAGTCGCGGCTGGCTAGCCATTTCCTGGCATCCCCAGGCAGCTCGAATTCACGTGGCAGCGCCGCCCCCCAAAGCGCCGGACACCTTCACCTTTAGCCAACAGCTTCTTCACCAGATTAAGGGCTTTGCTCTGGTGAACTACGCCTGGGTTGCACCTTGGGAGCGGGTGGTGGATTTGCAATTTGCTAAGCGCCCCGGAGACCCGGTGCAGTGGCATTTGTACGTGGAAATTATGGGTAAGTATAGCAATGCCATTTTGACCCACGCGGATCAAACCATTGTTACCGCTGCTCACCAGGTGAGCGACCAACAATCCAGCCTGCGCCCCATCCAAACGGGACAGCCCTACGTGCCGCCACCGAAGCTTACCGATGCTGTGCCCTCTTTAGAAGAGTCCCAGCAGGATTGGCAGGGGCGAGTGGGGCTTATTCCAGATCGGCTCCAGCGGCAATTGGTCAAAACTTACCGGGGCATTAGCACCCCCCTAGCGCGTACCCTAATTCGCCGCGCTAAGTTGCCTGCCGATATCACCACGGACCAACTGGGTGATCGCCAATGGCAGGACTTATTTACCCAGTGGCAAGCCTGGCTCAAAGCCCTAGAGTCCAAAGAATTTACGCCCGCTTTCGACGATGCAAATCCCAAAAAGCCTGGCTACACGGTGCTGGGGGAAAGGGCGGCGGTGGAGTCAATTCAGGTTTTGCTGGATCGGTATTACGGGAGTCGCCTCAATGAGGATGCCTTCAAACGGCTGCACCATCAGCTACGGCAAAAAATTGCGGGGTATTTGAAAAAGTTGACCAAGAAACGAGATGGGTTTGGCGATCGCCTAGACCTGTCTGAAGATGCGGAAGCCTATCGCCAAAAAGCCGATTTGCTGATGGCCTATCTCCACCAGTGGCGCATCGGGATGGAGAAAATTACCCTGAACGATTTTGAAACGGGAGAGCCCGTTACGATTCCCCTGGATCCCACGATCAATGCCCAGGGGAACGCCCAGAAGCTTTATAAAAAGCATCAGAAATTGCGGCGATCGCGCCAGGCGATCGAGCCCCTACTAAACGCAGTTAATGCCGAGATTCAATATCTGGAGCAGGTGGATGAGGCGCTGGACGAGTGCAATATTTATCGAACGGTGGAAGATTTAAGCGCTTTGGAAGAAATCCGCGACGAGCTCATTGAGCAAAACTATATGGCGGATCCCGGCTACCAGCGACCTAAACGAACTGACGACGACATTAGCTACAGCCGCTATCACACCGCTAGCGGTTACGAAATCTGGGTAGGGCGCAACAATACCCAAAATGATCGCCTCACCTTCCGCCTGGCTGGGGATTATGACCTGTGGTTCCATGCCCAGGAAATTGCTGGAAGCCATGTGCTGCTGCGCCTACCGCCGGGGGAAACCGCCGACGAAACGGACCTACAAACCGCCGCCAATATTGCCGCCCTTCACAGCCGCGGTCGCCAGGCGGACGCCGTCCCCGTGGTTTATACCAAACCCAAATCCGTGTACAAACCCAAAGGCGCAAAGCCCGGCATGGCCATTTACAAAAACGAAACCATTCTCTGGGGGCATCCCAACAAAGTTACGCCGAAGGTTCAGATCTTGGCGTCTGAGGACAAGTCGGCCGGTAGACAGGAAAAATTGACAAAAAAATAAAGCCTTTCAGTTCTTGCGAACTTGGAGGCTTTATTTTCAGGGTGCATCTACCATTACGTTCTTCTCAGTTGATGACTCCCGTCAGGACAGTTTTTAAAAGAAGCTACCGTCCTTGCGACTAAGGCGTGTCATCAAATGGGCACCGGAAACTTTACGTAGTGGGGAGTACACGCCCTTTCAAACAAAAAATGCAAGGGGACTGAAACCCCTACAGCTAAAGGCTCTGAAACTTAAACGATATGGCAGCCCCTAGCTCCTATGGAACATTTTTAGTCGCTGCTTTTGTTGCCGATAACCTGGTCTTTCAGGTCGCCCACTTTAGAAGATAGCTCTTGGCGGCTGGATACCCGTAGCAAGTAGCGATACACAAACCAACCCGAGTAGGTCAGACCCACCAGCTCAAAAACCGGCGACAGTAGCGGCACTTCGTTGATGGCTCCCAATAGGGCAATCACCAACTTTACGGAAATAAAAGCGGCGATAATTAAACCGGCGGTGACGATGGGCTGACGATACTCGCCGTAGAACTTGCCCACGTAGTCGGGGAGGTCAGACAGAATTTTGTAAAACTGCTCCAAAATTTGCTGCCATTCTGGGGAGTCTTCACCGTTCGCAGAGGACAAAGAGGGCGTGCTGGTGGTCACTTCAGCTTTCGCATTGGTGCCCGCGTCTGCGTATTCTGATTTTTGTAGTTCAGGTTCCATACTTTCTAAAGCTCTCTATGTTTAAGGCGAATTTGGTAAGGCAAATCTAGGGCGAGTCCCAAAGCGAAGCTTTTGTTGCTTCCTCAGATTTTTTTGCTTTTAAGAGTTAATTTGCTAGGAAAATAGCCTACTACCACCGCATTCGCAATGAAATCGCGAACCTTTGCAACAAAATCTCTTAATTTACGCTTTCAAAATTGCTGGCTGCTATTGGCATTTAGCCCGTGCTTAACAGTGCTTGAAAGCCCATACAAACTAGCATACTGACCGAACTGGAACCGAACCTCGCTGTTAGGATAAATCACGGTGAAAAGCGGCGAGATGGCGGTATTGGCATGCAAAAAGTAGTGTTGCGAATTTTGGATGCGAATTTGGACCGGGCGCGGGAGGGAGTGCGCACGGTGGAGGAGTGGTGTCGGTTTGGGCTGAATGATGGAGAGCTGACGGCGCTGTGTAAGGAGATTCGTCAGGAGTTGGGGCTGTGGCATTCGGCGGAGATGCGGGCGGCGCGGGATACGGAGGGGGATGCGGGGACGGCGCTGACCCATAGCCAGGAGGCGCGGCGATCGCACGTGGGATCCGTGGTGCAAGCCAACCTATGTCGGGTACAGGAAGCGTTGCGAGTTTTGGAGGAGTACGGCAAACTCGCCAGCCCGGAGATGGGCACGGCGTTTAAACAGTTGCGTTATCAGGCTTACGTATTGGACAGCCGTCTTCAGGGAGCGCTATCGGAGGCTGTCCACGCGGATCGTATGGGGCGGCTGCGGCGATCGCCCGTGTACCTGGTGACGTCTCCCGATGATCGACTGGTGGAAATTGTAGAGCAGGCGTTGCAAGGCGGGCTGAGCCTGGTGCAGTATCGCGATAAAAATTCTGACGACGGGCTACGGCTACAGCGAGCGAGGGCGCTGAAGGCGGTGTGTGAATCCTACGGGGCGCTGTTTTTGGTGAATGATCGGGTGGATTTGGCGATCGCGGTGGATGCGGACGGGGTGCACGTGGGGCAGCAGGATTTACCGGTGCCGATGGTGCGGGAGTTGCTGGGACCGGAGAAGATTGTGGGCTGTTCGACGACAAATCCCGAGGAGATGGAGCGGGCGATCGCCTGGGGAGCAGATTACATCGGCGTCGGTCCGGTTCACGCCACGCCCACAAAGCCGGGGAAGGCGGCTTCTGGACTGGATTATGTGCGCTATGCCTTGGACAATGCGCCGATGCCTTGGTTTGCCATCGGTGGATTGGACTTACGTACGGCGGGGGCAACCTACGAAGCGGGAGCCCAGGGGATTGCGGTGGTGCGGGCGATTATGGCGGCGGATAGTCCCAAGGCGGCAACGGAACAGCTTTTGGCGATCGCCCAAGAATCTCGACGGTAGACTTACCCAAGCTGAAGCGAAAGCTCGTAAACCTGTCGCTTTGAAAGCCGGTGGGTTTGGGCAAGTTGGCGGCTGGCTCTGGACTTTGAAACGCCTTGGTCAATTAATGCCTGTAGTTCTCTGAGCAGTTGTGCGTCTGATAGCTCTGGCTTTTCTGCGGCGATCGCCCCCTCCAACACCAGCACAAATTCCCCTTTCAACGTCAAACCATACTCGTCCGGCTGGGACCATTGGGTGACCGCATCTGCTAGGGAACCGCGCCAGATTGCCTCGTAGCGCTTAGTTAATTCACGGGCGATCGCCACCGACCGCATTTCCCCCACCGTCCCCGCCAAATCTGTCAACGTCGTCACTAACCGATGGGGCGCTTCATATAGCACCACCGTCCGAGAATCCTGAGCAAGCTGCTCCAGGGATGCACGCCGCTCCTTGCCTTTCACCGGCAAAAAGCCTTCGAAACTAAACCGCGCCAGGGATAAGCCGGACGCCACTAATGCCGCGATCGCCGCACAGGCTCCCGGTACCGGCACCACAGAAATTCCTGCCTCGATACACGCCGAAATTAGCGGCACGCCAGGATCGGAAATGCCGGGAGTGCCTGCGTCAGACACCAGCGCAATAGTCTGTCCCTGTTGCAGCTTTTCCAGCAGCTCGGGAATTCGCCGCGCTTCGTTGTGTTGATGGCAGCTAATTTGGGGCGTTTGGATTTCAAAATGCTTAAGAAGCTGACCGGTGTGACGGGTGTCCTCTGCGGCGATCGCATCCGCCTCCTTCAGCACCCGCACCGCCCGAAAGGTCATATCCTCCCGGTTGCCAATGGGCGTCGCCACCACGTAAAGAGTTCCAACCTTTGCCTCACCCTCTTGATTCATTGCTTCACCTACCCCCACGGAACCTTAGACGGTCGGAAAACCGCCATCGCACTGCGTAACGGTGCCTCGCGGCTACTTATAGAATGAACACTAACAAAATTGCAAATCATAGCCTTAATTTCGCCATTCGTTCTGCCGTTAACCTTTGGGCGATCGCCCCTCTAGCCATGACCTGGTTGACCTCAATTGCTAAAGCAGTCGCTCGATTCTTCTCATCACTGCCGAGCAAGCTGTTTGCAAGCCCCAATCGTTTCCAACGCCCCCGCAAACGCAAATCCTTTCGGACAAGCCTAAGCCACGGTTTGGCGCTGGTATTGGGGGTCATTTTGGGATTAGACGGACTGCCGATGCTGCCTTTGCAAGCAAGTCCGGTGGATGCAATGGAGCCTGTGGAGGTTGCCCAGGCGGTGCCGGCTCAGCGGGCTAGCGTTGCGGCGTTGTCTTCCAATAGCTTTGTGACGTCGGCGGTTAACCAGGTGGGACCGGCGGTGGTGCGCATCGACACGGAGCGTACCGTTACTCAGCGCATCAACCCGGCTTTTGATGACCCGTTTTTTGAGCGTTTCTTTGGCGATGAGTTTTTCCGGTCTGCTCCGCGAGAACGACAGCGGCGACTAACGGGGCAAGGCTCCGGCTTTATCATCGACTCTGACGGATCGTTGCTGACCAACGCCCACGTGGTGGATAAAGCGGATCGCGTGGTGGTGACCTTGAAAGACGGGCGCGAGTTTGAAGGCACCGTCAAAGGGGCGGATCCGGTGACCGACTTGGCGCTGGTAAAAATTGACGCGAAGGGCGATCGCCTTCCGGTGGCGTCCCTCGGCGATTCTGACAATGTTCAAGTGGGAGACTGGGCGATCGCAGTGGGTAATCCCCTGGGTTTAGACAACACCGTCACCTTAGGAATTATCAGCACCCTGAAGCGGTCCAGCGCCCAGGTGGGGATTCCCGACAAGCGTCTGGACTTTATCCAAACCGATGCTGCGATCAACCCCGGCAACTCCGGCGGTCCTTTGGTGGATGCCAACGGTCGCGTGATTGGCATCAATACCGCTATTCGTGCTGATGCCATGGGTATTGGCTTTGCGATTCCCATCAATAAGGCTAAGTCCATCCAAGCTCAGCTAGCCAAGGGGCAGCGGGTCCCCCATCCGTTCGTTGGCATCGAAATGCGCACCTTAACCCCTGAGCTGGCGCGCAAAAATAATGAAGATCCTAATGCCCTACTGGAACTGCCAGTCACCACCGGTGTGTTGGTCGTCAATGTCCTGCCCGATATGCCTGCCGCTGAAGCAGGACTGCGTCGCGGCGATGTGATTGTGTCGGCCGGTGGCAAACGAATTGAAAGTGCTGAGGCATTCCAGCGGGCAGTTGAGAATACTGCCATTGGCAAAACTCTCAAGCTGCAAGTTAAGCGCGGAAATCGCGACTTAACCATCAACGTGCGCACCGCTGAGCTACAGGACCTGTCCTAAACGCCAGCTCGAATAGGACGATTTTTGGGCGATCGCCGGATTACTTTCTAAACACTCCCGGGGATCGTCCATCCTTTTACGTCTGCGCCTTTACAATTGAGAACGTTTCAGAAAGCTTCTACTCATTGGTAAGTTTTCATATAAACCGACTCATAAGCTGACTCGACGAAAAACGCTGGGGTAGTGAAGTAATGGTAGCGATGGTTTGGGTGGCACTGGCGTTGGCGTCGGTGGTGCTGGCGGAAGTGACCCGCGATTTTTATCACGTGGCGGGGCATACCTGGGAGCCCATTAAGCAGTGGCACAACACTCACCACAAGGCATTCCGCAAGGATTTGACCATGGTGAGTTTTGACGCCTTTTCTAAGTCCCAGTGGTACAACGACGTGCCCGAAGCACTGGTAATGGCAACCGTTGTGGCGATCGCTGCCACCGGTGCCGGTATAGGGTTTGGATGGGCAATAACCTGGACCCTGTGGACGGGGGTGATGTACTCGCTGGCGTTTGCGGTAACGGCGATCGCCCGGTCCCAAAATCGTATGATGTGGACAGACCTGACCCACGAGCCCGGTCCACTGACCGACAATCCCTCCAACTGGTTCGTCAACCGTACCTATCACTGGCGACACCACTTCGACTCTGGCAATGCTTACTACTGTGGCACCCTAACCGCCGTGGATAAAATTCTAGGAACCGCCCTTTCCCTTCAGGGCAAAACCGTTGCAGTGACCGGCGCATCCGGCACCTTGGGTCGCGCTTTACTTAAGGCGCTGAAAGCCGCTGGAGCTCGTCCCATCGCCCTGACCACATCTCCCAACGCTGATTTTGGTCCCCGTGTTCCCGTTCATCAGTGGCGACCGGGACAGGAGCGCGAGCTGCAAAAGAAGCTCGCTAACGTGGATATTTTGATTATTAATCACGGTATCAATGAGGCGGGAGCGCGATCCCCCGAAGCCATCGCCAAAGCCTACGAAGTTAACACCATGTCTGCGTGGCGGCTAATGGAAACTTTCCTGGATACGATCACCCTTTCGAAACACCGCGCTTTGAAGGAAGTTTGGATCAATACGTCCGAAGCTGAGGTGCAGCCTGCCTTTAGTCCCCTTTATGAAATTTCTAAGCGGGCGATCGGCGACATTATTACCCTGCGCCGCCTGGACGCCCCCTGTGTCATTCGCAAGCTGGTGTTGGGACCGTTTAAAAGCAACCTCAACCCCATTGGCGTGATGGATGCCAACTTCGTGGCGCGAGGAATTGTGGAGCTAGCTAAGCGAGATTTCCGCGACATTATTGTCACCATTAACCCCTTAACCTACGTCACCTTTCCTCTGAAGGAAGCTAGTAAGTCCCTGTATTTTCGGCTATTTTCCAAGGCGGCGCGATCGCCCCGTGGCTCCAAGGCGTCCAACCCAATCGGGCTGAAATAATCATTCAGAACCCCTATTTTTCTATCCCTGGAAAACCTGGGTCCAATAGTGATTCCATCGCTCCGTCCCAGGGTCATTGGCGGAGAACACATGCCCCACCCCAATTTTGGTGAAGCTTGGATTTAGGATATTGGCGCGATGTCCCGAGCTATTGAGCCAACCGGTGACGGCTGCTTGAGGTGTTGCGTACCCGACGCCGATATTTTCGGCAGCCGGTCCTGGGATTGCTGCCTGTTGCACGCGATCGCTGAAGCTAACGCCGTCGGGGCTGGTGTGGGAGAAAAAGTCCCGCTGGAGCATATCCTCACTGTGGGACTCCGCTAAGCCCCCCAACAACGGGTCGTAAACTAGGGGCGCTAACCCCGACCGTGCCCGGGCCTCATTAACTAAGGTGACCACTTCCTGCTCAAAGGTGCTGGTGGGCGACGGTGTGGAGACTGGCGTTGGTGATGGCGCAGGCGTTGGGGCACTAACGGCTTCACCGGCAGGATCGGCGAAAAAGCCCACCCCTTCATCGCGATATCCGGGCAAATTTGCCCTAACTGAGGCGGCTTCTTGGGCATTGGGGGTGAAAAAGTGGCGACCGGTGACGGTGTTGTAGAAGCGGTATACCGGCACCAGACCACTTTGGGGGGCGATCGCCGCATCAAAGCCACCGCCAGGAATTTCAAGAAACCCCGGATTTTGGCGCACATCATTTTGCTCAGCGGGAGAGATGGCGTAAAAAATCCCCCCGGTCACTTGGTTCAAAAAGCGCACAACAGGGCTAGGACCGATGGAGTCGAAGGCTGCTCCCTCGTTGCGATATCTGGCTGGGTCCGCCGTCAGCTGGGCGATTTCTGCCTCGTTGGTGGTGTATACATGGCTGCCAGTCAATACGTCATAAATTCGAGTTACGGTTCCTGTCATGGAGCTTTACCTTGAACGAAAAGGGAATGAAAGTGCTTTCTTTAAATCTCTACCCAGCTACAGCGATCGCCACAGGATTGGATTTACAAGCCTTGTGACGCTTAAAATTCTGGGGCAATGGGGTATTGGCAAAGTGTGGGTTCTCAAGCAAGGATCCTGGCAATCGTCGCCATTGATCTGCAATCTGCCAGTACACATTCCATAGACGTGTTTAGACTCCATAAGATTCCACGGAAGCTGTTCGACGGCAAAAGTACAGGCTGGTCCTGCTTTCCTCCTCAACAGGGGAGAGACTGAGGGGGGATCCTTAATCCCTATTTCCCTGCATCAGATTTTTTGGGCATTTTGGACACAAAACTCAAACTCCGGGGGACTCCTCTCCCCTTATTGAGGGGAGAGATTCGTCGGCTTTCCCATGCCTTTCCTTTTGTAGACTGACATGAGTGCTGGTTAATCCTTGGCTATTGAGCTTTAGCCGTTGAACTTCTGGGTCCAATAGTGCCTATCGTTGATATTGCCGGGATCATTGGACGAGAACACATGACTAAGCCCAATCTTGGTGTAATTGGGATTCAGAATATTGGCGCGGTGCCCTGAACTGTTTAGCCAAGCGGTGACGACACCGCTTGGCGTGCTGAAACCGGCGGCGATATTCTCTCCTGTTCTCCCCGTAAACCCAGCATCCAGAATGCGATCGCGCGCAGTCTTATTATCAGGATTGGTGTGGGCGAAGAAATCCCGTGCCAGCATATCTGCACTATGCGCCTCTGCCGCCTGACCCAACAAAGGATCGTGGCTTAGTGGCGAAAGCCCCTCCGCAGAACGTGCATCGTTGACTAAACTCAACACCTGTTGCTCAAAAGCTCCGTAACCCACGCTGCTAGCGTCAGGTGTCGGTCCCCCACTTGAAGCACCGCCGCCCGATGAACTGCTGCTATCAGACGGGGCACCGCTACCGGACGAACCACTGCCAGAAGATCCGCTAGAGGAACCGCCGCCACCAGACGAGCCACCACTACCGGACGAAGAACTACCGCTACCGGACGAACCACTGCCGCCGGACGAACTACCGGAGCTACCGCTGCCAGAGGAACTGCTCCCAGACGAGCTACTGCTACCGGAGGAGCTGCTGCCGGAGCTGCCGCCCGAGGACGTTCCACCATCAGAAACTGGGGTGCCGAGGCTAGTGCCAATGGAATTACTGTTGCTGCCGCCAGTGGAGCCGGTACTGGTGGAATTGCCGGTGGTGGCGCTGCTGCCGGTGGTGGCGCTGCTTCCGGTGGTGTTGAAAGCGGTGGACGCAGAGGTGCCGGAGGTCGAGCCGTTAGTTGCGCTGCTGGTTGTTCCCCCGCTCGTGCTGCCGGTGGTGCCTGCTGTTGCTCCGTTAGTTCCCGGAATTAGCCCACCCGCCGCCAGGGCTTCATCGGAAAAATTGGAAAGGGGATTGCCGGGGCGCAGGGGGCGGATAAAAGAGGTCGGGGGGGATGAATTGGGCTGGATGGGAGTGGCTGCCGGGAAGGGAGGATCACCCAAAGGGTCCGCGTAAAAACCAATGCCTTCGTCTCGATAGCCCGGTAGGCTGGACCGCACTGATGCCGCTTCTTCGGCGTTGGAGGTAAAAAAGTGTCGATCGGTGACCGTGTTGTAAAAGCGGTATACGGGCTCGACTCCCAGGCGTGGGTTGATGGTGGCATTAAAACCGCCGTTTTCGATTTCTGTAAATCCTGGGTTTTGTCGGACAGCTGCTTGTTCTTCTGGGGAAATGGCGTAGAAAATACCGCCGGTTACCTGGTTGCGAAATCGCGCCACAGGATTAGGTCCCGCAGATTCAAAAACTGCCCCTTCGTCCCGGTAGCGATCGCCATCTTCGATGAGCTGGGAGATTTCTGCTTTGCTACGCGTGTAAATATGACTGCCGGTTACGGCGTCGTAAATGCGAACAACTGTTTCCATGGTTAATTACTTTTCAAAGAGTGAGTGGCATTGAGGGTCTTGTTAGCGCCGACGATTCCGCACAGGAAGCACGGCAAGATGCAACGCCATAACGATGTTTTGAGGTAAAAACACGTCGACGCTAGATGCAAGTAATACCTGATGGGTCCAATATTCGTATTTTGAATTTGGCGAGTTTAAATTTCGCCCGTTCGAATTGCGCTAGCTGACGTGAAAGGTAGCCGCCACGGAGTTGCCATAGTGGTGGCTTCTATTCGAAAAATCAACTGGGAAATCGACTACGTAAAATCAACTGTCGAGGCGATCGCCCGTAACTGCATCAAACCAGTGCAGGCGATTTCGGGGCAAAAGGAGAGTGACTTTATCCCCCACCGAAACGGAACCGACAGGCACCAGCGATCGCAAGGTGATCGATTCCTCTGTTCTCTCTTCGCTCAGTCGTAAGCTGATCAGTAAATTTGGACCTAAGTTTTCACTTAGAAACACGGTGCCAGAAACAGCCACCGCTTTATCTGTGTCTTCGGCGTCGGAGCCACCCAAAATGCAATCCTCGGGGCGAATGCCTAAACTGACCGTTGCCGCTGCCGTGGAGCCCCCGTCCGGCAGCTTGATTGGCACATCGCCCAATTGCGCGCTATTTCCTTGGCATTTCAGAATTAGCAAATTCATTTGGGGACTGCCGATAAAGCCTGCCACAAATTGGTTGGCGGGCTTGGAGTAAATTTGTTCGGGGGAATCGAGCTGCTGTAAATATCCGTCGTACAGCACTGCCACCTTGCTGGACAGGGTCATTGCCTCCGTCTGGTCGTGGGTAACGTACACCACTGGGGCAGGCTGGTCGGCAAAAATCTGCTTCAGCTCCGCTCGCACCTGCTCCCGCAATAGGGCATCCAAATTACTAAGGGGCTCGTCGAGTAAAAATACATCTGGTCGTCGCACCAAAGCCCGCGCCAATGCCACCCGCTGCCGTTGCCCCCCCGATAGCTCACTGGGCTTACGGTCCAATAGCGAATCTAAATCCAACTTTATCGCCACCGACTGCACCCGATCAGAAATCTCCCCCACCGGCAGCCGCCGCAGCTTTAACCCCGCCGCCACGTTTTCTCGAACGCTCATATGGGGATACAGGGCATAGCTTTGAAACACCATAGCCACGTTGCGATCGCCAGGGGGCGTGTAGGTTACATCGCGA
Source organism: uncultured cyanobacterium (assembly GCA_937883785.1). Classification (GTDB taxonomy): domain Bacteria; phylum Cyanobacteriota; class Cyanobacteriia; order CACIAM-69d; family CACIAM-69d; genus CALGDE01. The sequence continues at coordinate 21,914 of CALGDE010000123.1, forward strand.
TCGCCAATCAGCACCTGCCCCCGCGTTGGAAGATCAAGTCCGGCGATCGCCCGCAGCGTCGTTGATTTGCCGCACCCCGACGGTCCCAGTAGCGTTAAAAACTCGTCATCTCCCACCGTCAGCGAAATATCTTTCACCGGCACAACGGTGCGGCTATAGGTTTTGTTGATATTTTTAAGTTCTAAAGTTGCCACAGAATTGAAGTCTAAAGGTCAACGAAACAGTTTCAAAGATTAGGGAGGATGGTTTTTGAGTGAGGAGAATTTATCCTTTTACGGCGCCAGCGGTTAATCCTTGAACAATTTTTCTTTGGAAGAATAACACCAGTAAAACTAGAGGGATTGTGCCCACAATTGTGGCGGCCGCCATGGGACCGTAAGGGGTTTCAAACTGACTTGCGCCACTGAGTTGAGCTGTAGCTACGGGAACGGTTTTTAACGTCTCCTGAGTCATAAACGTCAGCGCAAATAAGAATTCATTCCAGGCAAAAATAAACGTCAAAATTCCAGTGGTAACTAGGGCTGGCAATGTTAGCGGCAACAGAATCTTTGTAAGAATTTGCTGAGTATTGTACCCATCAACTTTTGCCGCATCTTCTAAGTCTTGGGGGAGCTGCTGAAAAAAGCTGCGCATCACTAAAATTGTTAGTGGCAAATTAATCGCCGTGTAGGGAACAATCAAAGCTAAATAATTATTTCCAACCCCAAAAGCGCTAACAATTTCCAACAACCCCAGGAACAGCAGAATGTAGGGAAACAGGCTAACGATGAGCAATAGTCCCAGCAATATTGATTTTCCTGGCAATCGCAATCGGGCGATCGCGTAAGCCGCAGGCGTCCCTACTCCTAGGCACAGCAGCGTCGATAAAACTGATACTAAAGCGCTGTTGCCCAGGTATGCCCAAAACGGTCGTCGGGAGAATAATTCAGCGTAGTGGGAGAGGGTATATCGACTGGGGAAATAGATATTTGGCGTGGTCTCAATATCTGCATTAACTTTCACCGAAGTTAGCCATTGCCACATGACGGGAGCTAGGCAAAAAGCCACTAAACAAACAATTAAAATTCCGAAAATAATGCCTTTCCACAGTTGGGGCGATCGCTCGGAACCAGAACTTGATTGGGACAAACCAGAGGACATACAGAACAATAATCCAACAGTAAATTACGAGAAATCTAAACCTAGCGATGCCCCTTACTCAGTGACATTAACGCCTAAGCGTCGCAAGGCATAAGCGGCTAGAGCTACCGCAAGAATAAGCAACAGGAATGTAACAACAATTAGCGCTGCCCCGTAGCCGAAGTCCAGATAGCGCATCACGGTGGAATAGATATAGATAGACACCATTTCCGTCGATCCCGCCGGACCGCCACCGGTCATCACCTGCACCAGGTCAAAAATGCCGAAAGACTGGGCGAATCGAAACAGAACGGAAATTAAAATCTGCGGCATTAACAATGGCACGGTAATGGCCGTAAAGCTTTGCCAAGGGGTAGCCCCATCCATGGCGTGGGCTTCGTACAGATCTTTGGAAATCGACTGTAATCCCGCCAGTAAAATTACGCTCACAAAAGGCGTTGTCTTCCACACGTCCGCCACAATTAACGACACCATTGCCAGTGTGGGGTTTCCCAGCCAATTAATACCGTCGCCGATAAGCCCCGCCCGCTGGAGCAAGTCATTCACCACCCCAAACTGGTCATTAAAAATCCATGCCCACCCAACGGCCATCACTGCCGTGGGCAGCGCCCAGGGCAAAATTGCAATGGTACGTACAATGCCTCGCCCGCGGAAAGACCGGTTTAGTATCAGGGCGATCGCCAACCCCAACCCCAACTCAATGGCCACGGAGGCAACGGTAAAAAACGTGGTGTTTCCTAAACTTTGCCAAAATCGCCCATCGCCCACTAAACGCCCATAGTTTCCCAGACCATTAAAAACCGGCTGTAGCTGGGTGCCCAGGTTTTCTGCAAATAAACTAAGAACGAAGGATCGCCCGATGGGATAGGCATAAACCAACAGCAAAATGGCGATCGCCGGTGCCACTAAAATCCCTGCCGTTTTCCATTCCTTTTGGATCCAACTGGACTCTTCCTGTGATTGTTTGGCGGTTACTTTAGCGGTCATTGATTAACGTTGTCGCGGTTTTCTTACTGTGATTTCAAATCTAAGGGTGTACTTTTCAACGGCTAAGTTTCTTCCGTACCCAGTAGCGATCGCGTTTCCCGCGCCGCCGCCGTCATCGCGGCTTCCGGTGTCATGCTTTTAGTCAGGGCTGCCGTCAGATAGCGCTGCAAAATATCGGACGCTTGAGCATACTGGGCGATGGGCGGGCGCAACACGGGGCTGCTGTCCAAAATTTCCACAAGCTGCGAATACTGGGGATATTTAGCGGTTACATCGGGATCATCAGCCAGGGATTTGCGACTGGCAACGTAGCTATGTTCCATCACAAACTGCTTTTGAATATCCTCGCGGGCAAAGAACTTTGCCGCCGCGATCGCTTCTTCAGGATGGTCAGAAAATCGGTTAATGCCCAGTCCCCATCCCCCCTGGCAAGCGCCACTAGATTGACCGGGCTCGTGAACCATGGGCACAATGCCCACCTTGCCGCGAATGGGGGAGTCGGGCTTATTGGCTTCCGCCCAAACGTAGGGCCAATTCCGCAAAAATGCGGCGCTACCGTTGCGGAAAAATCGCAACGTTTCTGTTTCGGTGTACGTGGTTGTTCCCGGTGGAGATATGCCTTCGTCGATGGCGCTGACTAAAAAATCCACTGCGGCGATCGCCTCCGGTTGATCCAATCCCACCACATTAGTTGTCGGATCCACCCAAAAGCCGCCAAAGCCCTCAAAAATCTCCACAACCATGGCAGCCAACCCTTCATATTGCTTGCCCTGCCACAAATACCCCCACTCAGTTTTGCCCGCCTCCTGCAACTGTTTCGAAGCACTCATCAAATCAGCAAACGTAGCGGGCGGATCAATATTCAGCTCCTCTAATAAGTCCTTGCGGTAATACAACATGCCCATGTCCGTACGAAACGGCATGCGATAAAGGCCACCCTTGTATCGACCGCCATCCACATCACCGGGCAAGAAACTATCCAGCTCCTCTTCCGTCAACTCCTTGGACAGATCCATCAACCATCCCGCCGCCGCAAACTTTGGCACCCAAGCAATGTCCAAATAAATTAAGTCGTAGGGAGAGTCGCCCAAAATAAACGCCGACGTATGCAAATCCTCAATTAAGTTAGTGGCGCTCGGTCCCTCAATAACATTGAGTTTAATATTGGGATTTTCCCGCTCAAAAGACTCCACAATGCCGCTCCACTGTTCTGCCTCAGGAACGTGCATCAGTAAATTAAGCTCAACGGTTTCGCTCGATGGATTAGCCGCAATATTTTCCTCAAATTGACCCGTAAACCCGGGCCAGGCGATCGCCCCCAGCAGCCCCAGGGTCAGCATCACCGCCATCAATCCCCATGGGGGCGACTGTCGCGATCGTCGCAATCCAAAAATTCCCATTAGCTTACCGATTTGCCCACCGGCAACTTGCACCAGTTGCCCGAACCAGTTCGTAAGCCAATCATTTTGAATCTGCAAGATCCTCGCTCCAACTAAAAGGTCAACTCCCCAAGGGAGAAAAATCCACAAAGGCGCAAAACTAAACCGCGCTCATATATTCCTTTCATACATTCTTTTCAAATATTCCCTGAAGAAGAATTCTTTCAAGGAGAACCAATCAATCAAAATATTTGGAATAAGTCAAAAAAATCAGCGAAAAAAATAGTGAATAATAGTCAGACGTATAAGTCTGCTCAAACCCGCACTGAGAGCGCCTTAGACGTTTCTCTAAATACGCTAAACAAGGCTACGTTTCACCGGTTGCCGTTGTAAAGCTTTCGTCTCAAATCTACATTTCGAATCCAGCGGAAGCTTTTCTGAAGGCGGTGATTTTTTATGGCTTCCATGGAACGAGTTCTAATGCCTGTTTTGGTCAGGTTTACAGCATCTTGGAGATAAATGTTCGAAAAAGTGATCGAGACTTTTTGGAAAAGCCTCAGCATCCTTCACTGAAAAAGCTTTGTAGGTATGAAACGGTTTGAACGTAATTAACGGTTTGAACGTAATCAACGGTGAGACCTAATTGTCCCTTCGGTTTACCGCACGGTCGGCATTCCCTAACCCGTTGGTTGGGTTTCCCTACCTTTATTTAGAGCACTAATACATAGAAATCTCTGGGACGACGGTATTTTTACAAACGCCATTCAATGTTGCTAACAGCAACCTTCTCCAGGGACGGATCTCCCCCCAAAACCACATACGGAAACCCGTGAATCCCCCCTCTTCACAGACAGAATTCATCCTTGCCATGATGGATTTGTTGTTAGGACAGCTTTAAGTAGCCTGTTACTTCGGTTTCTTTTCGTAAGTTTGGTGTCTGACTTTTTTTCAAAGGTTTCGTCGTTATCTTGGAGCAAAACCGGAACGTTATTCCTCGGTCTTTCGACTTAGAAGCTGTGGAATTCTTAAAGCGCCCTAAATTAGCTCTTTAAGTGGCGATGGCTTAAACGTTTCCAAGATCATTGATTGGCGTAAACTTTTGTTGAGTTCCCTGATTCCTTTGATTAACTGCTCGACTTGAACAGATTGGTAGAAGGAGTCGTGAAATGATGCGCTGAAAATAAGAATGGCAGCAACTTATGGGCGGTATTTATCGCCTAAAGTCCAGAACCTAGAGCCAGGGCAAAAGTAGGAGATTCGCCTTTGGTTGGGAACATTAATTTAAACGGACATTGCACGCCATGTGTTGCATTTGACTTTTTGGGTTGTTGTTCTGATTACACAACGAACGAACGCAATTTTACTTAAAGCCTGTTGTGAACAGGGTTACTCGTTACCGCAACGAAGCATCGGAGGTTTTCTGAAGATTAACAACGGTAGAAACCGCTTTCTACTGGCGAGTCTTCCCCAAAATTTTTTTGACCCTAGCTAATTTTTTTAATTGGCTTTTTGGACTTTACGCACTGTATTTGTTTGTTCTTAGGAATGCCTCACGGTGTCCTTTCTGCTAACCAGGTGGAAGAGATTATGTCATTAGCTCCGATCGCAACTAAAACTCGTAAAACTAAAGCTGCAAAAGTAACCAAGGGACAGGCCACTGATCTGGTTCGCACCTATCTCCATGAAATCGGTCGGGTGCCTTTGTTGACAGGCGAGCAAGAAATTACCTTTGGCAAGCAAGTACAGGGAATGATGTCCCTCTTTGAATTGCGCAAGGAGTTGGCGGAATCTTTGGGACAGCCGCCGTCTCGTCAGGTGTGGGCAGAAAAAGCCAGCATTACTGAAGAGGAACTGTCTCACACCTTGCGAGTGGGGCAGCGGGCAAAACGCAAGATGATTGAGGCAAATTTGCGCCTGGTGGTGGCGATCGCCAAGAAATATCAAAAGCGCAACCTAGAGCTGCTAGACCTGATCCAAGAGGGCAGTTTGGGGCTGGAGCGAGGGGTAGAAAAGTTTGATCCCACCTTGGGTTATAAGTTTTCCACCTATGCCTATTGGTGGATTCGCCAAGCAATTACTCGGGCGATTGCCCAGCAATCCCGCGCTATTCGCCTGCCCATCCACATCACCGAAAAACTCAACAAAATCAAAAAGGTGCAGCGAGACCTAACGCAAAAATATGGTCGCGCCCCCAAGCTGCCGGAAATTGCCGAAATCTTGGACCTAAAAGTGGAGCAGGTGCGCGACTACTTAGCCATGTCCCGCCAGCCGGTCTCCCTAGAGCTACGGGTGGGCGACAACCAAGACACGGAGCTGCAGGACCTACTGGAAGACGCCGGGATTTTGCCGGAGGAGTATGCCAGCACCCAGTCCCTGAAGGATGACTTGCAGGGGATGATGGCGGAGCTAACTCCCCAGCAGCGGGAAGTGTTGATTCTGCGTTTTGGGCTCGGCGATGGTCGAGAACTGTCCTTGGCAAAAGTGGGACGACGGCTCAATATCAGCCGAGAGCGGGTACGCCAGCTTGAGCATCAGGCTCTGAAACAGCTACGGCGCCGTCAGTCAGATGTGCGCGCTTACCTAGCCGGTTAATTTAGCAGGTGATTCAACAACAACCGGTGTAGCGGCGGTGATCATTAATCGCATTTGAGTCACATCCGGTAAGTAGCATCTAAGTAGGACCTAGAAAAAGCGACTTTGAAACATTGATTTCAAAGCCGCTTTTTTAACGTTTATTGTGCGTAGCCTGCTTCCCTTATTGTTGCTTTGCATATCGTCACAGCTTGAAATTCTTGCGTTATTAAAACAACGTTCAACGGTTGGTTTTTAAGGGCTTCACTACATTTTCTATACAATCTCGAACCCAGGACTGATTTCCCATAAAAATCCCTCCTAAGATGGAACCAGCAGTAAGGACAACAAAGATAAACATTAAAGAGAGCGGGCGCAAAAAATAAGCGAGGCAGTTGCGTTTCATTCCTTAGGTCTAGGTTATTTCTCCTTATTTCTGACTTTAAAGACGCCATTTGAAGTTTGGTCTCGGTTCGTTTTTTTAATAACTTAAAGCCATGGTTATTGCTCAATCCAATACTCGATTAAGTAGCGATCGCTCCCTAGATCGTGACTGCACTACCCTTTCACGCCACGTTTTAGGGCAGCTTAAAAGTTTCGGTCCCAATGCCCAAGATTTAAGTGCCTTGATGAACCGCATTGCCCTTGCTGGTAAGCTGATTGCCCGTCGTTTAAGTCAGTCGGGACTCGTTGATAACGCCCTTGGATTTACGGGCGAAACCAACGTGCAAGGAGAAGCCGTCAAGAAAATGGACATTTACGCCAACGACGTTTTTATTTCGGTTTTCGAGCAAAGTGGTTTGGTTTGCCGCTTAGCGTCCGAAGAGATGGAGAAGCCTTACTACATTCCCGAAAACTGCCCCTTGGGGCGCTACACCCTGCTTTATGATCCCGTCGATGGATCGTCAAATTTGGACGTGAATCTGATGGTGGGATCAATCTTTTCCATTCGTCAGCAAGAGGGAAATGACGAGTTGGGAGATGCCCAGGATCTGCTGCAAAGTGGCCACAAGCAAATTGGCGCTGGCTATATCCTGTACGGTCCCAGCACCATGTTGGTATATTCCATTGGTCGCGGCGTGCACGCGTTCACCTTGGACCCCAGTTTAGGAGAATTTATTCTGTCCCACGAAAACATCGTGATCCCCAAGCACGGATCCATTTATAGCGTTAACGAGGGAAATTTCTGCCAGTGGGATACGTCAATGCAGGAATACGTGCGCTACGTTCACCGCACGGAAGGCTACTCTGCCCGTTACAGCGGTGCCCTGGTGTCAGACTTTCACCGCATCCTATTCCAGGGGGGCGTTTTCCTGTATCCCGGCACCCAGTCGAAGCCCAGCGGTAAGCTGCGGTTGCTATACGAAGCGGCGCCCCTAGCGTTTCTTGCGGATCAAGCTGGAGGGCGAGCTAGCGATGGTACTCAGCCGATTCTTGATGTGATTCCCGATCATTTACACGGTCGGACACCGTTGATTATTGGCAGCTCCGATGATGTGGCGCTAGTGCAGTCTTTTGTTAAGTCCTAAATAGCCACGTCGAAAGGGCGGCAATAGGTGTTTATGACATAAGTTTGTGACGGAAATCTGCAAAAAACTTTAACTTCTACTGACAGTTTGCCGCCGATTTCCCCTTGATGACTTTGCGCTAGCACTGAAAAATCCATGAACCTGTTCTCGGGATCATCCAGCGCTGTGAAATTTGCCCAAAGCTAGTCTTTGTGCATCTGGATTAAACAACTAAATTCAGCGGCTAGATTGCCATTCTCTTTTCGCCGATTTCTTCGAAGCAAGTCACTCAAGAAGTGTGTTGGCGAAACGTTCAGAAAAGGAATGTTTGGAAAAAGGGTGTTTAGCGATCGCCCCTTGATTGTCGCCTTTTATCCTCTCGATCTTTTCCCAACCTTTCTCAGGTCTTCTACGTTTACAGTTTTTATTTTTCAAGCCACATCTGCTTACTTTTGCTGAACCCTCTTTCCTAACTTGGCTACCAGCTCAGCTTTTATCTAGCCCATATTTTTAGCCCAAGTTTACCCAGCCCAAGTTATGTATTCCCTGTTAAATAACCCCAGCTTATGCTTAGCCTTCAAGAAAATCCCCTCAGAGTTGGATTACAGCAGGACCGAGTTCCAGAACCGCAAATATTGATAATTTTCGGCGCATCGGGAGATCTAACCCAGCGAAAACTGGTGCCTTCCCTGTACGAAATGAAGCTGGAGCGTCGCCTGCCTCCGGAGCTAACCATCGTGGGCGTTGCCCGTCGCTCCTGGAGTCACGACTTCTTCCGAGAGCATATGCGTGAAGGCATTGAATCCTTCGGCAGCGGATTACAATCCGAAGACACCTGGGAAGAATTTGCAAAAGGCTTGTACTACCATCCCGGGAATATTGACAATCCAGAGGACTACCAAGCCCTCAAGGAATTTTTAGACAAGCTGGACACAGAGCGGGGTACTCGTGGCAACCGTGTGTTCTATCTTTCCGTCGCGCCGCGCTTTTTCGGAGAAGCTACCCGACAACTGGGGCAGGCAGGAATGCTGGAGGATACCGATAAACACCGATTGGTCATTGAGAAGCCTTTTGGGCGAGATCTGGCGTCAGCGCAGGCGTTAAACCGAGTGGTGCAACAGGTGTGCTCGGAAAAGCAGGTTTACCGCATTGACCATTACCTCGGTAAAGAAACCGTTCAGAACCTATTGGTGTTCCGATTTGCCAACGCCATTTTTGAGCCCCTATGGAATCGGCAATTTGTGGACCATGTGCAAATTACCGTGGCAGAAACAGTGGGTCTAGAGGGACGCGCTGGATATTACGAAACGGCGGGAGCTTTGCGAGATATGGTGCAAAACCATTTGATGCAGCTCTTTTGTTTAACCGCCATGGAGCCCCCTAATTCACTGGATGCGGACAGTATTCGCAATGAAAAAGTGAAGGTGATTCAGGCTACCCACTTAGCAGACCCAGAAAATTTGGAGTCCTGTGCCATTCGTGGACAGTACACCGATGGTTGGATGAAGGGTAAAGCGGTCCCTGGTTATCGTGCCGAGGAGGGAGCCCCTGATGATTCCACAACCCCCACCTATGCCGCCCTCAAGTTGACCATTGATAACTGGCGATGGAAAGGGGTGCCGTTTTATTTGCGCACCGGTAAGCGAATGCCGAAGAAGGTGAGCGAGATTGCGATTCAGTTTAAGGAGGTGCCTTTGTTGATGTTTCCGTCGGCGGCGAAGCAGGCGAACCCTAATGTGTTGGCTTTGCGGATTCAGCCGAATGAGGGGATTTCTATGCGGTTTGAGGTGAAAACGCCAGGGAATGCTTTGCGGACGCGATCAGTGGATATGGATTTTCGTTACGATACGGCTTTTGGACAGCCTAGTTCTGAGGCGTATGGCCGTTTGTTGATGGATTGCATGTTGGCGGACCAGTCCCTGTTTACCCGAGATGATGAGGTGGAGGCGGCTTGGCGGGTGTTGACGCCGGTTTTGGAGGCGTGGGAAGCTCCCACATCGCCAGAGTCAATTCCCCTTTACGAAGCCGGCACCTGGGAACCGGTGGAGGCGGAGTTGCTGCTAAATCGCGACGGTCGACGGTGGCGACGGCTATAGGTAAAGGGAGTCATACTGCAAGCCCCAGATTAGTGCCTAACGGTATTTCAGGAACATTATTTCGGGAACATGGCCAAACATTTAGCAATCAGGGCTTTGGCGTTACTGGAATAGCGAAATAAGCCGTACTCACGGCAAGCAAGGGTGGGTTTACAGGTATTGAGTGCCGTCCCTGATTATTTGGATTTTTACAAGCGAGTTTATTACTGGAGTTGGAAACGATGAGCACAACGATCGCCTTACAAAAGCCCAAAGATATTTCCCTTAGCGAGATTGAAGCGGAGCTAAGCGGCCTTTGGGTGGGTCAGGAAAGCACGTCGGGCGTTGCCACCCGGGCAGCCACGTTTAGCATGGTGGTCTATGAGCCGGAGGAATTTCAGCAGCTTTTGGGGGCGCTAGGATTTTATAAGGGGGCCATTGATAGTATTCATGGTCCTGAAACCCGGGAGGCCATTCACCAAGCCCAGTCTGCCTATGGTTTGAGAACCACAGCGCGGGTGGACTCGGAGACGTTAAAACGGCTGCGGCAGGAGTATCAAACGCTGCCGGAGAAGCAAAAGACAATTCGGAATATGGACCTGCGGGGGGCTAGCGTTAGTGATGCGATCGCCTCAAGAAATCCGTCGCGTATCATTAGCCTTTGCCCCACATTGGGACCCGACACGGGGGTTAAGGCTCAAGTCTCTGCCTACTGCCCCATTCAAAAGTCTAAAAGCCACAGCTTAATGTGCTGTGAGTACGTGACTTTGCGTGGCACTAAGGAAGCTCTGGAGCGGGTGGCGGACTTGGTGGCGGGGCTGTTGATTCCTGATTTGCCGAAGTTTTTATGGTGGAAGGCAACCCCTAACCCGGAGCAGGAACTATTTGGACGGCTGTCGGCGATCGCCAACTGCACCATTTTGGACTCATGCTATTTCAGCGATCCTGCGTCAGAATTTATTAAAATCAATAGCCTCGTGGAGCAGGAATCTTATATTGCCGACTTGAATTGGCACCGCCTACTGCCCTGGCAAGAGCTAACGGCGTCCATGTTTGATCCCCCGGAACGCCGAGCTGCCCTAGGGTGTATCGATGACATCACCATTGACTACGAAAAAGGAAATGATGCCCAGGCGCTTATGTTCCTCTCTTGGTTAGCCAGCCGCTTAGGATGGCAGCCCACAGGGCACGAATTTATGGGAGGGCAGTATGAAATTCAGAACGTCACCTTCGAAGGCAGCAACGGCCGCGAAATTAAGGCGGAATTAGCTGCAATTCCCACTTCTGATTTTGGCGAAATTCCTGGGGACCTGATCGGTCTTAGCTTGAACTCTCAAGATCCTAACGCCAACTGTTGCACTATCCTGTGTTCTGAAACCACCGGGTGTATGCGCATGGAGTCGGGAGGAAGTGCCCAATCTTGCCGCACTGAGTTAGTGACAGCACTGCCTGATCAAAAAGCCGCTGAGCTAATGGCGCAACAGTTACAGCGCTGGGGGCGGGAAATTCTCTTTGAAGAAAGCCTAGCCGTAATGATCAATATCTTAAAGTTGCGGTAGCTTCGGCAGGACTGTAAAAGCAACTCTGAAAAAAGTCCCTTTCTTACAGGAAGGGACTTTTTGATGGGTGACGCTTGCATTAGTAGAACAGTCAGCGATCGCTGAGAGTCACGCTCGCGAAGCGTTGGCGGAGCTAATAATGCGTGCGGATTCAGCTTTCGATCTATAGGTGCCCAACAAAGCGGGAATATGCCGTCAAATACGACTCTACCCAGCCTTCAATAGTTCTTAGTGCCCTGTCTGTGTCTACATCAAAAACTACGGTGGCGGTAGAGAGAATTACTTGCTGGTCATGGTGAAAGCGCCATCCCAATCATCCTCAGGGGGATGGGTTAGATAATGCTGACAGCGCCCCAATTGCAGAGCCGCAGCTTTATCGCCGCTGTTAATCTCCAGCACTGAACCGAAGGCAGCCATGGCTTGGGCAAACTTGCGGTCCAAGTAATGCTGGCGACCCTTTGAGTAAGCCTCAATCACCTGCTTTTTATCATCGGAAATGGGTCTTGCCAAGTCTCCTTCAGCAATGCCCACCAGCTCGTATACCGACACCGGCTTGGTTTTTCCTTTGACCTTGATATAGTCCAGCTCGCGCACAACCACCCGATCAGCGCCGCACTTGTGGTACGTATTCTCGCTAATCATGATGTCGCAGCCGTACTGCTTTGTGGCACCCTCAAGGCGAGACCCCAGGTTGACCCCGTCGCCGATCGCCGTAAACTCCATTCGTCGGCTAGAGCCAATGTTGCCGCTAATTACCTCATCGGAGTGCAAGCCAATACCAATGGCAATTTCCTGCTTGCCCATAGTGCGCCGGGCTGCATTAAACTCCACCAGTCGATGGCGCATATCGATCGCCGTTTGCACGGACATCCAGGCGTGATCCTCCAGCGGCAGCGGCGAACCGAACACCGCCATAATGGCATCGCCAATGTACTTGTCCAAGGTGCCCTTGTGCTTGAACACGGCATCCACCATGGATTCAAAGTACTCGTTTAGCATGGCCACCACTTCTTCCGCCTGCATGCTTTCGGTCAAAGTGGTGTAGCTGCGAATATCCGAGAACAATACCGATACGTCCTTGCGATCGCCGCCCATTTTCGTTTCGCCGCTAGCCAGCAACTGTTCCGCCAGTTCCTGGGTCATATAGCGATACATGGTACTCTTCAGCCGCTTCTCGTCGCTAATGTCCTCCATAACCACCAAGGCACCACGCACCTGGGCTCCATCTTGAGCATCGGCGATCGTATTTAGGGAAAGGTTGACGCTGCGTTCCTCCGTTGATTCCTCATCATCGGCATCTTCATCCCAAAGATCAGCTTCTTGCTTCGGTGCATCGGGGGACGGCAACAGAATTTGGTCTGGGTAATACTGCTGGCGATTATCGTCATCGCCCTCTCCCAGAGCTGTCTGCATCCACTGTCCAAACTTATTGGACGCTTCCGTGCCCTCTTCCTTAACCTTGATACGGATCACTTCCTCAATAGGACGCCCCTCTAAAATGAATGATTGGGGCAGCCCCAAAAATTCCTTGGCGCTCTCGTTGGCGGCAATAACCGAACCGTTGCGATCCACGGAAATAACCCCGTCCGACAGCGATCGCAGGATATCTTTCTGCATCTGCTCCTGCTGCTTCACTTCCGCAAATAGCTTGGCATTTTGCAGCGCCACACCCGCCTGAATATTGAAGGTTTCCATAAACTGCTGGTCCCCTTGGTTGAAGCTCGCCTTCCACCGTTCTGGAGCTTCTGGCCAATTTTCTGGGTCGTACTCTGGGTGCTCTCCCTGGCGAGTTTTATTGATTAGCTGGGTCACTCCAATCAATTGACGATCTGAATTAAATACCGGCATACACAGCATGCTGCAAGTGCGATAGCCTGTGCGCTGGTCCGTTTCCTTGGATGTATCAGAATCGGGGTGGGAGTACAGGTCAAAGGGAATCAATAGGGGCTTACCTGACTGGGCCACCTGCGCCGCAAAAGAATTACCCATGCTGGGAATGCGAATCTCCCGCATCTCGCCACCAATAGGCAGCCGGGTCCATAGCTCGTCTTTAATATCGTCCAACAGCCACAGGGTGCTACGGTCCGCCTGCATCAGCGCCTTCGCCTGATCCATCACATTTTTAAGGGTTTCCTGAAGATCTAGGCTGCCCTTACTTAAAGCTTCCGTTGCCTTCATCAGGGCATTGGCTGCCCGCTGACGCTGCATTGCCGCATAGAATGCTCGGGATGATTCCAAAATAAGGCGAATGGACGGGGCAAACTCCCGGAAAACCTGCTCGTCGTCCTCCGTAAAGCCCTTGAGGTCGATGCGATCGCTCAAACTAGCCTGGGGAGAATTCCCTGCATCGGGCTTCAGCTTATTAATTAACTGCACCACCGCCACCAGTCCATCGTCCTCGTTCAGCAGAGGCAGTGCCAGCATGGTGTAAGTGCGATATCCACTTTTCTGGTCAAACTTCTTCGCCGCTGCAGATCGCGGATCCTCGTAGAAATCGTAGGGAATATTGACCACTTTGCGAAACTGGGCCACCTCACCGGCAATCCCCACTGATGCAGGGAATCGCAGCTCAGGCATTCCCTTCGCGACCTTGGACCACAGCTCGTCCTTTTCCTCGTCCAGCAAATAGATGGTGGTGCGATCAGCATTCAACAGCTCACCGGTCTTAAGGCTGATGGACTCTAGCATTTCTTCTAGAACCGACTCAAAGCCCCCCTGATTGTCATTGAGCACGTCCAACATTGACAGGGTTTGATTCACCACCCCCAGCTTTGCTTCCACGTCGGACACCACCTGTTTAAAGGTGTCCCGCTTTAGGGGGGCTAAAAAGGACTTAAAGCTACCTTTGCTTGTAACCAGAGCGCTGCCCGTATCTGAAGATGCTGAGGGTGACTCGTGGGAGGCAATACTGCCGGGAGGGTCTTGGCTGATGCCTAAATCGTCTTTACCCTCCGCGTCCACCACGGTGGCATCAACGGCAACTTCCACAGCGATCGTCTGAGTGGCGGAAGGATTGACCTCCGATGCCTCTACCACGGTTGCTTCAATGACCTGCTGGGAGGAATCCTGAGATTTATTTGAAGACGAAGAAGTCATAGATGCTCGGTGGGAAGGGTCTAATTCGCTCGCCATGGGTGCGGGCCGACATCCACATTTGTAAACGCGCAATATAACGCGCGGGTCAGCAACGCCTGTAGGCCCTAGTTTACTCTGCTTATTTTAGTTTTACCCAGTTAGGCGCAACGAAATATAAGGAAGCGTTTCGGGGGGCTTAGGGGCAGATAAAGCTTCAGGGCGACGCGGTTAGTCCTTCAATTTTTTGCTTTTTGGACCTGTAGGTTCCAGACACTTTAGTTACAAAGGTCTAGATGTGTGCGCTTTCAGACACATTTTGAATAAATCTTAAAAACGCTCTGACGCAGTAGAAGCACCGTAAAAGACCTGTTTCCTCAGGCTGAGCCCAGTCTAATGGCAGAACTAGGGCGGATCTGCTCCCAGTGTACTTTCCACAGGAAGACAGGGTGGGGGCTTGACCCCCTACATTCACTTGTTTAAAGGTTTGGTTACAGTGCTTTTTGTTTTGTGTGCTTCTCTGTTGCCTTTTGATTCGCTCTCAGTAAGCGGAATCGCTGCTGTTTATGCGGAGGTGACAGGGGCTGTGGGATGGACTGAGAGGGCTGGAAAGCGTTCAAGGACAGTAAAAATTACGATTTGTTAGCAATGTCCTTGCGCAACAGGGCGGCCCGCTCCAAAAGGGAGTCGGCAAAGGCGTTGGCGGCGGCGAGGGTGGCTCCAGTGGGGTCGTTACGGTTTTCGGCTCCACTGACCAGTTGGGCTAGCTCCAGGCGCCGATCTCCCTCATCCAAAATGCTGAGATGGGTAAGGGTGCGCAAATCGGATTTATCGTCGACTCTGGCATCAGAAGCCTCAGCATTGGCTCCTTCGCCGTTGGCGACGGCAACTTTTTCCACCCGCTTTTCCACGTGAAAATGACGATCGCCCATGGCGGCCACAATGGGCTGGTGGGTGACGCACAGTACTTGGTGGTTTTGGGCCAGCTGGTGTAATTTTTGGGCGATCGCCTGGGCTACGCGTCCCGAGACCCCCACGTCGATTTCGTCAAAAATCAAGGTGCCCACGGTGCTGACCTTAGAAAAACAGGCTTTTAAAGCCAGCAAGAATCGGCTCATTTCTCCGCCAGATGCGGTTTCGCCCAGGGGTGCCAGCGGTTCGCCGGGGTTAGGGCTAAAGCAATAGGTGATGCGATCGCCCCCGTCGGCAGTGGGGGTTACCGAGTCGAACTGCACCTGAAACTGCACGTGGTCCATCGCCAGGGGCGCCAGCTGATCCACTAGTTTTTGCTCTAGATTTTGGGCCACCTCCTGGCGCTTTTCCGTTAGTTGCGCGGCGGCAGCGTTGAGACGTTTTTGGGTGGCGATCGCTGCTTCCTGGAGCGCTTCCACCGACTGCCCCTCCTCATCCAACTCCTCCAAAATCTCCTGAAGCTCGTCCCGCTTTTGGATGGTTTCCGCTAGGGTGAGCCCGTATCGCCGACACAGCCCCTTTAGAAAAACAATGCGTTCTTCCACCTCCCCTAAACGCTGGGGATCACTTTCTAGGCGATCGCCGTAAAGATTAATCGCCTGCCCCGCCTCCGACACCTGAGCCAACGCCCCGGTGATCATTTCCAAAATGGGCTCCAGCTCAGTGGTGTCATAATCCACAATGCTTTCAATGTTCTTTTCCGCCTGTCCTAACAGGTCCGCGCAGGAGTCGCTTTGTCCGTCCCCGTACAGCAACTGGTATAGCCCGTAGCTGGTTTTTTGCAGTTCCACCACGTTGCTCAGGCGATCGCGCTCCTGGATTAGCTCATCCAGTTCGTCGGCATCTTCCAGCTCGGCGGCACTGAGTTCGTCGTATTGAAATCGATATAAATCAAGCTGTTGCTGGCGCAGTTCGTCCGCCGCCTGACGTTTTGCCAACAGTGCCTGAGCCGCCCGGGCCGCTTCGTAGGTTTCTGTCACCTGTTGTTTCAGGGGCAGCACCGATTCCCCGCCAAAGTTGTCTAGCCAATCCCGCTGGCGATCGCTTTGAAGTAACTGCACCGTCTGACCCTGGGCGGCAATTTCCACCAGGCGATCGCGGATTTTTCCCAGCACTTGCTTGGAGGACGACTTGCCGTTGAGCTTAAAACGACTGCGAATGCTGGTGCGTTTGCCCGCTTCCTTGGGTGGCACCACGGTAATTTCTAAATTGCAAGTCAGACGCTTTTCCGACAGTTTTTCTGGGGATTCCGCCGGCGGTGACAGCTTAGACTTGGTGCTTTTCTTCTTGCGTCCCGAGGATTTTTCCGGCGGTTTGGACTCTGCCTCTGCATCAGCTAGCTCAACCCCCTGGCTAGCCAAAAATTCTTCCAAAGGGGGGGCAACGGCAAACTCAGCGGTCAGGGAACTTTGGGAGGCTCCGCTGCGCACCATGCGGGCAGTAACCTTGCCCCCTAACACCGCGTCGATCGCGTCCAAGATAATTGATTTTCCCGCCCCTGTTTCCCCGGTAAATACCTGTAAACCCGTGGTGAAGTCCACCGCCAGCGTATCGATTAGGGCAAAGTTTTTGATTCGTAGCGCAAGGAGCATGGGAAAAAGACGTCGCTAGAGGGATGGAGAATGCGCGAATAAGAGTCAGAATACTGGCATTAAAGCTGAACCGCACCGCTGAGAAACAGGCAACTCATCTTGGAATGGCTGCGGGGCGACCACGATTTCTTGTTCATCTAACCTTATCTAAGTTTTTAAGGCCTTTCAGTTTGAAAGTTTTACTTTCAAGATTTCTCCATTTTGCAAACCTCTCTCGGTTAGACACGCCCACTGTTTCTCTTGAGGGAAACCTGAAAGCTTACGGACAGAAATACTCAAGTCTTTAAGAAAGAATTGCCGTGATCCCCTGTGCTTTGTGACGAACTTGTTACAATGACTTAAGCCATTTTTTAGTTTGGGAAAAGCGTTGAAAAGCGCGCAACTAGCCTATGACCTTCTAGGTATTTCTTTGTCGAAGTTCCTTGAATTGATAATTTCCCGGGCTGATGTGGCGATCGCCTCAGACGCTGTTTTAGCGGCGGTTTCTGACGCTTGCTCCGATTTCCCATAAAGTTTAGAAGTTGGCTCCAAACCAGATTTCTATGAACGTTCTGACTGTAGAAGCATCCACAGTGCCCACCTCCGATTTGCCCCAGCTACCGCCGGCAAAGAGCACAAAGGGAGATGGTACGCCGCCGCCGCCACGGCAGGAGCCCCACTACCAGGCGGAAAAGGTGGATGCTCTCTACCGCGGTCGGCCCCTTAAGGTGCTGTTCCGGTTTTTGGCGATCGCCCTGCCGTTGCTGAGTTTTTTCCTGGGCATTTGGTGGGATAAAGCCACAGGCTTTTTGCAGAAGAACGAAGGCAACCGCGCCACCCAACTGCTAAAGATTTTGACCAAGTTGGGACCGGCATACATCAAAATCGGTCAGGCATTGTCTACCCGTCCCGACCTGGTGCCGCCCCTGTATTTGGAGCGATTGACGGAGCTTCAGGATCAGATTCCGCCGTTTTCCAACAAAATCGCCTTTCGATTTATTGAAGAAGAGCTAGGTGCGCCCCCCAGTGAGCTGTATGCGGAATTTAGCGATCGTCCCCTCGCCGCCGCGTCGTTGGGACAGGTGTACAAAGGCAAGCTAAAAACCGGCGAAACCGTAGCGGTCAAAGTGCAGCGTCCTGGTTTGACAGAGCAAATCACTTTGGACGTGTACATCATGCGCCGCCTCGCCCTAGCGGTGCAAAAATTGGCGAATCTGCGCAGCGACCTGGTGGCCATTACCGATGAATTTGCCGGACGCATTTTTGAGGAAATGGACTACACCCAGGAGGGACTAAACGCCGAGCGCTTTGCCAACCTGTACAGTTACTTGCCCGATATTTACGTGCCTGGCATTTACTGGAATTACACCGGGCGACGGGTGCTCACCATGGAATGGATTGACGGCACCAAGCTGACTAATTTGGAAGAAATTTCCGCCCAGGGTATCGACGCCAAGCACCTGATTGAGGTGGGCGTGCAGTGCTCTCTGCGTCAGCTCTTAGAATTTGGCTTCTTCCACGCGGATCCTCACCCTGGCAACCTGTTGGCGACTCCTAGCGGCAAGCTGGCGTACCTGGACTTCGGCATGATGAGCGAGGTGAAAGATTACCAGCGCTACGGGCTAATTGAAGCGGTGGTGCATATGGTCAACCGCGACTTTGACAGCCTGGCAGAAGATTACGTCACCTTAGAGTTTCTGACGCCGGATACCTATTTGCCGCCGATCGCCGCTGCCCTGTCCACCGTGTTTAGCAATGCGTTGGGAGCCAGCGTTGCAGATCTGAATTTCAAAAGTATTACCGACCAGCTTTCTGGGGTGATGTACGAGTTTCCCTTTCGGGTGCCCGCCTACTACGCCTTGATTATTCGATCGCTGGTGACCTTGGAAGGAATTGCCATCAATGTGGATCCTGAATTCAAGGTGCTGAGCAAGGCATATCCCTACATCGCCAAGCGGCTGCTGGTGGATCCGGCTCCTGAGCTGCGGGCATCCCTACAAGCGCTGCTATTCCAAGATGATCGCTTCCGGTGGAATCGTCTGGAAAATCTGCTGAATAACGCTAAGGACAGCATGGATTACGACCTAAACCAGGGGTTGGACCAGGCGGTGGAGTTTCTCTATTCTGAGCGGGGGGCGTTTATTCGCGAGCAGTTGGTGGAAAAACTGGTGGAGGCGATCGAAGCGTCGGGTAAAAATGCTTGGCAAAATTTTGTCGCCCAGTGGGGTCAACGGCTGGGGCTGGGGGTAGATCGTCCGGTGCCCATTACGGTGAAATCCACCACCAGTCCCCAGGAAACTTTAGAGCGCGTCCAGCGGATTTGGGCGATCGTTCAGGACACCCCCGGTATGGATGGGATGCGTTTGGCCCAGCTGGGAGCGCAGTTGTTAATCAAGCCGGAAACTCAGCAGATGGGGCAGCGTATTGCTGGTGAATTAGCCCAGCGTGCCCTAGCTCGCTTTATCCGCGAGGTTGTGCTGAAAGATGCGGCGGAGTCTCATTCCGTTCCCCTAGAGCCCACTGTTGCTGCGGTTCGCAGTCGCTAGGGGCTGTGTTCAGGACCTTACCTCCACCAAAGTTCGATTCACTGACCAACGAATAATCACTCAAGGCGGTAAGGTTTTCCCCCTTCCTAAAGGGACTTTACGTTGCATTGGCGTGATGTGGCATTGGCGTTATGAGGCTTGATGCACCGGTTTTAAGTTGGAAAATTCGGTGGGGCGGTTTTGTCCAAGGTGACCGGTTTTGACGTAGATGATGCAGCCTTCTGTACTGGATGGAGTGTGGACGCTGCCGGGGGGATTACGCAGCCAGGTGCCTTTGGGATAAGTGCCATGCTCGTCTTTAAAGGTGCCGCTCAGCACAAAGATTTCCTCGCCGCCCCAATGTTTGTGGGGCTGAAATATTGTGCCCGGTGCCCATTTCACTAGGGCAACGTTTTCGGTGCCGTAATTATGGAGGGGCATAACCTCCAAACCGGTCACTAATCCTGGTACCCAGTGGGTTTGGGCTGTGGCGATCGCCACGGTTTGTTGGTCGTCAGGGTGCATTTGCCACAGTTTGACCAAAATGGTGCAGCCGCGATCGCTGTGGGGGGTATGGCGGGAACCGACGGGGTTGCGCAAGTAGCTGCCGGGACCATAGTCGCCGGTTTCATCGGAGAATATGCCGTCCAGCACAAAGAGTTCTTCGCCGCCGCCATGGCTATGGGCAGAGAAGTGGCTGCCGGGGGCAAAGCGCACAAGGGTGGTAGCGCGGGCAATTTCGTCGCCGTCGCGATCTAGCATTCGCCGCTGGACGCCGGGCATGGGAGAGTCAATCCACGGTTGGGCTTCAGTTTCGATAACGACGCGCTGATTAAGGTCGGCGTTGAGTTTCATGGGACAGTTACGGTGCTCTCAAGGTTTACGGGGGAAGGTAGAAATGGTGCAGTAGGGCACTGGGTTAGCTGTACTGGTTTCGACCGGCCATTACGCCGCCGTCCACATCCCAGATGGCTCCGGTAACCCAGCTCGCTTGGTTCGAGAGCAGAAAGGCGATCGCTTCAGCAACATCTTCTGGCGTCCCCACTCGACCCATGGGATGAAATTCATTAAAACCTTGCAGGGTCTCATGGACTTGGTCAGTGGGGATAAAGCCTTGATATATAGGCGTTTCCACCACCGCAGGCGATACGGCATTCACTCGAATTTGATGCTCTGCTAACTCCATCGCCAGGTGCTGGGTCAAAGAATGCAAGCCCGCCTTCGCCATGGAATAGGCGGAGGATGGCGTTGCCTGCACCGCCTGTTTCGCCCACATCGATCCCACGTTAACGATCGCCCCACCGTTGCCCGACGCCACAATATTTTTCGCAATTCCCTGGGTCAGAAAAAACGTCGCCTTGTTTAACTCCAAATACAAGTCATAATCCGCTTCCGTATGCTCCAAAAATGACTTGGGCAAAAACACCCCCGCCGAATTCACCAACAATGTGGCATCTCCGTGGTTAACAATCAGACGCTCCATCACATCATTACGTTCAGCAGCATCAGCAATATCCGCCCGCTCAGCAACAATCGCCCCTAACGAACTGAGATCCGCGATCGCCTTCTTCAGCTTTTCACCATTGCGACCGACGATCACCGCTGAACCGCCCCGCTCCAACACTAGCCGGGCGATCGCCTTACCAATCCCACTGGACCCACCAATCACAACCAACTTTTGACCGGCAAAGGTTTGAGGAACTACAGCATTAGCCATGAAAAATTCTCCTAGAAATAAATGATTGAACGAGTAGCTATCTACTAGAAGGTAGATGAAAGGACAAAAAATTTAAGCGCCAACAGCCTTGGCACGAAGCAATGGATAGATGATTTGCTCAAAGGCAGCAAAGCTGTCCGCCTCCGGTCGCGCCAGAAGCTGAGCCCCTTGCAACATTGCAATCAGCCCCTTGGCTTCCTGCTTCGCCGAAGGATTGCAATGCCACAGTTGATCATCGCAGCCCCGCTGCAACAGGGCTGCGAGCCACTGCTCCATTTGATGGAAAAACTGTCGAACTTCCTCCTGAACCGGCTCCGGCAGCACCACATAATCTGCCCCTAACATGGTGCACAAACAGGCCTGGTCCTGCTTAAGTCCATCTCGATAAAGATGGGCAAATTCCAGAAGCTGTTCGTTGGCGGGGGCATTGGACCGGGCAATGCGATCGCACGCACGCCCCAGCATCTCCCGATAGCGCTGCACCAGATGCTTCACCAAATCCGCCTTAGACGGGAAATGGTAATGAATACTGGCTTTGCGAATGCCGACGCGCTTGGAAATATCGGCGTAGCTAAAAGCGCTGTACCCTTGGCGACGCACCATTTCCTGAGCCACATCCAAAATTTGCTCAGCAGTTTTCTTTTCCATAGAATCAATATCTACCATCTAGTAGGTAAATGTCAACGTACTGGTGAACATTGCCTGGCGTTAAATGTGTCAAGATCTTCGTTCTGTCTCGAATTGTGATGGTTTTGGCGATCGCAGATGCTTGGAAAGTATTGATGAGGTCCATCAATAGGCTGTTCAGTTCCGCTAGTTGGGAGAGGGGGAAAATAGCTCTAGATGGCCTCCCCAGGCGGGGGCGGTGATGAGTTGATTGCTCGGTAGGGTTTGGGTGGCGATCGCCGGTACTTGAGTTTTTATTTGCTGATCGCACTGCAACGTTTCCACATTCCACCAGCGCACCGTTGAATCTAGGCTGCTGCTGATTAAATAGCCGTCGGCGAAATGCAGGTGGGTGATGGCGCGGGTGTGTCCGGTGAAGGTGGCGCTGAGGATGCCGGTGTGGGCGTTCCATAGGTATACGTGGCGATCGCTGCCGGTGGCAATCCAGTGTGCGGCGGGGTCAATGGCAACGGTTTCTAGGATGCTGCCGGTGGGTGGGGTTAGGGTGCGTAGGCATTTGCCGGTGTTGCAATTCCATTGGCGTAGGGTGCCGTCGTGGCTGGCGCTGACTAACCAACTGTCGTCAGGAGCGATCGCCAGGGCACTAATCCAACCGGTATGTCCGCGCAGTTGTTGCAGTGGCTGACCGTCCAGGCTCCACAGGGTGACAAACTGGTCGGTGCCGCCGCTGGCAATCCATTTTGAGCCGGGCAAACTGGCACGGGCGATCGCCATGACCCACAGCGTATCCGTATGCCAGGCGTTGAGGGGATGAACTTGAATATCTGTGGACACCTGGGGTGCAGCGGGGGAGTCCGGCAAGTTTGGACTCACTTGCCAGCGGCGCACAAAACCATCATCGCCGCCGGTCCATAGCTCGTATTTATGATTGTTTGCATTGCTTTTGTGCCAGGCAATTCCCCGCACTCGCCCGTCGCAGTGACCGTGAATTGCCGTAAACGTCACCGCCGTGGGGGTCGGCGGCAGGGCGATCGCCCGAATTTCGCCATGGTTACCGCCCACCCAAAGGGTTTGACCGTCGGGGGTAATGGCCAAACCTGGCAGCTGTTCGCCGTCCGTGGCGATCGCCCCTAAATCCTGACCATCGGGCAACGACCACCGGCGAATATATTCATCAGCCCCCGCCACCGCCAGCCACCGACCATCGGGGGCGATCGCCAACGCCCAAGGACAGTTACTGAGCCCAATAAACCGCGAAAATTTTCCCGACTCCGTCTCCCACGCTCGAATCGTTCCGTCGCTGCCGCTGCTGTACAAAGTATGTGCGTCGGGGTGAAATTCCAACCCAAATACATTGCCGCCGTTGCCCGAGAGCGTTGCCCGACAGTGACCCGTTTCAAAATCCCACAGGTAAATTAGCCGGTCCGCGCCGCCGGTGGCGATGGTTTTGCCGTTGGGGGCGCACGCCACGCTGGAACAGTAGCCAGAATGAGCTTGCCAGTGGCGAATTTCTTCCCCTTGCTCCACATCCCACAACGCCAGTTGACCGTCATAGCCCACGCTGGCCACGGTGCCACCCTCGGCAGTTAATGCCAAACCGCTCACCCAGAAGGTATGGCGACTCCCCGACCAAGTTGGGACCAGCGTAATGCCCAGCTCGTGATGTTCAACCCGCCACGCCTGGACGCGATTATCAGCTCCGGCGCTAATCACCGTTTTTCCATCGGGCGTAATCACCACCGCCATCACCCAAAATCCATGGGCCCGCGCCACCAGCTGACAGGGTTTCCATTGGCGATCGCACCACCAAAACACCCGCAGGGAGCCGTCGTTGCTGCCGCATACCCACCATTGCCCAGAGGGAGCTACCGCAATTGCCCGCACCCAATCGGATCCTACGTTGTAAGCAGGCATAATTTCAGAAGCCGCGTCAAATTCTGCCCGTTCCTGTAATTTTTTTGTTGAATGAATGGCCACCCGACCGTCGTCGCCGCCGCTGGCTAGCCACTGTTGGTGTGGGGATAGGGCGAGCGATCGCACCCCACCGTGTCCGCCATTTCCAGGGCTGGGGGCGCAATGACTCGGTAAGCTAAAAGTGGCGTGAAATTGACAGTAACGATCCTGGGGCGAGTTTATGGGCGAACTCATTGGCGGATTTTTTGATGTGAACACACTGTTTGCAGCGTCCCTCTTTCCCTATCTGGGTTTCCTCTGGTTTCTGACCAAATCGGGACAAACCCCAAAACTGGCGCTAATTGGGTTTTATGTGCTGCTGGTCTTCGTCGCCATCAGCATCCCGGCGGGACTTTACGCAGAAATGCACTACGGCAAAAGCTTAGCCAACGTCGATTGGCTCCATGGTAGTGCCGAAAGTTTTTTATCCCTGTCCAATATTTTGGTGGTGCTTGGATTTCATCGGGCGATCGCCAAACGGAAAGCCAACGCCCAGGATACGCCGCAGGAATCCTCTAAATAGCCGGAGCAAGCAGCAAAGTAATTACTTTATGAAAGTTTTCTAAAGAAATTTAAATCGGCGATAAAGCCAGCAGACTCTTTTTTGAAGATTCAGTGAAGTTGGCATTGTAATCTTGACCATTTTCTTGATAATTTTCATACTTAGAGCTAATTTATAAAGTAAATCTTAATTAGCTAACCTGCGCATCATCAAGT
>CALGDE010000124.1 GCA_937883785.1 uncultured cyanobacterium
ATCGCCCAGTTCCTCTCGCAGTGCCAACGATTGTCGATAGAGCACCTCGGCGGCGTCCCAGTTACCTCGATATCGCTCGATATCTCCCAACTGTCCCTGAAGACTGGCAATCATATGGCGATTGTCCTCAGCCTCAGCGAGTTTGAGCGCTTGCTGATAGCGACTTTCTGCCTGCTGCCAATCGCCCCAATCTCGATAAATTATCCCAATTCGCTGGGCAATATACGGCTTGCTTGCCCGCTCAAGATTGGGCAAAAGCTGCTCGCACAGGTCTTTCTTCAGAGACCAGTACCCCCAAGGATCGAGATATTTTTCCAGCTCGTAGATCAGATTCTCCGCCTCGCTGTAATTTCCCAGCTGAAACGCAAAATGCTGCGCTTCTAACAGCGGCTGAAGATCGCCCAACACCTGCGGACGCTTCGGTAATCCCACTGCTCGATAGTACGAAAACGCCGCCGCCCACAACTCCCCACGGTCTACCCGCCGCACCATAAACTCCACTACCACCCGGTGTAGCGAAAACAACACCTCGCAGCGTTCCTCGTCATACTTCGCCTGCACCAACGACGCCCGCACCAACTGCTCCGCAATCTCCTCCGTCTCCGCCATCTCCCGCTCCCCACAGTCCAGCTCCCTGGGGTCCCCTCCGAACAACCGCAAAAACGTCAACCCCCGCCCATCCACAGCACAGCGCAACACACACAACATCCCCAACAACCGCCGCGCCGTCTCGCTCTGTCGCGCCACTTGCTTTTTCAGCAACGACTCCGTCCCCTGGACCAAAATCTCCCCGTGCCGCCGCAAATATCCTGGACGGTCCCCGTAGTGCCGACTAAGCAACTCCAGGGAAAACGGATGTCCCCCCACCCGCTCCGCCACCCAAACCAGATCCGCCTCCGAATCCTGTAGCCCGTAATCTCGTAAAATCTCCACCGCACTGGCACTATCCACCCGATCCAGCCGCTCAATACGCACCCGCCGCCGATTCGGCTTATCGCTACCAAACGTCACCCCCGCCAAATCCGTCGGCAGCTCCCGACTGGTCAATACCGTCAGCGACTGATGATTGCCATTCGCCAACTGGTCCAATAACAGCCCCCAATCCCGCGCGATCGCCCGACCCGCCTGGGGATGACTCGGCGGCTGCAAAATCACCTCCAAATTATCCAACACCAACAGCACCCGCTCCCGCCCCAACGCCCGCACGATCGCCGCCACCGTCTGCTCCGCCGTCAACTCCGCCGCTCCCACACCCAATCCCGCCAATAATGCCCCCGCCGCCTCATCAAAGCTAGTCCCTTCATAGGTTTTGAAGGCGATCGCCCGATCAAAAAGCGCATCCTTTTGAAACGCCCCCGACACCGGATCAATCCCCGCCGCTTCCACCACCTTCGTCATCAACGCACTTTTCCCCATCCCCCCTTGGGCCAACAACGCCGCCACTCGCCGCTCCTGGTTGCCGAACTCTCGCACTAACTCCGACACCAGGCGATCTCGCCCATGCCACACCGTCACCGCCGGCAACACCTCCGTCCCCACCAACCTGCGCGGCAACACCGCCTCAACGCCCCCCGCCTGCAACTCCGCCGCCCGATGGGGATTTTCCTTGCAAAAAGCTGTCAACAGCTCCTCAAGTCGCCCCTGACTATCCGCCCACTCAATCAGCTCAAACGCGGTTGTATCAAGGTTGTCATCCTTTGTGATGCGATTGAGTGAAGCCTCAATTCCATCCATCACAAACATACGAAGCGCCTGGCGATCGCGATAAGTGTCCACCAAAGCGTCCCGAAATACCTGTTTCCGCTTGCCTGTCCAACCCATGAAGCGATCGCCCAATCATCACCTCACAGTTTAAAGGGAAATTCCCGGGACCTCCCGTCCCCCTTAACCCACCGCAGCCGTCACTTCCCGCCGCAAATGCTCCAAAGACCAGGCTTGTAAATCCTCGAGGGAGCGATCGCGATAGCACCCATACCGCTCCTTCTTATTGCGCACCTTCTCCGCCAAGGGAGGAATAATTCCAAAATTCGGCGGCATCGGCTGATAATGCTTCGGCGAAGCAGAACTAATAAACTCAAACAACGACCCCGCCATGGTGGTCGTCGGCATCACCACCGGCTCCAATCCCTGAGCCAACCGCGCCGCATTGGTTCCCGCCAGCCAGCCGCCAGCCGCTGCCGCCGTATAGCCCTCGGTACCCACCAGTTGCCCTGCCGCTAAGAGGTGCGATCGCGACTTAAACTGCAGGGTTGATTTCAACAGCTCCGGCGCATTCAAAAACGTATTGCGGTGCATCACCCCCATGCGCACAAACTCCGCATTTTCCAGCCCTGGAATCATCTGAAATACGCGCTTCTGCTCCCCCCAACGCAAGTTGGTCTGGAAACCCACCATATTCCAAAGCTGCCCTGCCTTATCCTCTTGGCGAAGCTGCACCACCGCATAGGGGCGCTTGGATTTATTCTCCGGCGCACGAAAATCCCCCAGCCGCGCATCAAACAATCCCACCGGCTTCAGGGGACCGTAGCGCATAGTGTCCTCCCCTCGCTGGGCCATCTCCTCAATGGGCAAACACGCCTCAAAAAACTTCGACGTTTCCCGGTCAAAATCCTTCAGCTCAGCCTGTTCCGCCGCACACAGCTCATTCCAAAATGCCAAATACTGCTCCCGATCCATGGGGCAGTTCAAATACGCCGCCTCACCTTTGTCATAGCGAGACGCCAAAAACGCCACATCTCGATTAATCGACTCCCCCACAATAATGGGGCTCGCCGCATCAAAAAAGCTCATATAAGCAATGCCCGTCACCCGCTGCAAATCGTCGGTTAATGACGGACTAGTCAACGGTCCCGAGGTGAGCACCGTAATGCCATCGTTGGGAATGGTGGGCCGCTCTTCCCGCCGCAGTTCAATCAACGGATGCTGGTCCAACGTTTGGGTGAGGTCGCCCCCAAACTGTCCCCGATCCACCGCCAACGCTCCCCCCGCTGGCACTTTGTGCTCGTCCGCCTTGCCGATGATGATGGATCCCAGACGGCGCAGTTCTTCGTGGAGGAGACCGGCGGCGCGATCGCTCGACTGAGCCCCAAAGGAATTGCTACACACCAACTCCGCCAACTGTTCCGTATGGTGAGCGGGCGTTTGCTGCACCGGGCGCATTTCCCACAAAATCACCGGCACCCCCGCCTGGGCAATTTGCCAAGCCGCTTCAGTTCCGGCCAAGCCGCCGCCAATAACGTTGATGGGTTTCATAATTTTTCGCCGCGCAGGATCAAAGCAGACATCATAAGCCCCTCGCCCTGGGGAAAGGGGGTTGGGGTACAAGCAACCAAAAATTTTAGCGGTAGTTATTGAACTGGATAGGCACGGGCCAATCGCCGGAGCGAATCAACTGCATCGCTGATTGCAAATCATCTTTGGATTTCGCCGACACCCGCACCGCGTCCCCTTGGATCGACGCCTGCACCTTCTTCAACTCGTCGCGAATGGTTTTGCTGATTTTCTTCGCCAGTTCCTTATCAATACCCTTCACCAAATTAATAGTTTGGGTCACTCGACCGCCGCTGGCAGTGCCGGTGGGACCATACTCAAACATTTTCAGGTCTAGCCCTCGCTTGGCAGCTTTCTGAAACAGCATTTCCCGCACCGATTTCAGGGTCATGCTGTCCTGGGTTTCAATTTCCAGGGTGTCCCCTTTTTGTTCGATGGTGCTGTTGGAGTCTTTTAGGTCATAGCGGCTTTTCAGCTCGCGACGGGTTTGGTCCAGAGCGTTAACCAATTCTTGCTGGTCAAAGTCGCTGACAATATCAAAGGAAGAAGTAGAAGCCATTTTTATGGTGTTTTTACACGGTGAATGAAGGGAAGCGCCGACGGATCGGGCGCTGTTGTTAGGTGGGGAGGTGGGTCAGGCTGGTGTAGAAGAGGCTGATGGTGGCGGCGGAACCGATGCCGAAGGAGAGCGATCGCAACGGGGGCACATTGGCGATATAAAACAGCGAGAATAACAACCGTCCAATCACAAAGGCGATCGCCGCCAAAACCACCGATTCACTGGTTTGCCCAGTCACGTAAGCGGTCAACGCCGCCGCCGTGTAAGGCATAAACGTTTCAAAGGAATTTTGGTGAGCCCACACCGCCCGCTTACCGTAATCTGGCAGCTTATCGAACAGGGCACGAGGCGCTCCGAAATCCATCCCCGCCTGAAAACGGGCAATCACCACGAAAAAATAGGGGAAGTAGATTAATAGCGCTGCCGCGGCGATCGACCCCAGCAAAATCTGCGGCGTAGACAACCCCAGCGTCACCTGTGAAACTGTAATTTGCGGCAGAGAAATCTCAACCATGACCATAGTCCCCACATCCAAGAAAGATAATTCTGGACTACTTTAACTGGTATTCGTCGTCCTTCGGGGGACTCCAAAGCCGTAATCCAGTGAAGTTAGTCAGGCTAAGCAAAAATTAGTCAAAGTAAAACAAAGTCACGACTCGCCGCAGCTCCTCAGCTTCCTGACAGGTTTTGAGCAACGTTGTACTGTCGTGGAATGCAAAGCAAATTAACTGCTGGCACCGGGAAATAATTTCCTGATTACACAGGGAACTAGCCTCCGCCAATGACATCTCATTATTGCGGCTGTTCTCTACCAAGTGCATCACGTTTTCTAACTGCGATCGCGACTCCTTCGGCTGCCGCTCCAAACTCTGGGGCAAAATCACCGTTAGCAAGTTCGCATCTGCCCGCATTGCCCCGCGAATCGCCGCCGCATTGGTTCCCGTAGCACCCGACGTAATTACATAATTTCCCGAAAGCACCAGCGCGTAGCTCAAGGTTTCAATTAGCTGCTGATGGGTAATCGGTACGTGGCGCGATCCCAGAATAGCGATACGCTTGGAGCCCGTTTGCTGAATGGCTGCCAGCTCCTGCAAAAAATCGTCAACTCTTGGGAGATCGAGGGATTGACTCAAGGACGCTACCCGGATTTACGTTCAAACAACGGTGTTATTCTACCAGACCCTTTCACGTTGACACCTTGACACCAGGTCTGCTGAGCCCTTGCCAGGGTGCTGACCACCGCCCCCGCAGCAACCTTCCCCCTAAGGTCATCCATGATGTCGTCCATTACTAAGCCAATAGCTCTAGACTTAACGTCCCCAAATCAAAGGGTCTCTGGAGCAATCGCCCACAAACCATCTCAGCAAAATAAACAGTTAAACCCAGCCCATAAACACAGCTTAGCGAGGGCAACGAACAAAAATAATCCAATTAGAATTGATGGATTTTCCCCGAGTGGGTATTATTTTTATTGCGAGTTTGTTGCATTTTCTTAAAGTAACGACTCATAGCCTTCACAAAAAACTTCATAAATTATTCCAGTGAAACGATTTCAGGGCTTTTCCTTGAAGGCAGCGGCTTCGGTTCAGTAACTTAGTTGCAATGTGGTGATCACTGACATTCAGTTCCTTTGAATCTTTTCTATGGTCCAATCCCAGCCCGAGCCCAATAATATTAGTTCCCAGGAGCTTAGCTCTGACCCAGTGGGCGTTGAAATTACTCCCACTGCCCCCGAAGCGCCGTCCCCCGTTGATGCACAGACGGAGGCGATGGCCTATGCGATCGCGGACGCTATGGATGATCGCAAAGGGGAAGATATTGTGCTCCTAAAGCTGGCGGATGTGTCTTACATTGCCGACTACTTTGTCATCGGCACTGCCCTTTCCCGCGCCCAAATTCGCGCCATGTCTCAGTCCGTGCGCGATCGCGTGGAAACGGAATTTGAGATGCGCCCTTACAACGTGTCCGGTGAAGGGGACAGCGCCTGGGTTCTCCAGGATTACGGCGACATTATTGTCCATATTTTGATGCCCGACGAGCGCGCCTTTTACAACCTTGAAGCCTTTTGGGGGCACGGCGAAACCATTCCCTTCGAGCCATCCATGGTTGCCGCCAAGCCTCAACCCGTTCCTTCAGATACCCGTTCCTCTGCCCGTTCTCCAGAGTCTCTCGACCCAACCGATTGATTTAACCGTCATAACCGCCGGCCTATGCCTCAGACTTCTACCCCAATTTGCCCTGTTCCTCCTGAACAGCAGCCCCTAAACGAGTTCACTGAAATAAAAGAAGCCTGGCTATTTTCCTGGTTGACGTTGCCCCGTGCCCTTTATATTCGCAAGCTCCTAACGGTGGGGCTGCTGGGCTGGGTGATCTTGGGCTGGCCTCTGGCTGCTGCCAGCTTTCCCCCCAGCAAAGCCCCCGTTCACTTTTTGATTAGCGCTTCCGGTGCAGCGATCGCCACAGTTACCTTGCTGCTGGTGCACCTATACATTGGCTGGCGACACGTGCGCGCCCGCCTCACCAATCCCACCGTTGAATACGAAGAATCCGGCTGGTACGACGGTCAGGTGTGGACTAAAACTGACACTGAACGGGCGAAGGATCAGCTAGTGGCCACCTATCAAGTGGAGCCTGTTTTTGTGCGCTTGCGCTGGACCTTTGCCGCCTTGGGCAGCTTTGGAGCCTTGGGAACCGCTCTTTGGGTGATTGTTTAAGGTTTGGGGCGATCGTTTAAACTGACAGAGCCGGGGATGCTAGATAACCATTGGATGCAGAGTGCGTCAAAACGCGCCGTCCAGTTTTTACAGTTAACTTCCACCGTTAATTTCTACAGTTGAAAATAATGCTGGAAGTCCAGCATCGGAATACCCCGCGCCCGAGATTTAACGTAGACCAATTAGCATCCTGAAAGTTGGCGATTGAAAGACTTGGCATCTGAAATCTAACGTCAAGCTTCAATTGTCCCAGGGAAGGGAAATCACGGCATCACAATCTAAAGCGACGACCCAGCCACAAAACCATATGAATCGTCCTAAAGGAAACCGCACCGCTGATATCACCGTAAGATTGCTGCGGGAAGGTATCGCCGAGTCCCAGCATCAGGTGCAAGCGGTGGTTTGCGATGATCGAGGACGGATTTTAATGGGCGCTGGCTCCACGGAAACCTCCTCTTTTATCCGCTCATCTTTAAAACCGTTCCAGGCGGTAGCTGTTGCCAGTTCTGGCACCTTGGAGCGCTTTGGACTGGACAATCGCAATTTGGCGATCATGTGCAGCTCCCACCAGGGCACCATCAACCACGCCCGCCAGGTGTTCAACATACTGTGGCGCTGCGATATTGAGCCGTCGGCACTACAGTGCCACTGTCCAGAGGGACAGAAAAGTCGCCTCCAGCATAATTGTTCAGGAAAACACGCAGGAATGCTTGCCCTTTGCCGCAAGCAAGATTGGTCCCTGGAGGATTACATTCAGCGGAGTCACCCAGTGCAGCAGCATATTGTTGACAAGGTGGGTGAATTTTTAGAAATGCCCGCCAAGGAGCTGATTGTGGCGCGGGATGATTGCGGTGCGCCCACTTACTTAATGCGCCTGTCTCAAATGGCGCAGCTTTATGCCATGTTAGCCAGCGGCAACCGCCTAGATATGGAGCGGATTGTGCGGGCGATGACTAGCTACCCAGAATTGATTTCCGGCAAAGGGGGCTTTGATACGGAGCTCATGCAGGCAACTCAGGGGGAGGTCGTCAGCAAGTCCGGGTCTGAAGGGGTGCAATGTATTGGTCGTGTGGGTCACGGTCTAGGCTTAGCGATCAAAGTTTCTGATGGGCGGAAGCGAGCAAAATACGCGGCGGCAATTCACCTGTTGCGCCAGCTGGGGTGGATTTCCCCCGATGCGGCAGAGTCCCTGGGCGATCGCTATATCAACCTCACCCCTTTTAAGCGCCTGGATGTGGTGGGCGAGCTGGCAATGGCATAGGTTTAAGCCTCCAATTAGGTTCCCAATTCCTCCAAAATCTGACGACAAGGGGCGAAACTGCGGCGATGGTGGGGCGTCAACCCCAGTTTTTTTAAGCCATCGCGATGTTTAGCCGTGCCGTAGCCTTTGTTAGACGCCAAGTCGTAGCCAGGATAGTCCTTGGCCAAGTCCAAAACCTGGCGATCGCGCCACTCCTTCGCCAAAATACTGGCAGCGGCGATCGCCACCGACCGCTGATCTCCTTTAATCACAGTTTCCTGGGGAATCGTCAAATGGGGAATCGCCCGGTTGCCATCCACCCAACATAGGTCGGGAGCTGGGTTTAACGCGTTTACGGCCCGCCCCATCGCCAATAGGGCGGCCTGCAAAATATTAAGCTGGTCGATTTCTGCCACCGATGCCGAAGCAGTTTTCCAGGCGATCGCCACTGACTGAATTACTGGTACCAACCTCTGACGCTGGGCAGGCGACAGCACCTTACTATCCCGAACTCCTGCCCTATGTAGCTCCTGAGATCCAGCGGGCGACACCGTCACTGCCGCCGCCACAACCGGACCAAACAGGCACCCGCGCCCCACCTCATCCACCCCTGTCAAAGACTGGCATGAGGGAAAGGGAAGCCAGAGTGCTTCAGTACCCTGTGCTTCAGTACCCTGTGCTTCAGTGTGCTCTGTATGTTCCTCAGTTCAGTCGGAAGAGGAACGACGGCGACGACGACGGCGAGGAGGTCCATCCCCGGCAGCTACCGGTTCTGGCGTGTTGTCGACATCGCTCGATCCTGAATCATCGGACTCGGGCGTCACCACTGCACTATCGGACATTTCAGCGGGCTTCCCAAAAGCCTTAGCCACTTCCTCTGGCGATACCGTCTCCGCTGGCATGGCCTGGGTTTTATGGCGAAGTTGAGGAGCACCATTAGGGCTGCTGCCGTTGCGCCGCGATCGCCCACTGCTGCGTCCTCCACTGCGCCCGGCACTACTGCGCCGACGGGATCGCGTGGGCGGCGGCGTATCCTCAGCGGGCGCATCGTCTGAGGCACTGTCTTCAGCCACCCCGTCGTCGCCAGCAGCATCCACCGCAGCCTCTACTACTGTCTTGGGCGCCTCTTTCTTGGGTGTATCAGAGTCACTCCCCTCTGCATCAGCAGAGCTTTGATCGCCAGCACCGTTGGTCCCGTTCTCCCCGTCAGCACTCGGCAAAAAGTCCGCAGGGGGCTCCTCCCCAGGGCGCACTACTGCCACAATCGCCGTCTTAGGGCGCTCCACGGGGGTTTCGCTCAATACCACCGGCGAAATTCCCATCCAGGCAAACACTTCCTGCTCGTCCTCTGTCATGGTCACCACCAACCGCTCCGGAGGCGTTACCGTAGTGCGGCGGCGATCGCGAGAGGGCGGCCGACTGGCCTCCTCCTCAACGACAGGTTCAGGCTCACTTTGACGCTTGCTGGCGGGAATAGGAGCCGGGGTAGACCGACTGCTGCGCTCGGACGAGTCAGAGTCGCCACGGGAGTCAGAACGCGAATCGGAGCGCGATCGCCCGCGCCGGGAAGACCCACCCTCATCAGAATCCCCACGACGGCGACGACGGCGACGATTGCCGCTATCATTAGACGCCTCTTGGTAATTGGGATGATTGCTTAAATCCAACTCATCCGGTTCCCCACCATCCGCCGTCGGATCCAGCCGTCCCGGCAAAGATATGGGATTGGGCGTGGGCGTACCGCCGCGCGATCGTCCACCGCGACGACCATTGCGGCTGGGGGCACCATTGCCACCTGGCGAGGATCGCTGCAGCTGCGGAACCCCAGGAGCAGCACCAGCATCCACCGCCCCCGGCAGTAAACAAGTGGGCTCTCCCTCATCATCAGGCAACTTCACCAAATGCCCCAAACCGCCACAGGTAGGGCACGCCTGTCCAAATAACTCATAAATGTTTTGCCCCTGGCGCTTCCGAGTCAGCTCCACCAGCCCCAACTCCGACAGCTCCGCAATTTGCGGTCGCGCCTTATCAGACCGCAACGCCTTATCAAACTGCTCCAGCACCTGCATGCGATCCGCATTAGACTCCATATCAATAAAGTCCACCACAATCACCCCCGCCAAGTTTCGCAACTTAAGCTGGTGAGCAATTTCTACCGCCGCCTCGCAATTAGTCCACAGCACCGTTTCCCGCGCCGTCGCCGATCGCGTAAACGACCCCGAATTCACATCAATAACCGTCAGTGCCTCCGTGGGCTCAATAATGATATAGCCCCCCGACGGCAAGTCAGCTCGCGGCTTCAACGATTCCCGAATCACCGAATTCACCCGGAAATACTCCAGCAGCGGCGTACGCTCCCGGTGGTGATCTACCAACACCTTATTCCCCGTATTCCAGCTCCCCATACGCTGCTTCACCCGCTTCATCCCCGTATGGGAATCCACCACAATACGGTTCACGTCGGAACTGTACACATCCCGCAGCACGCGCTGTACAAAATCATCATCCCGATTTAACAACGCCGGAGCCCGCGTTCCCTGGGCATCCTGCTGAATTTCTTCCCACTGGCGCTGGAGATTCTCCAGATCCGCCATAATCGCCTCTTCCGGCACCCCTTCCGCTTCTGTACGCACCAGCAGTCCCATCCCCGCCGGCTTAATCAAAATCGCCAACGCCCGCAACCGATGCCGCTCGCTGTCCTTATCGATGCGCCGGGACAGGTTCACCCCCTGACCGTAAGGCAGCAGCACCAAATACCGTCCAGGCAACGTCACCTTGCCGGTAAGGCGTGGTCCCTTATTGCCCGTGGGCTCCTTCATAATTTGCACCAGCACCTTTTGCTGAGGTACCAGCAGCTCCGTAATGGACCCGGCGGATCGCCGCCGTCGCAGGGGTCCTAAATCGGAAACGTGAATAAATCCGTTGCGCTCTGAATCGCCAATATTTACAAACGCTGCGTCAATGCCCGGCAACACGTTCTCCACGACGCCGAGATAAATATCGCTCACCTGGTGACTTCCCTGAGCCACGATTAACTCTTGAACGCTATCCTCACTGAAAACCGCTGCGATGCGATGTTGCTCAGCGATAACAATTTGCTTCGGCATGAATTTCCTCAAAATTGAAGCGGTACCGGGATCCGTTCACTGGTGAAATCGCCCTAAATTGACAGGCATTTTCTCTCAAATGTCCCCGTTTTCGCCGTTGCTCCTAACCTTGAATCGCTCTAAACTGGCGAAATGAAAACGCTGAAGTCACTGGGCAAAGACAACGTAAAGTAGCCCACCAAAACAGCTCTCACAGTCACAAGGAACGCAAACACGAACGGGAAAACCAGTAGTACCTACAGGGATCTGGCAACCATAGTTAAAAAGAAAAGTGAAAAACAAACACTAAAAGCTGTGAGCCTATGCCAGGTGATATCGTAAATAGCGATACCGTTAACAGCGACGTTCTTAACGCTGGGCTAAAACCCTGAACTCAGGCAATTTCTCTACAACGGCTTCAATAATTCACCTTAGAAAGTCCCTCGAATCGTTTCGAAGTGCTTCCTTCCCCAAGGGTTCGAGATTAGCAACAGCAAGCGAACAACAAGATCAGTGCATGATCAGCGCAATGTCAAAACAGGGCAGCAAGTGTGGCATCCGTTGCTTTGACCTTGCTTCGATCATTCTCTAACGCTCTTTTAAAGACTTAACGTTTAAAACGCTATCTGAAAATCTGAATTAGCTCTGGTTTCACCCCTGGCAACTGCGGCAGTGTCTAACAACACTTTCGGTGGCTGCCGTCAGGGGAAGTGGCAGAAACTTAGACGGTCGCTCGAGTAGGCGTTGAGCGAAGTACAAATAGCACTTAAAAGCGGATTAAAATTCAAAGTCGCGTTAGATAGCGTCGTTATCCCAATAATCATCGAATAAGACAACTACTAAATCGTTGTTTCACTCCTTTGGAGTATTCTCTCTGCATCGCCGTCTTAACCAAGCGAGCAGGTCACCCTCGGAGGCGAGCACACCACAATAGCAGTTCAAAGCGTTCGTCCAATCTTTCAGACAGCTTCTGTCAGATTAAGACTTTGGCATTTGTTCTTGCTGTGGCGGTGCAAAAACTGAGCCGTCGGTACTCCCAGATAGACCACGTTGTGAATTAGATCTAGGTTCTCGAGCAGCTTAGCTAACAGTGTAACAGTATTGGTTCCTAATGGATCGTTTAATGAGAAAGGAACCCCGTAAATGCACTCTCACGCCTGATTTGATTATCACTTGCCGTTGCGGATTATGTTCTGGTGTCGTCGCCATTCGCTGATGGTTTTCCAGGCGGCGATCGCCCCCACAATCAACCCTCCCAAAATAAAAAGCCCAGATCCCACCACGAGAAGCTGGTCTCTCATCGGTAAATTATCCACAGCGCCAGGGTTGCTAAACCACCGTTCTTGCATTTCAGGGGAGCCAAAGATTTTAACCACAATCAAGGGGGTTAAAACAAATCCGTTGTGTAGCCCGTGACCGAGCACTGCCCAGAGGAAACCGTAGCGCAGCCGTAGAAATCCCATCCACAGGGCCAAAATGGTTTGGGGAAGGACCAAAATTGGCAGCAGTTGCCACACGTCCTGTTCATAGTTGGTGATATGAATTGCGCCGAACAGAACGGTGCTTAGGTAGAAAATGATTCTGGGGTAGCGACGGTAGAAGTTTTCTAACGCTTTTAGCTTTGGGGGCGATCGCCACAGGTAAAAATTCAGTGCCGTTAGGGCAGCGATGGTTAGCCCTAAGGCGGGCATGGTTATGCCAGCGGCGATCACGATTAAGCAAAAAATAATGGACGCTGGTAGGGCCAGGTTAACGGCTTTTGGGCGCAGGGGCAGGCGGAAGATAATTTCTTCCACGGTGGGCAAAATAACGACGGTTAGGGCAAACAGCCACCAGGGCGATAGCTCGGTGAAAAAATCCGGATTGGCGTTGCTGTCCTGAACGCCGAGGGTGCCAATGATAATGCCAACGGCAAAAATTGGCAGCAGATGCAAACTGTAAAGACGTAGAGACTGCTTACAGGTTTGGGGCAGCGATTGGGGTTGGGACGAGGTTGTTAAAACGGGCGATCGCAAAAACGCCAAGTATTTTCCCAGCAAGCTCCTGGGCTGGGAATTTAAAGCCTCTTCAGGACCAGAAGCCGTAGCAGTGTTGTCAGAACTGTCAGCCATAGTTGCCAGGGTAATTTACCAGGAGTCACAGCGCTTTCATCTACGCACCCAGTCTACAAACTTGGTTATAGTCTTTTTTTCCACCGCTGGAAGGTTTTACCAACCAGGCTCCAGAAGATGAATATTTTGGGATACGCGCACCCTGAAGATCAAAAAACGATGGCGTGAACTTCTTGGAATTTTGATCTTTAACCTTAATTTAGGCAGATTTCGAATTAGTGTTCTGGTTTTCTTAGCAACCTGCCCCTCGGTTACTTCAAACTGCTCGCTTACATTTTGCCAAACATGGCCGTCAGCCAAAATAAACCGTCCACCGCCAAGGTATTCAACACAGCGCCAGCAAAAACCCACGCTGCCACCTGGCGCGATCGCAGCGCCACGCCACCAGAGATCAACAAAGCCGATGCGCAAACCACCGCCCATCCAAAGCCCGACAAAGTATTCATTTGAATGAGGGCATCGGTCAAAATGGGTGAGATTTCCCTAGGCTCCACCCGCATTACCTGCTCCCAATAGGGAATCAGATCAACGGACCACAGGTAAGCATCAGTAACGGCGGTACCTAGCAAGGAACCCAGGTAAAACCAACTTCCAAGGCGACCTCGTCCCATCCATAGGCAGGCCAAAGCCACCGGCACCCCCAGTGACTCCAAAGGTAGGTGCAACACAGGCTCCCAACGGAACCAACCCCAGTAAACAGCGCC
Source organism: uncultured cyanobacterium (assembly GCA_937883785.1). Classification (GTDB taxonomy): domain Bacteria; phylum Cyanobacteriota; class Cyanobacteriia; order CACIAM-69d; family CACIAM-69d; genus CALGDE01. Next base: position 13,685 of record CALGDE010000124.1, read on the forward strand.
AGCAAACCAGCTAAGACTAAAACCAAATAGGATATCGCCCCACCATTTCCCACTGTCCCGGCGATCGCACCACCACGCCAAACCTAGCCATCCCAAGGTTAGGGTCAACGCGGCAATGGGATAGGCTCGCACCAGAGGAGCCTCGAGAAAAACCGGACCGGAAACTAAAAATGCGCCGATAGCCAACCCTTTCCAGCGAGTGAGTTCTGTGGCGATCGCCTCGGATGGAACTTCAGATGCATCTAGAGATTCTGGCAACAAAGTAGATTCTGTCACCAAAGGACATGACTCAGCAACAGGAGTGGTAGAAGACAGATTATTAGCGGAACTACTAGCGGTGCTGTCAATAATGTTGTCGGCGTTTGCGTTGTTCGCTGCCTGATTTGACAAAGCAGGTGTTGGGATCATGCGTTCTGCGGCCAAGACTTGCAACCCGGCAATGGAAGGGGACAGGGGTGGGGGAAAAACAGCGTCCGATGGTTCAAATCCTACAGGCTTTGGCTGCCTGTTAAATGAGAATTCTAGGCTGTTTTCTGAAATGTTCTTTAGTTTTCTTAACATACCATAGGACTTCCTCAGGGATAACGAAGGAAGTGCAGTACTCCGATAGGATTCCGATAAAATAGCGGGCGGCAAGATTCCGGAACCGTTAAGGGCGGCTGTCCCGGAGGTTGACCAGGGAGAAACCAGAATTTGAACCAGTGGGGGGCGTTAGAAAGCTGCGATGAAAAACTCGGTTCACAACAAATGAGCTACAGATTTTTTTAAGAAACGTTTCAAAATGGTCGATGGGGTGACTGGCTCAGAAGTAAGGGTTAAGGGGATTAAGACCTGGAGAATAAAAACTTAGGACATTAAAACCCAGGAAATTAGAGTCCAGAAAGTTAAAGCCCAGAAAGTTAGAGCCCAGAAAATTGAAATCTAAGGTGCTGAGCCCCCAAAACATTAAGGTTTGGGCAATCAAGGTTAAAACAGTCAAGGTCAAGAGAGAGTCTCGCAAGAATGAATCAATACGGTGGCGGAGTCGGGCGATGGGTGTTGTGGGTGTTGGTTGGTTTGGGATTTGGGTTATTGGGACACCACGACGGGGCATTTGCTGCCAGTGCCAGCAACGGGGGAGCCTTAAGTCAGGTGGGATATATAGAAGGAATTGTTCTGGGGCTGACCCAAGGGCTAACGGAGTTTTTGCCTATTAGCAGTACGGCCCATTTAAAGGTGGTGCCGGTGGCGCTGGGGATGGGAGATCCGGGGGTGGCGCTGACGGCGGTGTTGCAGTTGGGCAGCGTAGCGGCGGTGTTGAGCTATTTCCGCGAGGATTTGCTGAATTTGATGAAAGGGACAAAAACGGCAATTACTGAGGGAAACTTTCAGAACCGAGATTTCCGCATTACATTAGGAATTCTTTTAGGGACGATTCCCATTGTAATCGTCGGATTATGTATCAAGTTTTTTGTAACTGATTTTGATAATTCGCCGTTACGCAGCATTACGTCGATCGCGATCGCTTCCATCGTAATGGCAGTGTTGCTGGCTCTGGCGGAGCAGATTGGTAGCCGGGAGCGGGGCTATGGGCAGCTTAATTTGCGCGATGGAATTTTAATTGGTATTGCCCAGGCGCTAGCGGTATTTCCCGGCGTGTCCCGGTCCGGTTCTACCTTGACGGCGGGGTTATTTTTGGGCATTGAGCGGGCATCGGCGGCGCGGTTTTCGTTTTTATTAGGGATTCCGGCGATTACGCTGGCGGGTGTGATTGAATTTCCCACCCTGCTAGAGGGAAGCTACGGTCCTCGGGAGTTTGGGGTGTTGGCGGTGGCGCTGTTGGCGTCGGTGGTGTCGTCCTATGGGGCGATCGCCTTCCTCTTAAAATTCCTAAAAACCCAAAGCACCTGGGTCTTCGTCGCCTACCGTCTAATCTTCGGCATCGGTTTACTGCTGGCCTTAAATTGGGGTTGGCTGGCGGGATGAATTAGGAGAATTTAAAAGCCAACTGGACGTAAACACGTGTCCTTCAATCACGCATAGTTGAATTCGTCTTCACCGAAGAAAAAATCTCCCCATAGGGATTCACCAAGATTTGCAGGTCCTACGAAAAAAACCTGATCTTCACGAATAATCCAGAGCATGCCATGTTCAACTTCCCACTCACAGTTCCACTCCAAGACAGCGATAGGCTGGTTATCACTTTGAGGCTGTGGCACCCATAATCTCGGGGAGCCTGACAGAGACAGAATATCTCTGGGGTGGTCAGGACTCACCTGTAGCTCTGGTTCGCCTGAATAACAAAAATTGCAATATCGAATTGATGCTTCACATGCGTCGTCGATCACGAGATCAGGCAAGCTATTCAAATAGTTGACACACCGTGCAGCAAAAGCGAGGTAGTGCCCTTCTTCAAGACAAACAAAAGATATTACCTGCCTGTGCAGCTCGAAGAAAAACTCCCCTTCTAACCTTCCCCACTTTTCGTGAACATTTTGGATCGCTTCCACTGCCTATGGTCGCCTTCCTCTTAAAATTCCTCAAAACCCAAAGCACCTGGGTCTTCGTCGCCTACCGTCTAATCTTCGGTGTGGGTCTATTGGCAGCGCTAAACTTTGGCTGACTCACCGAAGGAGTTGGGTAATCTTCCTCAACGATGAGCAACTTCAACACTGTCAATGAAGTCACACGCTGGCGAGCATTTACGGTTGGTGATGCAGTCTATGACTTGTCTCACCTAGATGCTCACTGGGCTGAGTATCAGGACACCCGAGACCCAGTCAAGGTGACAACATACAGATTCATCGTCACTTACGGATTGCACTGTTTTACCAAGGCGCTTCCAGGAATGTCCGACGACGACGAGCAAAGACTGATGTACATCGCCCCTCGTGAGTCTCGACCCTTTAATTTTGAGCGATACGAGCTTTCCAAGCAGTTGCCTGCCATTATTCGCAGCTTAGGCAGTCAGGAAACTTTGGTAGCTCACGCTGGCTATGGCAAGTATGCGATCGTCAAAGTTGTAACTGCTGATGGGCGAGAGGTGGACTATCTTGTCCCTTTTATGGTCTTCAAAGAACGCAAGAAACTCAGGCTACACGTTCAAAGTGCATATCCTTTAGATCAGCAGCCAGGAAGGGTCCAAAAGGTCAATTTTTTCTTAATTGCCCGTCGGTTACAGCGTAATGAACAACTGCCACGCCCCTTCAAATAGGCTTCCAATAACAAGGGCTCCCTAAAAGGAGCCCCCGCCAAATTTTGAATTTGGTATTCAGAACGTCTTTACCGGAATTCCTCGACCCTTTCGGGTAACGGGATGTCATGCGAGTGCATGTCTGCTGCATCCTACTTGCATTGAGCATAGCATAAAGCCTCTGGATCGCCTTTCTCTTAAAATTCCTAAAAACCCAAAGCACCTGGGTCTTCGTCGCCTACCGCCTAATCTTCGGCGTCGGTTTATTGGCAGCGCTAAACTTTGGTTGGCTGCATGAGGGAGTTGGGTAGATTAGACAATGTCCATATTGCTACTAAGGGCATTCATGGTAAACCTCATAATCCCCAATGCCAGCAACGCCCAACTGGTAGCAATGCAATATGATGGTTGCTTAATTTCGAGAAGCCTGGGTCTTGTATGGACTAAAGCTTAGCCTGCATTATTCTTCGTCACTAAAAATATATTTTTAAGTTGGATAACTTGAAGCCGTCACGCACAAATCCCAATGTTCGACTATGTAGTTTTAATAGCTCTGTTTGCATTGTTGTTTGTATTAAAGCTTTCGTTTCTATTGGTTAGATACGTACGCTTATGGGGAAAAGGGCGTGAGGAGAGGCTACGACTTTACGACGATCCAGACTTGATGGAACAAGAGGTTGAGCGTCTAGTTGCTCTGGGAAGTTCCATTGGGCGGGCAAAAGGGATCATGGAAGCCAACGGCTTTGAGTGTCGTTACGCTGAAGATAGTAGCTTTATTAGAGGTAGAGACGGCACCATAGCGCCCTTAGGAAAGCCAGGTGAATCCACAAGATATGAAGGGAAAGACTTCCTCTATTGCGACTTCTCCGGATTTGCGATGAAGCAGTGGCTCCCCATCCGATGGCAAGTCGCGATCGCCCATGAAGAAAGCAAAGTGACAATCATTGCTGTGTCTGCACACGTTATCTATTTGTAACGTTGAACGCAGCTAGAGTGATGAAGCAAAAATTTAAGCCTTCCGCCTTTAAAGGCTCTACGATTCTCGTTGGGCTTTGTAGATTTGTTTGAAGCGGTTTTGTTGGATTTTGTGATCGACGATCGCCCCAGGATAATCAATACCTTGACGTTCCATGGGGGTGATATTGCCGGAGATTAAGGTGCCGGTGTCGAGGGTACGAATTTCCGGGAGCCACTGGCGGATATAGTCGCCGTCGGGGTCGTATTTTTTGGCTTGACTGGCGGGGTTGAAAATGCGCAACGGTTTGGGATCCATGCCGCTGGAGGCGCTCCATTGCCAGCCACCATTATTTGCTGACAAGTCCCCGTCAATGAGGTTCTGCATAAAATATTTCTCCCCCCAGCGCCAGTCAATTATCAAATCTTTGGTGAGGAAACTGGCGACGATCATGCGACAGCGGTTGTGCATCCAGCCGATTTCGTTAAGCTGTCGCATCGCCGCATCCACAATGGGATAGCCGGTGCGCCCTTCACACCACGCTTCAAATTTTTCCTCGTCATTCTCCCAAGGAAAGTTTTTCATTTGATCGCGATAGGGTCCGTCCGCCAGCTCGGGAAAGTGATACATCACGTGCTGGTAAAATTCTCGCCACGCTAATTCCTGTTGCCAGGTGGTGACCCCGGCTCGTCCCTCGTCGCTGCGACTTTGGTTTCCCATATCTTCCGCCGCTGCCCAACATTGCCGAATCCCGATCGCCCCAAATTTCAACGCCGCACTAAGCTTCGACGTACCGGTTTCCAACGCGGGAAAATTGCGATCGCCATCATAAGCCTCGATGGACTGGGTGCAGAAACTATCCAGGGTATCCACAGCGGACTGGGTTCCCGGATCCAAAATAAAGCCCCCGTCCCAGGTCATGTCCAGTGATCGCAACTGGGGAATCGTCTCGCTATTTGCCGTTTCCAGCTCCGCCGCCGTCAACGATTCAAACTGCTCCGGCGCAGGATAGGGATCGGCTTTTGAGTGCGATCGCCAATTTTTCCAAAACGGCGAATAAACTTTGTAGGGCGTACCCGACCCCGTCATCACCGCATCGGGGGCGTGCATAATCCGGTCCCAATGTCCCTTCCCCTGGATTCCCTTTTCCGTCAACGCTTCCAATACCTGGCGATCGCGACTGCGGGCATAGGGCTCCACATCCCAATTCCACATCACGTGGGTTGCCCCCAACCGCTCCGCCAACGCCGGAATTTCCTGGGTCGGATCCCCCTGGAGCATCAGCAAATCGCCGCCCCGGTCCTGGTAATCGTTGCGCAGGGACCGCAAACAGCCCAGCATATAATCCACCCGCGCCGGAGCCACATCGTCCCGCTCCAAAATCGCCGGATCTAGGCAAAATACCGCCACCGTCTTGGGCGATCGCGCCACGGCAGCCGTCAGCCCCACATTGTCCACAATGCGTAAATCGTTGCGGTGCCAAAACAAAACGGGGGTGTTCATAGGGCAAGCGGCGGGGAGAAACGGCGGCGGATCAGCAATACACACTATAGATATAGGCGGGGCATCAGCGGGATATCAACTTAGGTTTTCGCCGATTTTTTTGTCTCCTTGTCTTCTATCGGATCCATGTTGACAATCTCACCATTAAAAAATTCGGCAAGTTGCTTAGCGCTGCGGGTCACCTCGTCATCAGGCTTCCAATCCTTCGGGCTTTGGATTGCCGGAGGACGGTCATCGGTGATCGCTCGATCTTTGCCGTTGTCTTTGCCATTGGCGGGTGCAGCGGGACGGGAAACCACGGTCGGCGCTGCAACCTCATCCGTGGTGTCAAGCTTTGGGGGCGGCTGAGGATCTGGGGCAAAATCCACGCTGGGGTCCGGATCGGCATTGGGGATGGGGTCAGCGGGGGGTGGCGAGGGCACTGGGGGCGATGGGGGCGGGGCGGCTCCGGTGGATTGACTCGCGGCAGGGGGAACACCAACGGTGATTTCGATGGCGATCGCCCGTCCAAAATGGTCAGAAAACGCCTTCGCTACAGCGTCGCGCTTATCGTTAATTTTCGAGTGCCAGGTTTGGGTCGCCCCGATATAAGCCTTGCGCCCATCAAACGCCAACAGCTTGCCCATTTGCCGCAGCAACATCTGCGTTGACGGCGGCTGCAACGTTTTCAAAATATCCAACCAAAGCTGCTCCAGATTCACATTGGGCTGACTTCCAGGAATTGCAGACTGTGCAGCCGGAATGGGAGTAGGGGGTGCGGGCGCAGGAGTCGGCGCTTTGGCAGGCGTTGGGGCGGGCGTCAGGGCAGGCGCAGGGGTGGGCTCAACTTTCGGGGGCGCTGATTGTTGCGGCGGCGGAGTGGATTGCGCGGTGTCTTTTGCGGCGGGTATTGGTGCCGGAGCTGGGGCTGGGGCAGCGATCGCCGGGATGGGCGCTGGAGTCGATCCGTTTCGCAGCCCTTGGATGGCACCGATAACTTGCTCAAAGAGCGTTGAATCTTGCTGAGCCGTTTGGGTTAACGCCGCCACCAGTGCTTGAATCCCATCCATTGCCGTGGCATCAGCAAATGCGTGGGAGTCGTTGATACGGGTGAGCAGTTGGGCTAGGTTAGGCTGCGAGGTTGGGGCAGGTTGGGGCGTGGGCGCTGGAGCAGCGATTCGAGGAGCAGTGGATTGAGGAACTGGAGCGCTTACAGTGACTGGGGCTAGGGTTACGGGGGCGAATCCCTGGGGCAACAAACCCAACAGCGTCACCTCTAACCAAAGACGCGGCTGGGTTGTATTTTTAACTTGAACTTCGCTTTGTTTTAAATGCTTTTGTCCCTGCAATAAAAGCGGCAATTCTATTTGCGTAACGAACTCCCGAAGCTGTTGCCAAGTGGGTTCCGTTAATGCCACTAAATCGGGGCGTTCTGGTGCCGTTTTTGCCACCAACATATCCCGATAAAAACTCGCCAAGTTTTGCAGCACAATTAATGGTTCCCGACCCCGATCCATTAACCGTCGTGCACATTCTAGAACTGCTTCACCATTGCCCTGGGCGATCGCCTGCACCAGAGTCAGCAAATCCCGCTCTGGAACTGCCCCCACCAAATCCCAAACCGCCTCGACAGTCACCCCATTAGGTAACAAACTAAGCTGGTCCAATAAACTTTCTGCATCCCGCAATCCCCCCTGAGCAATTTGCGCTACGAGAGTCAATGCTTCGGGCTTAATACTGATATTTTCATTATCCGCAATTTGCCCTAGATGATTGGTCATATCTACCAGAGGAATACGACGAAAATCAAACCGTTGACAGCGGGAAATAATCGTCGGTAAAACTCGCTGCGGATCCGTTGTTGCTAACACAAACACAACTCGATCCGGCGGTTCCTCAAGGGTTTTTAGCAGCGAATTAAACGCCGCATTACTGAGCATATGGCACTCATCAATGGTGTAGACCTTGTAGCGACACTGCACCGGAGCAAACTGCGCCCGCTCAATCAACTCGCGAATATTATCAACGCCCGTATTACTCGCCGCATCAATCTCCACCACATCCAACGACGCCCCCCGAGTAATCTCCCGGCACACATCGCACGTCCCACAAGGTTCCGCCGTCGGTCCGTCAGCTTTCACGCAATTCAACGACTTCGCCAAAATCCGCGCACTAGACGTTTTCCCCGTCCCCCGCGGTCCCGCAAACAAATATGCCGGCGCAATCCGGTCTTGCCCCAGCGCATTGGTTAGGGTTTGGGCGATCGCCCGCTGCCCCACCAACTGAGCAAAAGTTTGGGGGCGATATTTATGATGAAGCGGTTCGTAAGCCATAGAGGAATTTAGGGCGATCGCCTCTACTTTGTAACGGTTTTCGTTCACTCCTAAGCTCTGTTTGACTCAAACTTCAACAATCGGCGAGCGAAAAGTTACTTTCCAATAATTAAACTTCACCCAGTACTTAATAGAACCCCAGCCTATCCTAGGTGGAGTGGGCAAGTACTATTATTTGACCGTCTCTCGCAAAAGCCCTAGGGAATTCACCGCTCCCAAACAGGGAATTACTGCTCGACATGATGAATTATAAATTTGAGAATTTAAACGACAAAGAATTTGAATGCCTTGTGACTGACCTACTATCAGTTCTTTATGGAGAGCGGATAGAGCGATTTAAGTCAGGGCGAGATGGTGGAGTTGATGGACGTTTTTTCTCAGACGAAAAAAATGAAGCCATCATTCAATGTAAGCATTGGATCAAGTCTGGCACGGAAGCATTGCTTAGGTCCCTAAAGAGCAAGGAATCTGTAAAAGTCAAAAAGCTACAACCGAGTCGGTATATATTTGTCACGTCACTTGAGTTATCAAGAGAGAACAAAAAGTCAATAAAAAGAATTTTCGATCCATTTCTCAGAAGCGAGTCAGACATTTTTGGCAACGAAGATCTAAATCAACTTCTAAGTGAAAATAAAGAGATTGAAAGAAGGCACTATAAGCTTTGGATCACAAGTACAGCCACTATTCAAACAATTTTCAACAACGCTATATTAGGTAGAAGCTTGTGGAAGCTAGAAGAAATCATAGAGCGATCCAAGTACTATGCCATAACTTCAAGTTATCGAGAAGCCGTTGACAAGCTACATAAAGTCAACACCTTGTTAATTATTGGATCACCTGGAATTGGAAAAACTTTTCTATCTGATCAACTCTGTCTCAAATACGCAGCAATTGGGTATGAGCTATTTTACATAGAGAACTCTCTTAACGAAGCAGAAGAAATATACAGCCGATCAGGAAAGCAGATTTTCTACTTTGACGACTTCTTAGGCAGTAATTTTCTGAAAACAATAGAGTCAAGGCAGGATTCTCACCTGATCAACTTCATAAAGAGAGTAAATCGAGACAGAAATAAAAAAATCATACTAACCTCTCGAATCAATATATTGAATCGAGGAAAGCTACTCAGTGAAGTCCTTAGAATCGCAGAGATTGATGCTAATCAACACACGGTAGAAGTACAATCACCCACACACGTAGAGAAAGCAAAAATTCTCTACAACCATATTTGGATGCATTCTCTGGAAGAGAGCTATCGCAATGTCTTGTATGAAGCTCAAAGATACCTAGAAATCATCAAGCACCGAAATTTCAATCCCAGACTCATAAGCTTCATTGTTAATTCCAAGAAGCATAACTGCATCTCTCCGGAACGGTACTGGGAATACATCACTACAACATTGTCGAATCCACAAGATATCTGGGATCACGTATTCAACAACCAGGTTGATAGAACGTGTGTGCATCTAGTGATTGCCATCACGCTCAATGGCAACTCAGTAAGCGAAACAGGGCTCCAGTCAACTTTTAAGAACCTACTAAATAGCAGACTGAATATCAATCTTGATACACGTTATGAGTCAGCCACCAAGGTAATTCAGGGAGCATTGATCACTAAGAACTTGACCGATACAGGTGTAACAACATATACCCTATTTGAACCTTCCATTGCAGACTTTATTATATCAAGCTACCTCAAATCAACGTCTACAGATTATATTGCTGAAATTTTAGTTTGCTTAAGAACACACAAATCCCTCCATAACTTAAGTGGACTTATCCGCTCAAAAGCAATAACTCAATCCTTTTATGAAGGGGTTTTGAATGCAATTTTTGATCATCTCCTCAACAGCGAGAGGGAAATCACCATCGACACCTATAAACTACACTTCCTACTACTTGCTAGCGCGACTCCAAACTTAGCCCAGCAACATCTAAATTACATGAAAAAAATATCGAGAGTACTTTTGAAAATTGACTCTGATCTTGTCTTCACAGATTCACACCATATCGAATTTATCAAGGTATCTCTCGACCTTGGCCTTATACCTACGGACGACAAACAATTGATACGGTGGCTTCAGAAAATTATGAGTAGCAAAATTAGCTGCGATGTTTTCCTAAGGGAAGAATTCCAAGCACTGTCAGAAATAATAGTGTGCGCGAACGTATCAGAATCTTGCTCAGTCGAATTGATCGAGAGATTCAGAAAAATTGTTGTCAGTAACTTTCGCGATAATATTACTAATCTAGCCAGTGAATGCTGCTTTCCTCAGCAAGGCAATATCGAAGATTTATGGGACTCGGATGGGTACTTTCAGACGTCTGACTGTGATTATTTGGATTGCGGCGATGACTATTGGGATTATAGTGATCAAGTTGACGAGTTAATTAAAGATCAGGTATCAGATTTTGCAATTTCGTTAAATCCCTCGGACATCTACGATATTTGGAACGCGTGCAATATTGATGGCATTCTCGACACGTATCAAGATCACTACTCACAAGAGGGAGAGTCTTTAGATACTCCTGAACTTGACGAGTCTGGCGACTTGTTCAGCCTGCTACTATCCACACAGAATGATGATGATCTCATCCATGACTTGTTTTCTGCGAGTTAGTACTATTCATCTGTGAATGCAGAAACTTTAGGCACGTCGATACATCATTCCTGGCAATTGAATGATCGCCCCTAATAGCTCCAATTCAATCAACCCAGCGCTGATTTTTTGTGGGGGGATTTGGGATTTTTCTACGATGTGGTCGTATAGGGTTGGTTCTGTGGCGATCGCATCATAAATAGGACGAAGATGCTCAGATATTTGAACAGGCTCGGACTCTAAAATTGGAGCTGAAGCAGGTTGAGAAATTGGTAAGTTTGACGGCTTTGGTTCAGCCTTAGACGTGGATTTTTGTGTGGCTACTTTGGAAGCGGAAAGATCTAGAGGTAACTTATCCAGCTCGGGAGTTCTTGATAGCTTTTCAAGCAAATCATCGATGCTCAAAATCACCTGGGCACCGCAATCAATTAACCGTAAACATCCCATTGCTTGGGGATTATCCAAACTTCCAGGCAATACGTAAACGTCGCGACCGTATTCAGCGGCGGCGCGGGCAGTGATTAATGCGCCGGATTTGTAGCCCCCTTCCATTACCAGAGTGGCGCGGCATAGGGCGGCGACGATGCGGTTGCGCTGGGGGAAGTGGGAGGCGTTGGGGCGGGTGCCAGCGGGGTATTCACTGAGGGCTAATCCTAAGGCAGGCTGGTTGGTTTGGCGATCGCCCACCAGCGTGCGATAAAGGGGCTTATTTTTGCTTGGATACACCACATTCAACCCGGTGCCCACCACCGCCAGGGTCTTTCCATTTGCAGCCAGGGTAGTTTGATGGGCTTCCGTATCAATACCCTCCGCCAAGCCAGACACAATACCCAACCCCCGCCGCGCCAATGTATCCACAATACGTCGGGTCCAGCGGGTTCCATAGTCGGACGGATGACGGGTGCCCACTACGGCAATTAGGGGAAACGTGCCGTCCAGGGGGATTAGGGACGGGTCACCGCGATAGTGCAGAATCGGAGGCGGATCGGGGATTTCTTTTAGGAGCGCTGGATAGTCCGGGTCAGCGGGGGTCCAAAATTGGGGATTTTTCTGTTCGTAGGCGGCTAAGGTTTTTTGCGGATTTATGGTGCGGGCGGTGGCGATCGCCCCCAAAGTTTTCCTCCCAATTCCCTCCACCTGACCTAGCTCCGCTTCCGGGGCAGCCCACGCTACCGCCATCGAACCAAAGGCATCGTGCACCCGCCGCAAACTGACCGGTCCCATCCCTTTCACCTGGGACCACGCCACCCACGCAGCCCGCTCCTGGCGATCGCTCCACATCTCAGAATCAGACATCTCAGAATCAGGCATCTCAGAATCAGACAAAAAATTATAAGAAGACGGATTAGGAGAAGGCACAATCACAGCCCATGGTTTCTTAAAACGGAACTTTACAGTGGCGTTTGTGATGGCGCTTAGTAGGACGACCCCCTACGAAGCCGCATCCGACGCATTTCTCGGTCGCTTTTTAACTGATTTCCGCCAAATACTTTTTAACGATATCAGGGCTGCTGAGGGGGAAAGATTAGCTATTCTTCAGGTATTATTAGAAGAACTTGCGAAAAATTAAGACTGTAACGCTTGCTCCGCTGCAAAGGTTCAGTCACGCAATTGGTCCTGATGCAAAATTCGGTTACCCGTTAGAGTAGCGCCGCGGACTTTCACCTAGATATAAGCCTTTTGGAGCCGTTCCATGTTGACCCTTAAAGTCGTCGTTTACATCGTTGTTATTTTCTTCATCAGCCTCTTCGTTTTCGGATTCCTATCCAGCGATCCTTCCCGGAACCCTGGTAACAGCGGCAGCGATTTCGAGTAAATTCCGAATTTATTAGTGGCAGGGACCTGTAAGCAAATGGTTCCTGTTAGGTGTTGGCCTTCTCGCTGGGTAATTCGTTAAGGCTTTGAAACCTTTGACTGGCTTCCTTTTTAGGAAGCCTTTCGTTTGTAAGGGATTGGTTTCACCGGCTTGCCTGCCTTGCGTTTATGGTCTAGCGTGGGTTCTGGTTACTTTGCCCACATCCAAATACATCGGCATGGGGCAACAGTAGCTTTATTATTTTCGTCAAAACTGGGGCGGTTCCCTTGGCGATCAGCCGACAAAACCAAGCTTTTCGAGCGTTTTTGACTCCATGACCTACCCGGCCCCACCGCCTGAGCTACCTCCCCAGATTACGCCTGCTCCCCAAGTGGTGGTGCAAACGCCGTCCGCCGCAGCTCGCCCAGAACCGGCTGCCCCTGCTCCCCTGCGCCAGGTCATTGAACAGCTCCCCCCAGCAAGGGCAGAGGATCTGGGACGCCCCATGGGTGTAGTAGATATTAGGGCCGTACGCGAGTCGGTGGGTGAGTCTGCGAGCTATCCCCTTAACGCGCCGCAAAGTTCAGCCTCCCAAGTCCTAACGGAAAGCGCCCCAACTTTACCGCCCCTTGGCAATCCCACCACCGAACAAGCGTCCACCCAAATATCCCCAGCGGGTGCGGCGGCGGCGGAAACGAACGGAAACGTCGATCGCGATACAAATAGAAGTCGTCTTAGCGGCGCATCCAGTGATGCGGGGGTAGACAGGGGCGCGGATAACAGCGATCGCCCCACTCCTCCGTCAGGATCGGCTAATTCTCGTTTGTCCCGTGGAGCGTTGGAGCAGCGATCGCCAGGGACGGGGGCAAATACGCCCGACGAAAGCCAGGAAATTGCCCAAAGTCCAGCTCAACGTTCCGTACAAAATCCAGCCCAAAATATTGACCAGCGATCGCCCTTTGAGCCGGAGCCTTTAAATCCTGCCGACGAGCCTGTTCCCCCCGCACTGCCGCCCACCAACCGCCCACCAACGACGCGAGACGATAGCGAGCAGGCAGACCCCAACAGTACGGAGCCCACGGGCACAGCGCCAAACCCTAATATCCAGCGGCTGGATTTGCCCACAAATTTAGCGGGAGCCGTGGAAGTGACGGCGGACCAGCAAGAATATGACGAAGTGCGCAATGTGGTCATTGCCATCGGTAATGCGGTGGTGCGATTTCAGGGGGCGGTGATTAGTGGCGATCGCATTCAACTTAATTTGAATAACCGTATTGCCCTGGCCGAGGGAGAAGTGGCTTTCAAGCGAGGGCAACAGCTGTTGCGCGGAGAGCGACTGGAATACAACCTGGTGCAGGGGGATGGGATTTTACTGGACGGTTATGGGGAAATTGACCGCACCACCTTGGCTCAGGATTTAGCCACTGGGCAGCCGGCGGTGGGAGCCTATAATCCAGCGTTGGATCGTCCCCTCAGCGATCGCATTACCGGCAGTGATCCCTTAACAAATGTGCGCCAAAGGGGGCAGTTTGCGGTGGAAGTGGGCACTGGCGATGTGGGCATTGTGGACCCGCCGCCGGGGCAAACGGGGGAAGTGCAAAATTTTCGCTTTGAGGCGGAGCGCATTGAATTTGACCCCAATGGTTGGATTGCGGAAAATGCCCGACTAACCAACGATCCTTTTTCGCCGCCGGAGCTGGAGATTCGCACCCCTCGCCTTCGGTTTCGTCGCCTGTCGCCGTTGCGGGATGAGCTGGTGGCGGAAAAAGGGCGATGGGTAATTGATGATTCGTTTTCCTTTCCCCTAATTCCCTCCCGCACTGTCTTTGATCGCCGGGAGCAACCGCCAGAGCCCTTTAGCATTCGCTATGACGAAGAGGAGCGTGGAGGGTTATTTATTGAGCGTACGTTTACGATTTTGCGCACGCCCCAGTGGCGAGTGGATGTAACGCCCCAGTTCCATGTGCAGCGAGCATTTTTTGATAGTAATAGCGGCATATTTTCCCCCGATGCGTGGGGGGGCAAGGTGCGGTTGGCAGGAAATATTACGCCAAAATTGTCGATCGCGGGAATTGCGCGATTTAGTAGCTTTGATTTTGATGAGTTTGACGATCGCTTTCGGGGGAGCCTGCGGGCGAACCAAATTATCGATACCCCCTGGGGTCCCCACACCCTAAGCGCTGAATATAGTTTTCGCGATCGCCTCTTTAACGGCACCTTTGGCTTCCAAACCATTCGCCGCAGTATTGGTGCAGTGCTAACTTCTCCGCAGATTCCCCTGTGGAACACCGGCATTACGTTGCAGTATCAGGGGGGCGTGCAGAATATTACCGCCCGAACAGACCGCCCATTTTTGCTAAAACCCATTCGCGACAACGATTTAATTACGCTGGATCGAATTCAGGTGGGTGCCATTTTGCGGCGTAATTTCACTTTGTGGCAAGGGGAAACGTTGCCGCCCACTGCGGAAGAGGGACTGCGCTATACCCCTGCTCCGGTGCGCCCATTTTTGCGAATTGTGAGCCGGTTGCGGGCATTTTCCAGCAATTACAGCAATGGGGAATTTCAAAATACCATTGCTGGAACCATTGGTTTACAGGGGCAATTTGGTCACTTTTCCCGTCCGTGGTTTGACTACACCGCCTTTAATATTGCCTACCAACGGCGCTTTCGGAATGGGGAATCGCCGTTTTTATTTGACCGGGTTGGGGAGAACCAAGTTATTGGCTTTGGATTGACCCAGCAAATTTATGGACCGTTTCGAGTGGGATTTCAGGCAGCCTATAGCATTGACCGTGAAGAGATTTTGGACAGCAACTTTACTTTGGACTATAGCCGTCGCACCTTTGGCATTACCCTGCGGTTCAACCCTGAGCGGCAACAGGGGTCAATAATTTTCCGACTGACGGACTTTAACTGGAGCGGCAACGGCAGAGTCTTTGATGATGACTTTTAGGTTGTCCCCCAAAATCAAAGGCAAAGAATTAATGCTAAACGCCCCCCTGGGGATTCTTAAGGGACACTGTCCCTTAAGCGGGGGTTCGGGGGCAGCGCCCCTGGGCAGTAGAGACATTAAAAAACACCCATGATCAAAACCACATTTCAGAAAAACGCACTTCAAAAAAACGCACTTCAAAAAATCATTCAGAGCCTGCTGGGGGCGATCGCCACCGCCAGCGTCCTAACAATCCAGCCAGTACATAGCGATCCCCCGCCCATCACCGACAGCCCCATCACCGAAGAGCCCCTGTTTGATGATCCCGACTACGTAAAAGCCTGCGAATTTGCCGTCGATATTTCCGCCGGAGTGCTGGCGGGCAATCGATTCTACGGTACCTTCAGCTTTGGCGACGCCTCCTTAACCGGACAGGGGCAAGAGGTGATCACCCCCGAAGACGGGCTGAAAATTTCCATGTATTACCTGGGGCGCACCTACGAACACACGGACGATCGCAACTATCCCGACTATCCCCGCGTAACGCTGCAGGACGGCAAAGTGGAGCTGGTGGATTTTTGGGTGGACCCACGCGATCGCGATATTTGGTGGACAGGGGTACCAGGCTGGGACGTGCAGCTTACCCGAACCGACTGCGAAATCAAATCGTCAACCCAACAATCAGCGAAATAGATACTCCCTTAACGCAACGTTAAACAAAGAAGGACCAAAAAATAACTCGGCATCGCCGCCACTACTCGGTTCCGCGCTGGGTATTTTAAAAGCGAGAGATCTCCTAAATCCACGGAGGCTCTCGCTTTCATGCTGTTTACGCTCAAAACTTCGCCCCAATGAACCACAGTTGCGTAGCCCGATCTTCCCTTCAAGATTGCACTAAGCCGCATGGGAGCAACATCAAAATTGCATTAGACTGACGCTTAAGTTAAGCTTAGATTAAAGCAAAGTTAATCGAGATCTTTAACGGCATGGTGTTGTCGCTTAAGTCTCACTCACGGCTTAATGCCAGGAGGGTGTATGAAAATCACTCAAAATTCCACCACCGCCAGAGTTGATGGGCGATCGCTAATAGCAACCGGCAAAACGGTGCCCCATCCGATGGATCCCCAGGGGAGCTGCGATCGCGAGATGATTATGGTTTGGCGTGCAACCGGCGAATCCTATCCCAAGATGGAAGCTCACTGGGTTTACCGGGATGAACTGTAACCCTGTCCGGTCCTTCTATTCGTTGCAACCAGGGACTATTTCGAGGCTCGAAATCTAGCCCCTGAGAGCCATCAAGAGCAAATCCCCCTCCACATTCGTGAAGGGGGATTTGTTGTTTTTTCTCAGTTTTTATTTTGGATGGCTGTTTTTGCCTCGGATGGCTTTATAGATGTCAGTTCGACGGCAAGCCCCTTACCAAGGGGAAAAGCAGATTTGCGCTGATTTTGTGCCATTGAACTGACACTATTGAACTGACACTGACGTTGTGGGCGATCGCCAAAGTTAAGCCCAGTTTAAGGCAGCTTTATTGGACTACGGTGCAGGGCAAAGGTCCTGTATTGGCTGCAAGATTTTCTCGAAGGCTCGTCCACGATGCCCTAATTTACGCTTTTGATCCTTGTCCATTTCAGCGAAGGTCAACCCGGTTTCTGGCACGTAAAAGATTGGGTCATAGCCAAAGCCACCGCTGCCCGCAGGGGCGCGAGTGATTTCGCCAGGACATCGCCCTTCCGTTTCCAATGCCACAGAGCCGTCGGGGCGGGATAGCACCAACGCGCAAATAAAGGCCGCCGAGCGATCGCCCCGGTCCCCCAACGCCGCCAATAATTTCTCAATGCGCTCCTGATCGG
The DNA here is from genome assembly GCA_937883785.1 of uncultured cyanobacterium. Lineage (GTDB taxonomy): Bacteria > Cyanobacteriota > Cyanobacteriia > CACIAM-69d > CACIAM-69d > CALGDE01. The sequence goes on from CALGDE010000124.1 coordinate 30,810, forward strand.
TTTTGCCATAGCGAGCTGAATATAATCCTGGAGCCCCATCCAGGGCATCCACCGCCAAGCCAGAATCATCGGCGATCGCCCATTGCCCCGTTGCGATCGCCACCTGGGATGCTTTCAGGCGGGCATTTTCCAAAAACGTTGTCCCCGTTTCCTCCACATCCAGCTCGGCAGGTTTTAATGTCAACTCCCAGCCAGAGCCCTCCAAATAGGACTGCATCTCCTTTAATTTTCCTGGATTTCCCGTAGCGACCACTAACTGAGTCATAAATATGGTGATTTCCGCTAAAGATGGGCTTGTTTATACCCCTTTGTAACCGGCTTCGATATCTAGGGCGATGGGGCACGGTTCAGGCTCAGGTTCCAGTTTTTGCTGGTCCCGTTTTGCCTTTCGAAGCTGTTCGTACTGGGTGACCACAATGCCCACGAGGATAACGCCGCCGCCGATATATTGGGCGGTGGTGGGCAGGACGCCTAAGATAACGAAGGCGGAAAGGATGCCGGCAATGGGACCGAAGGAGCTGGCCAGGGAAATTTCACTAGCCGTTGATGCGCGCAGCCCCGCAAACCAGGACAGTTGCCCTCCCAGCACCAAAATGCCGCCGTAAATTAGCATCCACTGCCACAGGAACGGCGATGCCACATCAATAAAGTGTTTAGGGCCGAAAAGGATGGCAGCGGTGACGCCGAAGACCACCGTAGAAATGGCGGTGCGTCCCACCATAAAAATGCCCAGGGGAATTTGGCGCAGGGCGTATTGACCAGCTAGGGACGCCAAAGCGCGGCTAATGGCACCGATCGCCGCAAAAATTTCCCCCCGTCCTAATGTAAATCCCATGGCTTCGGTCATCGTTGGATCGGGCGGCGCTAACAGCAACGTTAGGGCAACGCCCACAAGGGCAAGGGCCGCACCAAGTATCGTTAAAAATCCCACGCTGGATCCCAGCACCAGCACGCTGAGGGCAAGGGTTAAAGGCGGTTCCAAACGCCCAATCAAAATGACGTTATTAACGGAGGTGATATCGAGGGCAGTAAAGGTGACAGCGGGACCGATCACTCCTGCGAGCAATGCCACCCCCAACAGCGCAATCCAATCTTTGTTGGACAGTTTGGCGATAGTGGCGCAGTTTAGCTGGTTTTTATACAGAGGGATAACGATCGCCAACACCACCAGATTTGCCACAAACAGCACGTTGCAAAAGGAAATGGGGTTGCGTCCGTCCACCAAGTTGCCTTCTCCTATGTCGGTGATGCGGCGCACGGTGGGATTGGAGGCGGCGAAACACAAGGTGGCAATAAGCAGATAAGCCCGATTGGGGATGCGGGCAAAAATTTGGCTGATATTGGTGCCAAGGGTGGCAAGCCGTTGAGTCATAGCATTTTGAACGTAAGGTTAATTTTGTGACGCACCTACGATTGTTTTTAACTTACGTTCGACGAAATCTGGTTGATAGCCCAGGTCAAAGGCGCGCTGACTGTTAAGGCTGGTGTCGGGAGATCGCGGTGCGGGCATGGTTAATTCCGCCTGCAATCCTGGCTGCACCTGGTCTAAAGGAATATCCAGCGCGATCGCCAATTTCTTGGCAAAGTCGTAGCGGGACAGACGCTCCGGTCCCCCTAAATGTAAACATCTCCGCCCCATTACCGGCTCCACGGTGTTTTCCCAAGCGACAACCAACCCTGCCGCCGCGTCCTGGGCGCTGGCGGGGGTGCGAAATTCGTCGGTGAATGCAAACAGGGGATCGGGCGATCGCAATTTTTCAATAAATCCCTGCAAAAAGCTGGCGGAGGTGGATGGGGAAGCGCCAAACATTAGGGGCATGCGGCAAGTTTTTGCAGCGGGATGGCGATCGCTCACTGCCAATTCCGCTGCCACTTTTTGTTCCCCATAAAGACATACGGGCGACACCGAATCTTCCTCAGAATAATTACCCCGCACACCATCAAAAACCAGATCCGTTGATGTGAATACAAAATCAATATTTCGGTCCGCACATTGGGTGGCTAAATTAAGGGTGGCAGTGACGTTGATGCGGTGGGAAATATCGGAATTGATTTGGCACCAGTTGGGGCGGGCAGCGGCGGCGAGGTGAAATACAGTGGTGGGTTGCAGTTGATTTAGGGCTTGGGCGATCGCTGTTTCATCGGTTAAATCCAGCGACAAAGTTTTCACGTTTGGAATGGCGATTTTCTGGCGATTATAGGTGCCAATTACGGTGCAAGACTCGCCTCGGTTTTGCACGAGCCACTGACATAAATTCCACCCTAGAAAACCGCTACATCCTGTGACTAAAACCGCATGTTTCATGGTGAGCAATTCAGCTTAAATATTCAGCTTAAATTTACAGAACTGATGCAAAGTCTCCTTTACCAAGGGAGGAAGTCGATGCAACGTTTGTTTTTGGACTTAAACAGCATGTCTTGCGTAAGTCCTGATGTTAGTGGCTTTCCGTTAGCAAAACCGTGATCACCCGTTCCATCAGCCCCGCCATTGCCTGGCTGGCTACCCCAGCACCATTGCCATAGCAGGACCGAGCCCCCCAAGCCACTGCTGGCCAATGTCCCACTGGAGCGCCGCGATCGCCATCTAACTCGTCCCGATAGATCCACTCTTCGCCGCTGCGCCAGCCCACGGAGTCGCAGAATTTCTCGTAGTTGCCGCCGGTATGTTGCCACAGTTGCGCCTGGGCAGCGAATCCAAAGCGATCGCCACTCCAGTAGCGCCATAGATTATCCACAGTGCCCAAATCCACCGCCGGTAATCGCTGCCAGTCATCCGGGGCGATCGCTGCATTGGCAGGCATTCCCACCGCTGCTGCCAATAGATCCCGCGTCATCCGATCCGCCTCTGCCCACTGTCCTAATCCCAAATATTGGTTCAACGGCGCGTAATCCAGCCCCACTTCCGATGCCAAAGGGTTAGCTTCAGCCTCGGGCGCTGGGGCAGGTTCGGCATAGGCGGCGGGTTCGTTTAATTTTTCGTTGAGGATTCCCAGCTGGTGATGGTGGGACTCGTGCCAACGTTGCAGGGTTTGTAGTTGCTGATCCAGTTGGTCAAAGCGTGGGAAATCATCTACCCTTTCGGCTAGGGTTTCGCGGGCGGTGGAATTTTTCGGAAAGCGACCGGCGATCGCCAGGGTAAAACTACTGCCCAGCGCCATTCCCACCAGTAGCCACAGCACTTCCATGGTTAGGACGCTTTCGCCTGCCGCCACACCTGCCAGCTAATGTAGGTCAATACCCCAGTACCAGCGATCGCATAGGCGGGACCGCTGGGGATGCCGGAAAATGCCAGCGCCAGTGACCCCACCCATAGGGTTAGGGCATAAATAAATAACACCGTGGCGCGATGGGACAGGCCGGCGCTCAGCAAACGGTGGTGTAGGTGGCGTTTATCGGCGCGGAAGGGGGATTTACCACTGCGTAGGCGATCCAAAATTACGGCGGACATATCCAGCAGCGGCACCGCCAAAATTACGTAGGGCAACACCACCGAAGTTACCGCCGCCGCCTTTACCAAGCCGATCGCCCCGACGCCTGCCAGGGTAAAGCCCATAAAGTAGGACCCGCCATCCCCCATAAAAATCTGAGCCGGGTTGAAGTTGTAGCGCAAAAAACCTAGGGCGGCCCCCGCCAACGCCGCCGCAATCAATGCCGCAGCGGGCTGTTCCATAAACAGGGACACCACCAACATCACCACCGCCGAAATTCCCGACACCCCGGCCGCCAAACCATCCAGCCCATCAATCCAGTTCACGGCGTTGGTCATTCCCACCAACCACAGCACCGTAATGGGCAAACTAAATATCCCTAGCTGCACCAAGCCAATGCCAGGGATGGTCAAGAAATCAATACTTACGCCCACGTTCCAGCACAGGGTGGCGATCGCCGTTTGCAAAAACAGCCGTACAAAGGGGGACAGATTTAATAGATCATCAGCTAACCCCAGGGCAAACATCGCCAGCCCGCCAATGGTCACTCCCCAAATTGCAAATTCCTGCGCTTGGGGTAACCATCCAAACGCCCCCAAACTCCACACCACCACCAGGGCAATTAAACATCCCAGAAAAATCGACACCCCACCCAGGCGCACCATAGGACGGTCATGCACCTTGCGATCGCCAGGCAAATCCACCCGCCCGCTGCGCAGTCCGATGCGTTTTACCAGCGGCGTCGTCACCATCACGACAGCAGTGGCAATTAGAAAGGCTAGTAGATGATAGGGATAAGGAATCATACCGAGGCGGGGGTAGAAGGCAGCAGCCTTGGTCAGCCAGAGTCTACTACATTTTTATAGATGGCGAATAATGTTGGTTCACCCTGCGTCACATCTTAGGTTCAATCGCAGCCGCAATTCCAACGGCGACGTCGCAAATGTTACGAAGTCCGCTAATTTCCAGCCGAATTACTAACGTCGCTCACGCCGCTACTGTGGCAAGTACGGTTTAGTTGTTGTTTAGTTCCTTCACCACAAACCATGCGGGCTCGAATCAAAGATGACATGCTCTACATTGCGGCGGAGGATGTGCCGGTGTTTAAGAAGGGCGGACCGGTGGTGCGCAACAGCTATTTTTGGGCGCTGAAGTCGATTTGTGATTTTGCGCCACGGGAGAAGGATTGGGAGTTTGAGCGGTGTGTTTGGGTGGCGCTGTCGCGGATGTTGATTTCGTTTGCGGATAGTGGGTATTTGCGGTTGAGTGAGACGCTGCTTGAGTTTGAGCCGGGGCAGTCGATTCCCGATGAGTTGCGATCGTGCTCAACGATTATTTAGCGCGATCGCCACTACGGTAATTCAGCTTCAAGACTGTGAATCAACTCTGGAACTTCAGACCCCACAACGCTCCAGACCAAGTCGAAATCAATTTCGTTGTATTCGTGCACTAGCCGATTGCGCATTCCATTAGATTTCATGCCACGCGATATTGATATTGCTCAGGCGATCGCGGGTGGCAGGGGAAATCCGGCAGGCAGCTTCGGCAATGACCATTAGGCAACGAATGACGGAATCTTGAAGCTGAACATCTGCAATGGACTCCGCTTTGCTGGTGGTGGCGGTGTATTGCCGCACAAGCTGGGCGGATTGCAGCATATCAAGCAGATATTGTTGATCGCGTTCTATGGAGTAGTTGAGCGCTGGATAGGATGGCTTCGCGGCGGAGATAGTTACGGCTGTTGCTGATACCGTTTCGGGTTATGACATCGACGGGGCGCTTGAATAGAGTTTCTAGGCCGACTTGGATGCGATCGAGGGTAGCAAAGGTTGGTTTGGCGTCGGGATGGAATTGGACGATTACATCGACGTCGCTCTGATCGTGGAAGTCATCGCGGAGAACGGAGCCGAAGTGGGAGAGTTCCGTAAGTTGCCATTGTTGCGCGATCGCCTCCAAATCATCACGCGCAATTTCCTGCCCCAGCTTTTGGGACAGCCATTGCAGATTGACGGTTGGGCTGGGGGGCAATTGGGTCATTTCTCGTTGTCCTGCTGGCGGGATTCGAGGGCGGTTTTGAGGAGGGCGATCGCTTCGGTGAGTCCGGGAATGGGTGTTGGGTGCGAGTTAGGACTTCGGCATCATCGAGGACACCTTCAATGGTGTTGGTTGTATAGTCATTCCCCAGGTATGTAGGACGGAATGTAGAAGTGTTCTAACCTCCTAATCCTTATGCCCTTTGCTTATAGCGCTGACCTACATACCAGGGGAATGACTATACAACTTGTCTTTAGCTCTCTGACTATTACGTCGCACCACTACCTATAGATGAAGAACGGGGCAATTTCTTAAGGCAACTTGCTGATGAATTCAAAAAAGAACCTAAGTTGCCCTCGATTTCTATCTATGGTGATATTCGCTGCGTTGCAAAGTGTGGAATTGGGCGCAATCTCGGTAGACGTTCCAAAAAATTTTCGATAAAGTCAGTAGCATGAACTGTAATAACACCACTGTTTATGGCGCTTCCGGCGTCAACGGTTAAAGTTTTGACCACCCGAAAGATAGTCCCATCAAAGCATCGATCTCCTTCCCTACGCCAACTTCAGCGTCGTCTCAACGTGGCGCTTTTGGTGGGGCTGTTTGGAGCGGGAATTTTATCGACGGAGTTGCTGGTGGCGATCGCCGCTCAAACTCGAGATTTTGTAGCTGGCACCAATAGCCCCAATGGCAATACGGAGCAGGTGGAGCAGTGGATTGAAGCATCTCGCGCCACAAAAGATGCGGGTCCTCCTGAGGGCAATAAGGAAAAAAACAGCGATGCCTCTTTAGAATCCCTTGGCAAAACCCAGGCTATTCTTCAGCCACCCGGCGCCAGCTTGCCGAAAGAAGCACCCCGCAAGCCGAAAATTGAGCCCAACCCCCAGGCGTCTTCTGCGAACACCGACGATGACTCCATTAAGGTGGCCAGCAGTGCGGCGGCGGTACCGGCGATCGCTCCTCCCCAAAAGCAAGGAGCTGTGGCCTACTCTGGCACTAGTGCCTGGCAGCGGGGTTCATTTCCGGTGGAAAATTTCCAAAGTTACACGTCGGCCTTTGGTTATCGCGGGTCCGGCGGACGGTGGGAATTTCATCGTGGTTTAGATTTGGCGGCACCGAAAGGCAGCTATATTCGCAACTGGTGGGCGGGGAAGGTGATTAAAATCTCCGATGGCGATCGCTGTGGAACGGCGGTGCGCATTCAATCGGGAAATTGGCAGCATGTATATTGCCACCTAAAGGGTCGCGCTGGGGTGCGAGATGGACGGCGATATTTAAAGGATCCCGGCAGCGGTTTGGAAATTTGGGAAGGGCAAATGGTACAAACGGGAGCCCGTATTGGTCGCGTGGGCATGACTGGGCGCACCACGGGACCGCATCTGCACTGGGGCATTAAGTACGGCAAAGATTGGATTGATCCGGCGCTGGTGCTGCGGGCAATGTACACGCCTCGATCCTAGAATTCTGGAAAATTTTTACGCTGACGGCCAGGAAAAGGGCATGGTGAGTCTTGCCATGGCTTCGTCGGAGGTTTCCCGATCCAGGGCGGTTGAAACTTGTTGATATAGGGTTTCGGCTTCTTCGCGGGAGTTGCCGATGCTGGTCATGCCCAGTTTGCCGAATTCTGATAGACAGCCCATTAGGTGGAACACGGTGCCGGTCTCGGTGCTGGTGTCGAAGTGGAGCTGGTTGAAAGCGATCGCGTCCATCAAATCACTGGGCAATAGTCCCTGATAGCGACTCTTTTCCAGATTGTCAGTGGCTTTGTAGTATTTCGGCTGTCCCTGCAAGCTATAGAATCGCCCGTCTTCTGTGTTGTACTGCCCCATGGTTAGCAGCTTCATCGCCATAAACGGATGGGTGGTGCCCCCCTTGCGCAAATTAATTTCGATCGCCTCCACATCCCACTGTCCCGACTCCCGCTGCACCACCACAAAATCCACCCCATACCGCTCCAGCGCTCCGTACTGCCCCAGCTTTTCGCCCACCAGTTGCCCATAATGTTGCAGCTTTAGGCGATAGTCCGCATGGGCAGGAAACTCGCAGCCGAGGAAAATTTGCCCATCAGGACCGCCGAGAATTTGATCATGGGTCGAAAGAATTTCCACACGCCCACAGGGATTGATGCGCCCCTGCACACTGGGCGATCGCTTCACCTCCCCCTCCACAAACCCTTCCACGATCGCCCCCAATTCGGGAATGCACTGCTTAAACGTGTCCCAGGTTTCGTTGCTGGCTTGGAACCGCATGGTTTGGAACCGCCGGTGAATTTCTGGCAGGGGCGGGCGATCGTCCAGTTCCCGCAGATTCAACAGGGCATTGCCTTCCCCAGAAAACCCCTCGTTAAGCTTGACCACGCAGCGCTGCAACTCAGGATTGCGATATTTTAACGCCTGGGTTTCTCGGGCAAGATCGTCGACGGTGTGTACCAAGGGACTGCCATCGGGATGGGGCACCTGGCATTCGGCAAAGATCTGACGACTGCCGCTTTTGGTGCCAAATTCTCCCAAGGCTGGATCCGTGGCGAATAGGGGAATCCCTAGCTGCACCGACAGGTCCCGCTCAAGATCGGTGGCGTTATAGCAAATGGCATAGGCGCGATCGCTACGCATTGCCCGCCGAATGCGCTCCATCAGCCGAGGGCGTTCTAGGATTTTTTGGGTGAGTGCCTTGGGAGATGCGTCGTAGGTGGAAAATAGCAGCAAGCGGTTGCGGGCATGGGAAAAGGGAATCCCCGGCAGCAGTTGTAGGTAGTAGTCAATAATGCTGGGGTGGAGCGGCTGGGAGGTGATGTAAATTAGCCGCGTTCGAGGATTGCGTAGGCGAATTAGGGAAAATAGACACCGTTCTTCGTAGTGTAAAAATCCCCGCACCTTCTCAAGTTCATGGGCATCCAGCGTCACCGATGGAATCACCACAATGTCGTAATCGCCAGTGTCGAATAGGTCCACCGACTGCCAGCAATCGCGAAGTTTGGTTTGAAGCGATTGAAACTCCTCAGGAATGGACCGGGGAAGGGCGGTATCGACAATACTCCGAATCGCAGACAAATCCATAGGTTCGGCAGAAATTAGGACCGGACAAAGACGTGCCGATCCTAACAAGGGCGGTTCTCTAGACGTAGCAACTACGCAGAATCGTTACTGTCTTTGGGGATCATGCCCATCGGAATCCAAGTTCAAAATTGCCGTCAGTGTACCCTCGCAAGCTAGCTTCCGTTCTAGGAAAACCGGTTGCAGAAGCTCGCCCGTTCCTAGGGCTTATTTGGCGATCGCCCCAGCGATAAAAATACCCTTGACTCTATGACCAGTCACTATTTACCTTCAAGATTTCTAAGCAAAAGATATGCCGCGCCCAACAGACCAGAATCATTGCCAGCGCTGGCCATCTTAAGGATCAGATTTTTCTTAAAGCTAGGCATTAGCTTCTGATGTAGATTCTCCTCAATTCTGTGTAAAAGATAATCTCCCTGGGCTGACACTCCGCCACCAATAATTATCAGCTTAGGATTGAAAGAAACAACAATACTTTTTAGTCCATCAGCTATAAATCCTATCCATTCTTCCACTAATTCTTTATATAGAACATCGCCATTTCTTTCGCGTTGGAAAATCGTTTCGCCATCGATATTATCCAGTTTTGCTAATACTTTTGCCCTAGAAATGAGAGCATCGGTTGATGCATGAGCTTCGTAGCATCCGTAGTCACCGCATCTACACTGTCGGCCATTTTGAACAATTTTTATATGCCCAAACTCACCGGCTCCATAGTTATCTCCCCGGTAAAGCTCACCCTGATTAAATATCCCTCCACCAATGCCTGTGCCGAGGGCAATACAGATAAAAGAGTCTTCCCCAATAGCACTTCCCTGCCAGTGTTCAGCTATTGCGATGCAGTTCACGTCGTTTTCAACAACAACTGGTAAATTGAGTTTCCCTTCAAAATACCCCCTGATATTAGTCCCTATCCAGTTTGGAATTAAATCGGTGGCATAACTAATAATTCCTTGATAAAAATCCACTTGCCCTGTGGCGCTGATACCAATCCCAACTAATGGATATGCCTTAGCCATTGTGGTAATGACTTCTGCAATCCTCATAAGGATATCTGAGGCACCTCTTTTAGGATGAGTCTGTATACTTCCTTGAGAAGAAATACTGCCCTCGTCATCAACCACCCCATACTTAATCTTCGTTCCGCCGATATCTATTGCAGCAATGAACATCTTCCTCTCTTCTACTCTCCTTACGAAGGTTTGAGGGTGAATAACACTGCACAGAATTGGATAAAGTGCTTCAGCTCTATGCAGTATCCTACGCAATAATTTCAACGAATAAGATAACCCTGCTAGGTATCCTGAGGTAGCGTGCTCATGCGATTTAAATCTAAAATTTCTGTTAGTTTATCCTCTGGAATTAGCTCCCGCTCCAGCACAATTTGCCGCAATGATTTGCCCGTTTCTAAGGATTCTTTGGCGATCGCCGCCGCCGTCAAATAGCCCCCGGGCAAATGGGTATTCAGTGCCGTCACCAACGCCAAACTCCCCTCCGCGTAGGCTTCACACCGCTCCGGCACAGCTTCAATTCCCGCGATACAGCGATCGCCTAAGGCACCGATGGTATTACCCAAAATCTCAATGCTGTGGATCAGATCAAAGGCAATCAGGGGCATCATCACGTTCAGCTCCAACTGACCTGCCTGGGCGCACAGGGCGATCGCCTGGTCGTGCCCCATTACCTGGAAACACACCATCGACGTCATCTCCGCCATCACCGGATTGTATTTTCCCGGCATAATCGACGAGCCGGGCTGTACCGGCGGCAACTTAATTTCCTTAAAACCGGTCTTCGGACCCGAATCCATCAGGCGCAAATCGTGGGAAATTTTCGCCAAATCCTGCGCCAAGTTCCGCAAACAACCGGACATATTTACGAAGGGGGACATACTTTGCATCGCCGCCATCAGATGGGGAGCGGGAGCCACATCCACCCCAATCAATTCCGATAGCAACTCCGCCGATCGCCCGCGATATTTCGGGTGGGTATTCAACCCCGTCCCGGCAGCACTACCGCCCAACCCAAGCTGCGTAAGATCCGCCGAAGCCATCTTCAGCCGCCGCAAATGATCCGCCAGAATCACGGACCATGCCCGGAAACCTTCCCCCAAACGCACCGGCACCGCATCCTGTAAATGGGTGCGCCCAGACTTCACCACGTCTTTGAACTCGTCCGCCTTTGCCGCCACGTGATGAATCATGGACTCCAGCGCCGGATAAAGGGTTCGCTTCAGGGCTAACAAACTGCCAATGCGAATCGCCGTGGGAATCACATCATTGGTGGACTGTCCATAATTCACGTGGTCATTGGGGCTCAGCCGCCCATAATTTCCCTTCGCATCCCCCAATAGCTCCAAGCCCCGATTCGCCAACACCTCATTCACATTCATATGGTGGGACGTGCCAGCCCCGGCTTGGTACACATCCACCACAAACTGATCCCGTAGCTTGCCGTCCAGCACCTCATCGGCTGCCTGCACAATCACCTTCGACAGCTCCTCGGGAATGCAGCCCAGCTCCCCATTGGCGATCGCCGTCGCCTTCTTAATCAACACACAGGCTTCCACATAGGTGGGCAAGGGACGCAGCCCGCTAATGGGAAAATTCTCCATTGCCCGCAGGGTTTGGATACCGTAATAGGCAGAATCGGGCAGGGACTTTTCTCCCATCGAATCCTTCTCAATGCGAAATCCCGATTGATTGGCAGCTTGGGTCATGATGGCGATCGCCCCTTCTCAGTACAAATGACCTTCCGACGCTAGGGGGTGACACAGGACAACGTCAAGGCATCCATAGGGAAGCCGCTTACAATCGAATTAGGGCGCTTTCTCTCCCATTCATCTCCTATGGCAGCACGAGATATCTATCATCAAACCGTTAAAGAGGCGCTGATTAAAGACGGGTGGCAAATTACCCATGATCCCTTTTCCATCCGTTGGTCTAGTCGCAGATTGGAGGCAGATTTAGGGGCACAGCGATTGTTAGCGGCGGAGCGGGCTACTCAAAAGATTGTGGTTGAGGTGAAGAGTTTTTTACGGGATTCCCGCGTGGTGGATTTGGAAGATGCACTGGGTCAATATGTTCTTTACGAGGAGATTCTGAAGCGTACTCATCCGGATCGGGAGCTTTATTTAGCAATGCCCAATGCTGCTTTCTTTGACTTATTTGAAAAGGATGATTTTGCTCAGATTTTGATTGACTCTAATCGTCTTAAGGTCATGGTTTTTAACCCTAGTCAACAGGAGATTCAGCAATGGCTACCTTAGACCAGAAACGGGAAGCAATTCGCACAATCTTCCAATACTTCACAGGAAATGCCGAAGAAAATACGGATGTGCATTATGAGGTAATTGCAGATTCAGAACATGATCGCTATCTCTTGATGGCCCTTGGTTGGGAAGGCGATCGCCGAATCCATCATCCTTTGCTGCACCTAAATATTGTTGATGATTGTATTTGGATTGAGGCGAATAATACGGATCGCTCTGTTGCAGAGGAGTTGGTCGAGTTGAGGATTCCGCCCCGCGAGATTGTTTTTGGGGTTCAGCCCCCTGAATTACGTCCTTTGACCGGGTATGGTCCTCAGCCTACAGCGGCTGCATAGGGAGTGATTACAATTGGGGAGCGGTGTATCAGTTGTGATTTTGCTAGGGAGTTAGGGTGCTAATGGCAATGTCAGACGCTGAAATTATCAAAGGACTGTTTAATTCGTTTAAGCCTGATTCGCCGCTGGAGCCGGGGGATGCGCGGTATGTGGATTTTCAGGCGGTGCGGGGGGATGACGATATCCGTACGGAGTTGGGCAGCCGGATCCTAAACGATGACGAGAATACCTATCAGCTTTATTCGGGGCATCGCGGTGGAGGGAAGTCCACGGAGCTGTTGCGGTTGGCGAAGTTTTTGGAGGATGAAGGGTGTGTTGTTGTTTATTTTGCGGCGGCGACGGATAACAGTGGCGATTTGAGTTTGCAGGATACTCAATATCAAGATGTGTTGTTGTCTTGTACTCGCCAGCTACTGGAGAAGTTGAGCGATCGCGCCGATTCCACCCCAATTCAAAATTGGTTGAGCGATCGTCTGAAAAGGTTGAAAGAATTGGCGTTGACCGAGGTGGAACTGGAGAAGATGACGTTGGATGTGGCGTTGCCCCAGTTTATGAAGTTGACGGCGGCGGTGCGGAAGGAGCCGAATCGGCGGGAGGAGATTCGGAAGTTGGTGGAGGTGAATACGGAGTCGTTGGTGACGGCATTGAATCTGTTTATCAACAATGCACGGAAGAGGGGGAAGGCGAATGAAAATAAGGTGGTGGTGATTGCGGATAATTTGGATCGGATTGTGCGTACCCAGGAGCCGGATAAGCCGAGCAATTTTGAGGAGATTTTTGTCCATCGCTCGGAGTTGATGCGATCACTGGATTGCCACATGGTGTACACGGCTCCGCTGTCGTTGTTATATTCGCCGTTGTCTTCGGAGTTGCAGACCATCTATGGCAAACCGCAGATTTTGCCGATGGTGATGGTGACGTCGGTGGATGGGACAGTGATCCAGGAGGAGGGGATTGGGTTGTTGCGGCAGGCGTTGGCGCGGCGGGTGAGGCAGGTGTGGCCGGAGCTGGGGTTGGTGGCAAATGGGGATGAGGGGACGGTGGGGGTGTTTGAATCCCAAGATATTTTGGATTTGCTGTGTTTAAGCAGCGGTGGGCATTTGCGGGATTTGATGCATATGTCCCAGGATGCAATTAATCGCACCTTGAAGTTGCCGGTGCGGGCCCAGGCGGTGAAGCGGGCAATTACGGATTTTCGGCAGGCTTATTTGCGATCGCTTCAGGAGTCGGAGTGGGAGTTTTTGTTGGCGGTGCGGGAAAGCAAGCAAAAGCAGAACGATGATGATGAGCGGTATCAGGCGCTGTTGGCGAAGCGGTGCATTTTGGAATATTCGTTTTTTGATGACGATGGCGAACGGGTGACGTGGTATGACGTACATCCGTTGATTCGTGGGTCGAAGGTGTTTAAGGAGCGGTGGGCGGTTTATCAGCAGCAACGGGCCCAGGGGGACGTATGACGGAGCGGCTGGTTGCGGATTTTTTGGATTGGGATGAGGAGGAGTTGCCGCCGGAGTCGAAGGATGAGGTTTTGGGGCGGTTGTTTCGAGGCATTGCCAACACTGAGGGGGCGGGCTGGTTTTTTGTGCAGTGTTCTCGCCAGCAGGGATCCGAGGTAGTGGAACAGCTCAAGGGGCGTTTTGGGCGGGTTGAGGTGTTGGAATTGGAGCGGGGGGCGGAGTCGTTTTATCCCGAGGCGATGGGTTTATTTGAGACCAATCCTTTTGATGTGTTGGTGGTGCAGGGGGTTGATGAGGCGCTGTTGGGCTATGAGGATACGAAGCGGGCGTTGGGGTGGGACAGTGCGGATTTACATAATTATGATTCGCGGGATGTGCCGCCGTTATTAAGCCATTTCAATCAGGTGCGGGAGTGTTTGCGGGATACGGTGCCGCGTCCTGTTGTGTTTGTGGTGTCGGCGTTTGTGGTGAAGTATTTGTTGTTGCGGGCTCCTGATTTTTACGATTGGCGAGCCGGAACGTTGACGTTGCCTTTGGATGAGGGCGATCGCTCCCAAATTATGGGTTGGACTAAATCCGCAGAATACGGCGATTATTGCAATTTATCGGAGAGAGAACGACAGCAAAAGATTGCTGATTTACATCAATTGATTGAGACAGATAGTTTAGAGAAAGCAGAGCGATCCAGATTATTAGTGGAAGAAGGACTGCTCTTTGAAAGTGGAAATACTTACGAGCAAGCTATCTTTTGCTACGACAAAGCCCTAGAAATTGAACCGGATAAAGATACAGCTTGGTTCGGCAAAGGCTTCTCACTTGTTGAAATAGGTCGCTATGAGGAAGCGATCGCCAGCTATGACAAAGCCGTAGAAATCAAACCCGATCAAGATCAAGCCTGGTACAACCGTGGGAATGCTCTGCATAAATTAGAGCGATATGAGGAAGCGATCGCCAGCTATGACAAAGCCCTAGAAATCAAACCCGACAATAGTTGGACCCGTCATCAAATTGGCTGGGCTTACCTAATTGCTAAGCAGTACGAAAAGTCCATCGAAACATTCCAGCAATGTCTTGACTTGAATGGTGACGATCCAGAAGGGCATTACGGCTTAGCTTGCGTCTACAGTCAGAAAAACCAGATTGAGCCTGCCCTTGAATGGCTCGCCAAGGTTTTCAAACTCGATCCAGATAACTACCGCGAGCGTACCGCCAAAGACTCAGACTTTGACCCTATTCGCAGCGACCCACGCTTCCAAGACCTAATTCAACCCAACGAATAACCATCCCCCCCATGCAAACGATCGCTATACTCCACATCCCAACTCCTGACGGCACCCCCACCTACCGGGCGATCTCCGGCAATAAACAAACCCAAGGGAACACCGCCGGTCAAGCCCTCGACGCCCTCACCGCCCAACTCAGCGACCAACCCTTCGGCGGCACCATTCTCCTGCAAAGTTTTCGTCCCGACCCCCACTTCACCGAAGCCCAACAAACCCGCCTCGCCGAACTGATGACCGCTTGGCGCACTGCCCGCGACAATGACCAACCCTTCGATGAAACCCTCCAAACCGAATTAGACGCCCTGACCCTTGCTGAACTTCAGGCAACAGGGGAACGAAGCATGACCCTCCTCAGCGTCATCGCCCCGTGAATCCCCAATATCCCAAAGTCGCCAAACGCGCCGACCATCGCTGTGAATACTGCCGTGCCCCAGAATCCATTTTCAATTTTCCCTTTGAGAGCTAATTTATAAAGTAAATCTTAATTAGCTAACCTGCGCATCATCAAG
>CALGDE010000125.1 GCA_937883785.1 uncultured cyanobacterium
GCAGCGAGCTGAGCTGGTTATAGCTGAGGTCAAGTTCTGTCAGGGAGGGTAGGTTTCTAATCTTCGACGGCAATTCCTCCAATCCCAAGCCTGATAGATCTAACGTTTCCCAGCCCTCCACCTTCGCCCGCCCCAACAGCTCCAACAACTCATCCTGCGTCACAACCCACCCCACCAAAACTCGCCTTCATCATAGCCAGTAGTTTTGTCCGCCCATCAAACCTCACCGAGGGGATTAGCATTGAAGTAGCCCCAATCATCGGCTTAACTCTCCATGACTTTGAAAGACAAACTGCATCAAGCGATTGATGCCCTGCCTGCCCAATACCTAAGCCAAGCGCTGGATTTGCTGCGATCGCTCCAACACCCCCCAATCCAAAGCACCGCCGCCAGCTTCCTCGCCCACCTTCAAACCCTGGAACCCTGGTCCGGGGATGATCTGCCTGAGTGCGCCGAAGCAGTTGCCCACTCCCGAATTGAAGCCCAATTCGACTATAGGTTAGACCCCTTCGAATAATGTTTCTGCTGGACACCAACCATTGCAGCGGACTATTGATGGGCAATCCCACCCTGTTGGAAAAATTAAGTGCCTTGGGCGATCCACCTCTCTCAAGCTGCACCATCGTTGTGGGCGAGCTGGTGGATATGGCAGCTCGGTCCCGCGATCGCCAAACCAATCTAATCCGCGTCCAACAATTCTTCGCCGGCTTACACATTTACCCGTGTGATTCCGAAACCGCAGAAATTTACGGCGTCCTAAAAGCAGACTTTTTTCGCCGCTATGGTCCCAAAGATAAAAAACAACGGCGGCGCACCACCATTAATCAACTCGGCATTGGCGATAATGACCTTTGGATTGCAGCGATCGCTCTACAGCACAACCTAACCCTCGTCACTGCCGACAGCGACTTTCAACGGTTGCCAACCCCACAGCCCCTACCAATTGAATCTTGGTTGTAAGGCGATCGCCCCCAGCCCATTACCCCTTTGCCACAGAGGCGGATGCCTTTTTTGCGTTTAGCTTGTGGAGAATTTCCGCGTGGAGTTCGGCGGTGATGGGGTAGGAGGACACCAGGTTCATGCCAATGATTAGGGCGATCGCCGGCAGTCCTCCTGTCAGCAATCGAATGGCTAACAATGCCGAATCGGGCTGCATATCCGGTAGCCCCTGCACATAGCCAGACAGTTCAATCATTTGCCCCATAAACCACAGGGCGATCGCCAGCCCCAGCTTTTGGAGAAAAATCATCAAAGAATAAAACGTACCTTCCTGACGCTGCCCGGTATTTAGCTCATTGGCGTCCACCACATCCGGCAACATGGACCAAGGAATCAAATAAGCCGTAGAAACCCCCACCCCCGCCAACATGCACAGGGCATACATCAACAACACCTGCCCCGGCTGCACCAGCAATAGCCCCACCTGAGCCACCAGCCACACCGACACCCCCATAAAATACGCACCGCACTTGCCAATGGTTTTGCTCAGGCGTCCCCACATCGACAGGCAGGCGATCGCCGTTCCCTGAATCGCCAGAGCTGCCTTGGGAAAATCCGCCTCCGCCAGCCCCATCCAGCTCACCACAAAAAACGGCGTCATCGCACTAATCAACTGCACAGCGGACCAGGAACAAAGGTAAATGCCCACAACGTATTGGAACGGGCGAAACTTTAAGGCAATGCCGATTTGCTGTTTTAAGGGGCGAGAATCGCAGGAGAACTTATCCTTCACCTGCTGGGCACGCTCATTAGGAATCACCCGCTGATAGGTACCCATAACGCACAGCACAATAGGCACCATCGCCGCGAGACTGCACACGCCCCCCAGCACCAAATGGCTCGCGATCGGATCATCGATGCGCTGGAGAATCTGCTGCGCCAAAATTAAGGACGCAATTTTGCCGCCAATGGAAAAGGTGAAGCGAAAAGTATTGAGCTGGGTGCGTTCGTTATAGCTGTTGGTAATTTGCGGCGTTAGGGCTGTGTAAGGCAAGGTGACCGCGTTGTAGGCAAATTTAAACGCAAAAATAATCGCCAGATAATACCCAAACAGCGCCCACTGGTTTTCGAAGGGCACCCACCACAGCAGGAAAAAACACAGGCTAAAGGGCGCAGCTCCTAGGACAATCCACGGATAGCGACGTCCCCAGCGAGACCGGGTGCGATCGCTCAAAATCCCCACCACCAAAGTGCTAACGGCGTGTCCAATTTTGTCGGCAAATAAAATAGATCCCGCCATTCCTGGACTTAACCCCGCCACCGCCGTGAGGAAATACAGCCAGAAAAAAATCAGCAAGTTGGCGGTAATGGCAGGACCAAAGTCCCCCGCCCCGAAGGATAGCTTGGCTGAAAAAGGTAAAGACTGGGGCTGATCAGAGGAAATCTTCCCCTTGGGCAAAGACAGAGCAGGACTGGACATAGATTGCGGCCGCCGATTTTAGGAGTGAGCTATCCCAGTGGGTAACTGTGACAGGTCTCTTAACCTATTCTTAGGCGCGCCCTTACTTCAGGACTGGTGTGTGCCAGTGTGAAAAAACGTCGATGGAAAATGAATGCTAGGAGCTAAAGCCCTCGCGGCTTTTGACTTGGGGGTTTCGTTGACGATCGCCCTTAGCTGAGTTCGCCGGATTTTTCTTTCCGCTCTTGCAGTTTTAAGAGAATTTCCCTGTGTAGCTCGGCGGTAATTGGATAAAAGTAGGTGAGGATGATGCCTGCCACTAGGGCGATCGCTGGCAAGGGACCAATTAACAACCGAATAGCCCACAGCGCCGATTCAGGCTGCACCGGCGGCGGCGCATCGGGAACGCTTTTGATATAGCCCGCCCACTCGATAATTTGCCCCACAAACCACAGAGCCAACGCCAGCCCCATTTTTTGCAAAAACACCATAAACGAATAAAACACCCCTTCCCGCCGCTGCCCGGTTTTTAGCTCGTCCGCATCAATCACGTCCGGCAACATGGACCAGGGAACCAAATATGCCGTGGAGACCCCCGCCCCCGCCATCACGCACAGGAAGTACATCAGCCCCACCTGTCCCGGCTGAAGAAACAGCAACCCCACCTGGGCAATCAGCCAAATGCCCATGCCCATAAAGTACACCCCCCGTTTGCCTTTGGTTTTACTCAGGCGTCCCCAAATGGGTAAGAAGGCGATCGCCGTCCCCTGCACCGCCAGCGCCACATTAGGAAACTCCGCTGCATCGAGCCTCATCCAGCTCACCACATAAAACTGCATAATCGCGCCAATGAGCTGCACCGCAAACCAAGAGCACAGGTAAATGCCCACCACATACTGAAACGGTCGATTGCCCAGGGCGATTCCAATTTGCTTCACCAGGGGAAGGGGCGCTTCGGTCGTTTCCCCAGCCGCCTCCTGAGCCATTAGAATCCGCTCCTTGGGCATGGCGCGGCGGAAGGTGCCTGCCACGCAAAGGAAAATGGGAATTATGGAGGCTGCGGTGCAAATCGCCCCAAGGATCAAGTAGCGCTGCACCAAATCATCAACGGACTGGAAAATAAGCTGCGCCACCACCAAAGACGCAATGCTGCCGCCGATGGAAAAGGCGAAGCGAAAAGTGTTGAGATTGGTGCGCTCGTTATAGTCGTCGGAAAGCTGGGGCGTTAGGGCTGCGTAGGGCAAGGACACGGCGGTGTAAGCCAAGTTAAATAGGGTGGCAATGACCAGGTAATACCAAAACAGCGCCCATTCATCTTGAAAGGGAATCCACCACTGCATTAGAAAAAATACGCCGAAAGGAATCGCCCCGCCAATCATCCACGGGTAACGCCGTCCCCATTTGGACCGGGTGCGATCGCTCATCACCCCAATAATCGGGTCATTAATCGCATCCCCCACCTTGCCAATCAACAAAATCCACCCCGCCAGCCCCGGACTTAATCCCGCCACCTCCGTGAGAAAAAACAGCAGAAAAAAGATCAGCACATTAGCCGTAATTGCCGGTCCCAAATCCCCAGCGCCATAGGCCAGCTTGGTGGACAGGGACAAAGGCTGGGGCGGCTTATTGTTGGATCCAGAAAAAGCTGGATTGGACATACGCTGGGGCTCCTAAACCGGCGGCAATAACGATCAATCAATGGGCGATCCCAATGGGCGACGGGCGATCCTGATCGCTCGCTCTAATCTAAACCTTGCTTAGCTGTTGGGCACTACCACAGTGGTCAAAGGGCGAAGCGGCAAACTTCAACGATGAAAAGTACCCAAACAAAAGCGCTTCGGAATCGCCCATTGGCATCACCCGAAGCGCCTATATTTTTAGCAATCTCTCGGTCAGTGTATGAGTTGCCCCATCGCTCCAACCTCAGTAAGGCTTAAAACCTTAGTTCCACTTGGAAGCCACTAGCTCAGCCAAGTCCACAACCCGCTGGCTGTAGCCCCACTCGTTGTCATACCAGGACACCACCTTAATCATGTCGCCACCCATGGTCATGGTTAGGCTGGAGTCAACGGCGGTGGACTCATCCATACCCTTGTAATCACAGGACACCAACGGCTCGTCGCTATAGCGAATAATGCCCTTCATGCCGTTTTCAGACGCGGTCTTCAGCACTTCATTCACCTGCTCGGCGATCGTGCTCTTCTCCACCTGCACCACCAGGTCCACCACAGACACGTTGGGGGTCGGTACACGCATTGCAATACCGTTCAACTTACCCGCCATTTCCGGCAGCACCAACGCCACAGCCTTTGCCGCACCGGTGGACGTGGGAACAATATTCATCGCCGCTGCACGGGCACGACGCACATCCCGGTGGCTTGCATCCAACAGACGCTGGTCACCGGTGTAGCTGTGGGTGGTGGTCATGGTGCCTTTGACGATGCCGAAGTTATCGTTCAGCACTTTCACGATGGGCGCGAGGCAGTTGGTGGTACAGCTAGCATTGCTGACCACGTTATGGGCATCGGGGTCGTAATCTTGATGGTTAACGCCCATGACATAGGTGCCAATGTTGCCGCCTTTGCCAGGGGCGGTAATTAGAACCTTTTTAGCTCCAGCCTGTAAGTGCTTGGAGGCTCCTTCCTCGGTAACGAATACGCCGGTGGATTCAATGATCAAGTCAATGTCCCAGTCCGCCCAAGGAAGGTTCAGGGGATTGCGATCGGAGGTGCACTTGATAACGTTGCCGTTAACGGTGATGGTGTCTTCGCCGTAGGAAATATCGGCGTCGAACCGACCCAGCATGGTGTCGTACTTAAGCAGGTGGGCGTTGGTTTTCGGATCGGATGTGTCGTTTAGCCCCACTAGCTGCAAATTGCTGTCTTTACGGGTTGCTAAACAACGGACGAAGTTACGACCAATACGTCCAAATCCGTTAATTGCGACTCTAACCACTACGCCTTCCCTCGGGTTGAAATGTTGACAAAGATCTTTCGAATGTCAACAAATAATATCCCATGACCTGAATACTTTGAATGCTCTTTGGGCAAGGGCTGTGTGGGTTAGATAACGAATGATGCAATTAAAAAGTAGGGAAAAATGCAGAAAGCAACCGATATTTCTCGGTTTCAGTGCGTTTGCCCCCTGGTTCCGTGTGCTTCGAACCATTACTGAATCTGATCAGTCAATAAGGGATTGATTAGGGGAAAAAACGCTAAACGGGAGTAAAAAACATCGAGATTGTTAACGGTTATAACGCTCTATTGAATTGCCTTATGAATTACTCCTGTTGGGGGACATTGTCTACGGTCAGGGCTTCAATAACACCGTTGACTACCCCCATGCCCAGCCCTTTTAAGGGGGCAAGAGTTAGGTAAAGGTTCAGAGTTACACCACTTTTCGAAGTCCCGCCCTCTCCTTAGGCACAGGAATTTAGGATGAGGGCTGGAGAAGTTCTGCGTAAGTCCTACTTATTCACAGGGCGTGCTGATGGGATATCACTTCCCATTGGGTAAAACTTCTGGGGACTCAGTGAGTGTGTATCTCAGTAATCATCAGTAATCAATGGGGGCGTTCCGAGGGGCATTGATGACGCGCCCTAGCTGATATCATGTGCCGTGTCTTGTAATCTTCGATTTTTAGCGCCTCGGAAGCCAAGTGCGGTAATGTTGACCCCGGTTGATTTTAGCGGTCGTCCTTTTCATTTTATTGGCGTTGGCGGCATTGGTATGTCGGCGCTGGCTTATGTGCTTGCCCAGCGATCGCTCCCGGTATCTGGGTCAGACCAGCGGGAAAATCGCCTTACGGAAACGCTGCAGTCGTTGGGGGCAAAGTTTTTTCTAGGGCAAACCGCTGACAATATCCACCAGCTTTTGCCTGGGGCAGAGGTCAATGGGGAAGGCGCGAACAAAAATGGACTACCTCAAGTGGTGTGCTCCACGGCGATTCCTAAGGACAATGCGGAATATAAGGAGGCGATCGCCCAAGGCTGTCCAATTTTCCATCGCTCAGATATTTTGGCGGGGATTATGACCCAGTACCGGGGCATTGCGATCGCCGGTACCCATGGAAAAACAACCACTAGTAGCGCTTTGGGGCAGACCCTGTTGAAGGCGGGACTGGACCCCACAGTGATTGTGGGCGGTGAAGTGGCGGAGTGGGGTGGTAATGCCCACTTGGGCAACGGGGATTTGCTGGTGGCGGAAGCGGATGAGTCGGACGGGTCGTTGGTAAAGCTAACGGCGGATATTGGGGTGATCACCAATATTGAGCTGGATCATCCGGACCATTACGAGTCCCTCGATAGCGTGATCAGCATTTTTCGCACCTTCGAGAAAAATTGCACAACCCTGGTGGGTTCCATTGATTGCCCCACGGTGAAAGCCAATTTTAAGCCGGATATCACCTACAGCCTTGATCCTAGTTCTGGCGCTAACTACACTGCCGATGGAATCACGCTGGGCAGCCAGGGCGCGGCGGCGGATATTTATGAAAATGGTGAGCTTCTGGGGCGGCTTCAGCTTCAGCTGCTGGGAGAGCACAACTTAAGTAATGCTTTGGCGGTGGTGGCGATCGCCCGGCATTTGGGGGTGGATTTTTCGGCTTTGGCGGCGGGACTCGGCAGCTTTTCTGGGGCTCGGCGGCGCTTTGAACATCGCGGCACCCCCAGCGGCATTGCCTTTTACGACGACTATGCCCACCACCCCAGCGAAATCCTTGTTACTTTAGCGGCGGCTCGCCAGCGCCTCGATTCCTCTAAGACAGGGCGGGTTGTTGCCGTATTTCAGCCCCACCGATTTAGTCGGGTTGCAGCATTTTTAGAGGAATTTGCTGTAGCATTTGGCGATGCCCACCGGGTAATCGTTACGGATGTGTATGCTGCCGGCGAGAAGAATGAAACGGGGCTTGATGGAGCTGCCATTGCCCAGGCGATCGCGAACCATCACCCCGCCGTCGATTATCAAAGCACTTTGGATAATGTGGTGTCGGGACTAACGGAAATATTGCAGTCGGGAGATCTGGTAATCTTTCTGGGGGCTGGCAATTTGAATCAGGTCATTCCAACAATAATTGAACGTTATACCTAAACAAAAATCAGGTTAACTTTGATTGTTTTGCCCCGTTTACTAGCTATTGTTCGAGAAAACTGTCATGGATTTATCTAGATAAAGAGAAGACAGTTTACGTGTACTTATCTCCCACTAAGAATTCCTAAGTTGATAGGAATAATGTTTAAGGGTCCATCAGGTTAACATCTGAGTGCCCATAGGATTGTGGTGAGAATTCCCGAATAACAACACTTTTCGTGTTTAAATTTCGATGATTTTGTTTTTGGCAAAATCGGTGCATCAAGGCTGCTAGGTATATTTGCGTTATTTCTGTTGGTGTGAGGAGTGTTAGATGGTGACGGATCTTGGGGTCTTTGAAAAGCAGTTGCGATCGCAGGTGTCGCTGGCAAAGTCCACCACATTTCGGGTGGGTGGACCGGCAGAATGGTACATGGAGCCTGATAGTTTAGATTCCCTAGAAATGGCGATCGCCTGGGCGGACAAGCAGTCGGTGCCCATTACGCCCCTGGGAGCCGGGTCGAATTTACTGGTGAGCGATCGCGGCATTGATGGTTTGGTGATTGCCACCCGCAATCTACGCCAGGTAACCGTTGACCACGAACGTCTCCAAATTACCGCCACCGCCGGTACGCCTTTACCGTTGATTTCTTGGAAGGCAGCATCGTTAGGCTGGACCGGTATGGAATGGGCAGTGGGTATTCCTGGCACTGTGGGCGGCGCAGTGGTGATGAATGCGGGAGCCCACGGCGGCGATACGGCGCGATCGCTGGCTCAGGTGCGCCTATTAAACCTAGAGACTAATTCCCTACGCCAGGCGGTGCCGGAAGAACTGGGCTACACCTATCGCACCTCTGATTTGCAAGGCAGCCATCAAATGGTGACCGAAGCCACGTTCCAGTTGGCCATGGGGGAAAGCGTTGAAGCAGTACGCACCGTTACCAAGGATCAGCTAAGCCGCCGTCACGCCACTCAGCCCTATCGCTTGCCCAACTGCGGCAGCGTATTCCGCAATCCGGAGCCTCGGAAAGCAGCGCGGCTAATTGAAGAAGCTGGGCTAAAGGGATTCCAGGTGGGCGGTGCTCAAGTGGCCCATTTGCACGCCAATTTCATCGTTAATATCGACCAGGCAACGGCGTGGGATATTTCCTCGGTGATTAGTCGGGTGCGGGAAACGGTGTACGAAAAGTGGGATGTGATGTTGCACACCGAGGTGAAAATGCTCGGGCAGTTTCCGGTGGCGGCATAGATAAAATTCGGGCGATCGCTCTCTTTCGTTTGAAAGGGGCGATCGCCCGTTCAATGTCCTATGACACGTCGGTTCGATGGCACAAAATCAGCTCAAATCCGCTTCTCCCTGATCAAGGGGGGACCGAGGGAGGAGCCTTACGTTACACCCCGTTACCGAGACTTCCCGCTACCGGCTCAAGCCTCAGAGGATCCCCCCAACCCCCCTCGGCAAGGGGGGCTTTTCGTCGCACTGACGTCTATGAATTTAATCCCCTACGAAAATAGGGTGGTGGGATTAAGGGTGTTGGCGGCGAGGTTTTGTAAGGTGACGGAGCCGCCATTGAATACTAGACGGGTATTGTTGGCGTCGATCGCCGTAATTTGCACCGCCGCTGGAGTCAGCCCACCGCCAAGGATGATCGCATCATTAGCTGGGTCAAAATCCGTAATGGCGTCGTTGCCAGAGCCGGGCATCACCATAAACTGATCCTGACCGCTGCCGCCGATCAGCAAATCATCGCCCAATTCTCCCAACAGCCGATCATTGCCCGCGCCGCCAGTTAGGGTGTCGTTGCCGCGCCCGCCCTGGAGCAGATCGTTGCCATCGCCACCATTAAGCTGGTCATCGCCTTGGTTGCCAAACAGATGATCATCGCCGCGATCGCCCCCCATTAGATCACTGCCGCCGTTACCTAGCAGGCGATCATTGCCCTGTCCTCCGTTGAGGCGATCGTTTTGGACGCTACCTAAAATCACATCGTCGCCGCCGTTGCCATTAATGCTGAGGGCGGTAGACAGTAATCGCCGATCTTCAAAGAAGTCGCCGCCGCCGCCGAGCCCCAGGGGAGAAACGCCCGGATTGCTATCCACGGCTCCAGTGAGGCGCACAATATCGCCGCCAGCTCCCAGCTGCCCAAAAATGGGAGTTTCCGAATCCACCTCAAATGCCAGCCCGGTGCGGCGACCGTCAATAAACACCTGTCCCGCCCCGTCGAAGTTTCGCACGGTAAACCGACGGCGCAGTTCAGGATTATTGGTCAGACCCAACGGCACCACCACCGTGGCATCGCCGGCAAACTGGTCGCCGTTTAGGTTCACTTCCGTGCGCGCTTCAAAATCGTTGAAGTTCAGGGCCACATCTTCACCGTTATTAGGCAGGTTGAGTTCCAAGGTGCCGCTAAAGTTACGGTTGCGAACGGATACGCTGCGATCGCCCCCGCCCAAGTTGGAGAAATCTAACGCCAAGTTGCCTCGCTGGTTAGACAACGGGCGTGGCAAGGTAAAGGATAGGGCTCCCTGGAATGATGCTCCCGACAGAGCCACATTGCCCACGGTGTTTTCCAGGTCAATGCTTAAACTGCGGTTGCTGTTGGTTTCCACCGGCAAGTTGACCCGGGTTTGGGGGGAAATGCGCGGAGCAATGGTGATGGTGGTTTCGTCGTCCGTTAGGGGCGCCACACTAAAGGTATTGGTGGCAGGATTTTCCGTAACCTGGGGCGTGGGAAACTGCACCGGATCCCCTGCCGCAACGAAATTAATGGTGCGGGTGCTGATGGCGTTGTCGGCAAAATCCTCCAGCACATTGCCTCGCAGTTCCAGGCGATAGGTGCTGCCGGGGTTCAGAGCGGGCACCGGATCTAAGGTTACTCGCCGCGCCACTTCGTCATACACACCGTTAAAGGGCACCTCGGCGATGGGGCTGCCAGATGAATTAAACTCCGCCAAGGTGAATACTGGGGCGATCGCTGCATTGGTAAAGGGGCGATCGCTGTCGGCAATGCGTATGGGCTCGCTAAATTCAACGGTGAGGTTGCTGTTGGGGTCGGTGACCGTAGTGCCGTCGTCGGGCACAAAATTCACCCGAGGCGGCGAAACATCCCCTGATTGGGTCACAAAGTCGCGGGTGATGGCGCTGGTAATTTCATTGGCGCCGTCGTCTTCCAGCCGATTGCCTGCAATTTCCACCCGGTAAGTGGTGGACGGATCCAGCGTGCCTGACGGCACCACGGTAATGCTGCGCTGGGTGGTGTTATTAAAAGTCACCCGCTGGATAGGCACCGTGGCGTTGTCGGATACCCGCCGCACGGAAATAATTCCGGCGTTAGTGAGGTCCGTACCCAGTGCAGACCCGTTCGTCTGTTGCAGGCGATCGCCAAAATCCAGGGTCAAAGTGGGACCGTCTAGGGGCACGTTTCCAGCGGGGGAAACGGAAATATCCCCCGCCAAAATGGACCGATTATCAATTTCCAAGGTGCGGGTGTTGCCCAAGTTGGTGGCGAACGGAATAGTTAGATTTGCCGCCTCTGCCCCAGCATTGGCCAACGTGGCACCACCCGTTAGGGCGAGGGACGTTACTGATAAGTCCGCCGTGGATTGGTCTGCTGCGCCGATGGAATAGTCCACCGTTAAAGTGGAGCCGCTGGCGTCGGCCACTAGCCGGGCGATCGCCCCATTATTCAACGTGGCTTCCAACGCCCCGCCATTGGCCGTAAAGTTCACCGACTGGTCAAAGGTGAACGTCAGACTCAAAATGTTATCGGCAGTGCGGGCGCTATAGACCCCGTTATTTTCCACGGAAGACACCGACTGCAGCACCGGCGGCGCCAGCACGTGATTATATTGCAGGCGCACCTTACGGCTAACGGCCAAATCAAAGCGCGGCTCACCCACCGTTACATTTAATTCCCAGTTGCCCCCTAGGCTAGCTGCCCCCACGGGCTGGGATGATGCCGCGATCGCAGCCCCTGTTAGCTGCCCCAACTGCTCCAGAAATGCTTTACCCCCATTACCAGCGCCCACTTCGCAGCCATAGACAACAACGGTGGGATTTTTAGCTGCTTCGGAAAACCAACGAGATAGGCGATCGCTCTGGGTGGTCAACGCTGCCTGGTCCACGGTGCCGCTGCCAAAAGCCAATGCTCCCGGCGAACCGTGGGTAAAAATATGCACCGTATCTGCCGGGTGCTGGGCGAGGGATCGGGTAATTTGAGCCAAACTATCGCGGCGGGAATCGAGCAAAATTACCGGAATTGACGACGGAATGCCGCTCAGCAGCAACACATGGTCGTCCACCGTGCGATCCACAAACGCCACCTGTCGCCGAGGTCGCCGATTTTTATCCTCCCGATCAAACCAATGCCCCATGGAGACGGGTAAAGCGGGTGTTTTAAACCGAGGAGATTGCGGGGGATGGGCTAAATAGCTGGAATGCCCGTTGCGGGACTGTCCTGAGTATTGCCCCAGATATTGCCCCAAATATTGAGCTAAGGATTGAAAGGGGCTCTGGGCGATCGCCGGACTCTCTGACGTTGGACCGTTTAATATTTGACTGTTTGGTCTCTGGATATTGGGCGGTTGAGTGCTGAATGCTTGGCTATTAGGTGCCTGTTGAGTTAGTGCCTGTGTAAGGGGAAAACCTATCCGCTGTGCCATGGTGGGGTAGACCTGATAGAGGGGAAATAACCGGAGGAGAAAACGGTTTCCAAATCAGCGCCGCCAAGACTTTCTGACACAAAGTGCTTTTGACGAGTGCTTTGGAAGAACGGTGGAGAGCCACACCGTCGCAGTCACGTTTCTTTCTTCCGGCTCCATGTCCCATTTCAGGAGAGCCTATTTCGGGAGGGCAATTTTAGAGAGGACACCCTCTTTCCGCAAGGGCGCATCTTTATTGGCAATGTAAATATCGTTCAACGCAGACGGTGCTTTTTAACGGTGCTTTCTTCACGGTCAGAACGTACGCAAAGCCACCCTTACCCAGAGACTGAGGGGGAGCCCATACCCTTTACCCCGTTATCCCAACGTCAAACAAAACGCTAAATGGTAAGGATCCCCCCTTGGTATCCCCCCCTTGGTAAAGGAGAAAGCCGATGCAACGTTCGTTGTTGTCTTCAAATGTTGTTGTCTTCAAACAGCATGTCTTGCATAAGTCCTGACGGTGCTTTAGTGGCGCTTTTCTGAAGAGAGACGTTGAGGAGAGACGTTGCTCTGAGGCTTTGTGGTGAGCCGACTTTAATCTAAATATTTGGAACGCACAGTTTAGGTTAAGTATTGGTCTTATATCAATTTGCTAATAATCTTGCCCAGAGCCCGGTTCAGCTTGCGCTGCCTGGGTTTCCTATGTTCCAATAACTGGGAATTTCTCTGAACTCACCGTAATTTGAGTGCACTAACAGGGCAATTTTTCACTGTGTGGTGCAAAACTGAAACCTTGGGAACACCATGGCGGAAGGCTCCGGTCCAAAATTTTCACTCCAGCGCCTATGGCAATCCCTGTGGCGATCGCTTCGGTCTGCGGCAACGGCGATCCTTCAGGAGCTGCTGGCGCTGGTTTTTCGCCGCCCCTGTCCCGTATGCGACGAAGACACCGGAGTGGTGCCCTGCCCCCTGTGCCGCAACGATTTAATGGCGGAGTTCGACGATCAGCATCTGGAGCGGAGGCTGCTGCAAGATCAATTTGCCGCGTCCACGTCGCCGATTATTATTCCTCCGCGCCATCGAGCCACCGCCAAGCAACCGCGATCGCCCATCCCCCGCCAAGCCTTAGGGTCACCGGTATGGTTTTGGAATATTTACGGCGGTCATCTGCGCAAAACCATTCACGCCTACAAGTACAAACCAGCAGAATCCTTAACGCCGTGGCTAGGCGATCGCATGGTGGACGCCTGGAATACCCTGCCCAACCATCCAAACTCGGTGCTGCTGGTGCCGGTGCCCATTCACCACCGCCGCCAGGACAAGCGCGGATTTAACCAAGCAGAACGCCTTGCCCAGCGCCTTAGCGAAAAAACTGGCTATCGATGCCTGACCAATGGGCTAGTGCGTACCAAAGCAACCCGCGCCCAGTTTAAGCTGACCCCCAAAGAGCGTCGCGCTAACTTAGCGAATGCTTTTGCCCTGGGGCCGGACTTAAAAAATCTAGGGGAGAGTGAGCGCGATATTCCCATCGTTATCGTGGACGACATTTACACCACCGGTACCACCTCCCAAACCCTGGCTCGCCTGTTGGAAAAAAATGGATTTACGGTGGCGGGAATTTTGGTACTGTCCCGCGCCCTAAATTTAAACCGACGATCTCGCCCTACTCCTCCTCAGTAATCACCTCTCCATCCGCTTCTAACTCGTCCAGCACCTCCGTTTCCTCCGGCGGCACCACGGCCACGGCGGCGATCGCATCATCCTTATCCAGACGCTGCAGCCGTACTCCCGTTGCCCCACGGGACTGGACAGGAATGGCGTCCACGGACTGGCGAATAATAATGCCGCGTCCGGTAACTAGCATAATTTCGTCCCCTTCATGGACCACCAAGATCCCTGCCAAAGAATCATCTTGCCCCGCTTTAAACTTGGTGGCGATTTTCCCCTTAGTGGCGCGATTGTAAAACTTAAACTGCTCCACTGGGATGCGCTTACCGTATCCCTGGGACGTAACCACCAAAATTCGAGGCTCCGATGGATCATCACCCGCAGTTGCTTCAGTCACCTCACCCTCTTCAGCGGTCTCGTCAGCAGACTCCTCAGTCAACATTTCCTCGTCTGCCTCATCCTCGTCATCGCTGCTGGAGGCTAGAGCATCCGCGATCGCCGCCGGCAAAATATCGATGCCAATTAGCTGATCTCCAGCCCTTAGGTTCATCGCTCTAACCCCGCGAGCCGTACGCCCCAAGGGGCGCAACTGGGTGCGATCCGCACGGAAATGAATCGCCATTCCCGACTGGGATCCAATCAAAATCGAGTCCGTCTCTTGGGCCAAGCGCACCCACCGTAGCTCATCACCATCGTTGAGCGAAATGGCAATG
This sequence comes from uncultured cyanobacterium, assembly GCA_937883785.1. Lineage (GTDB taxonomy): Bacteria > Cyanobacteriota > Cyanobacteriia > CACIAM-69d > CACIAM-69d > CALGDE01. The sequence continues at coordinate 14,490 of CALGDE010000125.1, forward strand.
AGCCCGTTGGCGCGAATATTGGCAAACGCCGACAGGGCAGTCTTTTTGATGTAGCCTCCCTGGGTCAACATCACCAAATACTCATCGTCCGTAAACTCTGAAACCCCCTGAATAGATGTGATTTTCTCGTCGTGTCCAATGGGTAAAAGCTGTACCAACGGCGTTCCCCGAGCCACCCGCGACGACTCAGGAATCTGATACGCCCGCAGGGAATACACCACGCCGCGCTCGCTGAAAAACAGCACCGTATCGTGGTCGCAGCAGGTGAGGAAGTGCTGAATCTCATCGTCTTCCTTCATCTTTGCGCCAGCCTTGCCCCGCGTTGCCCGATTTTGGGTCTCAAAATGGCTCACAGGCATCCGCTTAATATAACCCTGGTCCGTAATAACCAAGGTGGACCGCTCATTGGCGATTAAATCAATGTCGTCCAGGTCGCCGCTATTGCGCTCAATCACCGTGCGGCGAGGATTAGCGTGACGCTCCTTCAGAGCCGCAATCTCATCCTTGATAATGATGAGCACTCGCTCCCGTCGCGCCAGGATATCTCGCAAATCGGTAATTTTTTCCTGTAGTGCCTGGTGTTCCGTTTCAATTTTGTCCGTTTCCAGCGCCGTTAGTCGTCGCAACTGCATCTGCAAGATCGCATCCGCCTGCACCTCCGACAGTCCGTAGGTATCCACCAGCTCTGCCTTTGCCGTGGGGGTATCGGCCGCATTGCGAATAGTGGCAATGACCGCGTCCAGATTTCCCATGGCAATTAGGTAGCCCTGAAGCACATGGTCCCGCTCTTCCGCCTTGTTGAGCTCGTAGCGCGTACGCCGCTCGACAACGTCAATACGGAAATCTAGAAATACCTTCAAGAACTCCCGCAGGGTCAATGACTGGGGCTCCCCGTCCACCAGCGCCAGCATATTGGCCCCAAAGTTCGTTTGCAGGGGCGTTTGCTTGTACAGATTATTAAGCACCACCTGGGGATAGGCGTCTCGCTTTAGCTCAATCACGATGCGCATTCCGTCGCGATCGCTCTCATCGCGAATATCGGAAATGCCATCCAGCTTTTTATCGTTAACTAGGTCTGCAATGCGCTCAATCAACGCCGCCTTATTGGTTTGGTAAGGCAGCTCCGTAATAATGATCGCGTCCTTATCAGGAGCTCCGCGCCGCTCGAGCACCTCAATATCCGCCACCCCGCGCATGGTCACCGATCCGCGCCCGGTGGTGTAGGCTTCCCTAATTCCCGACGTGCCAAAAATCTGCGCCCCGGTGGGAAAGTCGGGACCGGGCACATACCGCATCAGATCTAAGTTAGTCAGCTCAGGATCGTCGATAAGCGCCGTCAACGCATCCACCAGCTCACCCAAATTGTGGGGGGGAATATTGGTGGCCATGCCCACGGCAATTCCCGACGACCCATTGAGCAAAAGCTGGGGCAGGCGAGCGGGCAACACCACCGGCTCCTGCTGGGATCCGTCAAAATTGTCAGAAAAATCAACGGTTTCCGATTCAATATCTTGCAGCAGGGCGTCCCGAGACAACGCCTGTAGCCGGCTTTCGGTGTAGCGCATTGCCGCCGCCGGGTCGTTGTCGATGGAACCAAAATTGCCGTGTCCATCGATTAAAGGGGCCCGCATGGAAAAGTTCTGAGCCATGCGCACCAGGGCGTCATACACCGCTCCATCACCGTGGGGATGGTACTTACCCAGTACTTCCCCCACCACACGGGCGCACTTACGAAAAGGACGATCCGGTGACAGTCCCAGCTCATGCATGGCGTATAGAATCCGGCGATGGACTGGCTTTAATCCATCGCGGGCATCCGGCAGAGCCCGACCTACGATTACGCTCATGGCGTATTCCAGGTAGGACCGCGACATCTCGTTTCGCAGGTTGGTGGAAACGATCCGACTATCTTCGATACTCATGCGGACTCGGCGACCTAATAAAGAAAAATTAGCGCAGTCGGACGGGGCTCAATACTTCACTTAAAGCTGATATCAACGGTTATGGGAAGTAGCTATGTGGCTTTAAGCGTATGTAGTCGTAGGACCGATGGTGGACCTGAAAGTTGGGCTGAAAATGTCCGAGTTTGCTTACTTTTCCATTATCGGCGATCACCGCACCAACCTTGCGTGATCGCCAGTAAATTTAACGTATTTAAGCCTCCATTGAAGCTGTCACCTACCCTTTGCCTACACCTCTACCAAATGGTGAGCTGCTCCTAATCCAGCGGCCATTTCCTGAGGCGTAATCTTACCGTCCTGGTTCACATCCAGAGCGTCAAAAACTGCATCGGATCCAGCCCACTCTTCCCGAGTGATAAAGCCATCACCGTCCAGGTCATACACCAGGAAAATATCGTCAGCAGCATGGTGCAGGGTTTCTTCCCCTTCCAAGGCAGCCAAGCGGCGCTTTAGCATCGCTTCCAGAGACTCCAACGCCTTAGAAAATCCCGCAATACCCTCCGCCAGCTTTTCCGATGCCATTTGATCTTCCCCGTGCATCTTGTCGAAGGTGGCTTTATCCATGGGAATTTTTTCAATATCCATGGATTCCACCGCTTCGGGGCAAAGCTTGCGAGGCAGTTCTCCTTCCGTGGACTTTAGCTCCTCCAGCAGCTTGGGAGAAATGGTGAGCAAATCACAGCCCGCCAGCTCGGTGATTTCACCCGTGTTGCGGAAGCTGGCTCCCATGACCTCAGTGTTGTGCCCAAACTTTTTGTAGTAGTTGTAAATCTGGGTGACAGACATCACGCCGGGATCCTCCGCTGACGGATAGCTGTCCCGACCGGTGGACTTTTTATACCAGTCCAAAATCCGTCCCACAAAGGGAGAAATAAGGGTTACTTTTGCCTCGGCGCAGGCGATCGCCTGGTGCAGCCCAAACAGCAAAGTTAAATTGCAGTGAATCCCCTCTTTTTCTAGGATTTCTGCTGCTTTAATGCCATCCCAGGTGGACGCGATTTTAATCAAAATGCGATCGCGAGATACCCCTGCCTTTTCATATTCAGAAATTAAAAAGCGCGCCTTTTCCAAAGTTGCATCTTGGTCATAGGACAGCCGTGCGTCCACTTCCGTGGAAACCCGCCCAGGAATAATCTGCAAAATTTTCTTGCCGAACGCCACCGCTAACCGCTCAAAGGCTAACGACGCCACTTCCGCAGCCGACGCCTCCTGCCCCTTTTCCGCCCGCGCATCGAGCAAGGTTTGGTCCACAATTTCCTGATACTGGGGCATCTGCGCCGCCGCCGTAATTAGGGATGGATTAGTGGTGGCATCCCTCGGCGTAAAAGATTCGATGGCCTGAATATCACCCGTATCTGCCACAACGGTGGTCATCTCACGGAGCCGATCTAGCAAAGTGGTCGCCATGGGGAAAACTCTCCTTAGATATTAAGGAAACATATAAAAAATGGGGCATTAAAACTGGAGTACTGGGAGTACTAATTCAACGTCCCTATCTTTAGTCTGGCCGATCAATTTGGAGATGGAAACCGTTGCAGGGGTTCGTAACTTCAACGTTACCAATCGACGTATTATTCAACGCCTCGCAATGGAAGGATCAGCGTTTCTTTTGATCTTCCAGCAGTATTCGTTCTGGGGCATGTCGTCAACTGAGCCTCAGAAGCCTCACGTAGTGGGGAGTACATGTCCTTTTAAGGTGAAAAGTGCTGGGGGCTGAAATCCTCACTGCGTCGGGCTTTGAAGCTTAAATGATCACGGTCCCGAGTTAAAGGGCTTGCAAGAAGGATGCAGTTACTTCTGAAAGGACCTCGCTAATCAGGAGGCTCTTCTCCTGGGACTAAAAGTCCAGCCGCCACTAATTCTTTCATCCGTTTTTGCTCAATTTTGTCAATCACGGGCAACTTCAAAACCGTTCCCACCATTACCCAGTAGTAAACGGCGACCGGGTCCACATCTAGGGGGTAATAGTAAGTTTGGTAGCTAATAAATAGGATAAAAACCCAGTAGCTGGCACCGATTCCCCGTAAACTTGGGGTCTTTAGGGATCGGTAAGCCTTAAAGGTAATCCAGGTAATGGTGGATACAAATCCTAGGAATGCAGCTAGACCAATGTAGCCCACCTCAAACATGACCTTGGGATACCAAGTTTCCACAAGTTCCACTTTTCCAAACATCCGAGCTGAATTGGTGGCACGTCCTAATCCTGTGCCAAAGATACGGTCTCTAACGGTTCTGGTGATGCGCTCAAACTGTTCCTCAATAAAGTCATTCGCTGGAGACGCTTGCCACCGATCCACAAAGCTATCAATACGCTCTTGAATGACTTCAGGAAAAAGAATAAAAGCCAGAATAATGGCAATAACAATTGCCCCGCCAATGGGGAGAAACTTCTTTAAATCTGCAATTTGTCCGGTAATTATTAGGCACAGGATAACGCAGGCGGGAACCAGTACCAGGGCAATGCGCTGCCCTGAAATTACGGCGTTTATAAACACTCCAGCCAGGGCAACGAGCCCAATGATCCGCCATTTTTTGTCAGGGTCGTTGAAAGCAGTTGTATAAGTTAAAAACGCGTTGCCAATTAAGAACCATGCCCATTGCCAGGGGGCTACAAAGGTTCCAGGAAGTCGCACAACCCCTTGGGATGGGCTCCAAAGTAGTGATCCTCCCACAAAACATCGCGCTTCAATGCTGGTTTCAAACAGAGCTGCCCCAGTGAGATGGTCCGTTCCTTGACACCGTCCCGTGGACAGCATCATGTATTGAATAAACGCGAGGACAGAGCAGACAATTGCCAGTATTGAGGGCAAGCGAGTGAAGGTTAGCAGCTCTTTTTTATTGCGAATGAAGTGATAAATAACGAATATTAGGGGGATATACCCGAGAAAGACTTTTGCTCCCAAAACCCCAAGCAAAAGTGGAGATTTATCTTGTCTGAAGGGGAAGCGTTGCTGGGGATTACTTTTCTCGAAAAAGCCAAGCTGCTGTGGAATATTTTCGAAGAAGAAAGTTGCGAGGCAAAAAGCTAGCAGAATTAGTAAAGGGATTAAAAGCCGTTTATCAGCAAAAAATTTCTGTCGTCCCTTTTTGCAGGCTTGAAACACTCCGTATAGTCCGGGGATGTAGAATCCGTCTTTGGCGAGCTGGAGGACGGCGTTGCCACCAAGCCCGTACACGACTGTGCCAGCAAAGGGCATATAGATTAGAAACGCCCAAATGGCTTGGCGGGGATATTTGAGGGATAGGGCAATGATGGGAACGCCCACGACCCCAATTACTGCGATCTTTGGACTAACGGCGATCGCCAGCAGCGCCCCAATAAAAATGCCGAAACCTAGGGATGGCATCAAATCAGCGATAAATTTTGAGCGAGCCTTGGCTCGCTTTTTTTGAATCGCTTTTATTTCTTTTTTTGGGCGCTTTTTATTTTTTTTCTTTTCCTTGGCAAGCTGCTTTTTTACCTTTTGCTTTTGGCGCTTTAGCTTTTGCTTGCTAACGGTTTTAGGCATAGCGTTGGAAGGGGCAGAAAAATTGGCGCGGTAGGTACTGGTTGGCGCTACCGATATATACCTACTTTTCCCATCCTATCCGGTTCCTTTAAAGTTCTTCCCCTTAGCTATCCCTCAGCCCGTTTCCTCCTCTCTGCCCTAGGAAACCACTCGCAACACGTTAGCGACGGTGGCCAAGTTGTCATATTGTTCGATCGCCCCCAAGGCTGCGCGGAAATCCCCTTCTTTCACCTGATGGGTGACCACCACCACCTGAGCTTTTTCATCGGTCACTTCCGTTTGTACCACCGATTCTAAGCTGACGCCGTTTTTGCCAAACAGGGTGCCAATTTTGCCGATGGTGCCGGGCTTATCAAAGGTGCTGAAGCGTACAAAAAATCGGGTTGCCAACGTTTCGATGGGGGCGATCGCGCCGTATTCCTTGTGGGAATTGCTCATCATCGGGTCCAGGGTATCGCCGGTGTTGCCACTTACGGCGAAGGCAGCGATATTGAGCAAATCAGAAACCACGGCGCTGGCGGTGGGACCTTCACCGGCTCCAGGACCAAAGAACATGACCTGACCAATGGGCTCTCCTTCCACAAAAATGGCGTTAAATACGCCGTCCACTTGGGCAAGGGGATGGTCGCTGGGGAGCAAGGTGGGATGCACCCGCAGGGAAAGCTGATTGTCGTCCCCAAGGCGCTGGGCGATCGCCAGTAGCTTAATTACAAACCCCAGGCGATTGGCGTAGCGAATATCGGTGGCGCTGATGGAGCGGATGCCTTCGCAGTGGATATCGTCCAGGTTAACTCGTCCCCCGAAGGCCAGAGATGCCAAAATCGCCAGCTTGTCGGCGGCATCGAACCCGTCCACATCGGCGGTGGGGTCCGCTTCGGCATAGCCCAACCGCTGGGCATCGGCGAGCACATCGGCAAAGTCTGCACCTTCCTGAGCCATACGGGTGAGGATGTAGTTGGTGGTGCCGTTGACAATGCCGGTAATGGTGTTGATGCGATCGCCGCCGAGGGAGTGTTTTAGGGGGTGAATAATGGGAATACCGCCACCGACAGCCGCTTCCAGCAATACATTGACCCCGGCTTCTTTGGCGGCGTCGAAGATTTCAGCACCGTGGCGAGCAATTACGGCTTTGTTGGCGGTAACCACGTGTTTGCCCCGGGCGATCGCTTCCAAAATATAGGTGCGAGCAGGCTCAATGCCGCCAATGACCTCCACCACCACGTCAATGTCGGGGTCGGTGACGATGGCGTTGAGGTCGGTGGTAAAGCGATCCGAGGGAATTTGCACCGATCGCGGCTTATCCAGGTTTCTGACACCAACGCGATGGATGGTGAGTTGTTCCAACAAGGGACTTCGTCCCACTGCGTCCGACAAAATCTGCGCAACCCCAGTTCCAACGGTGCCGAGACCCAGTAAACCGACTTTCAACGCCACAGTTTTTCAATCCAATAATTTTGAATAAAGGTGGGCTGGTGCCCACTGACTGAACCAGAATATCGCGATCGCCGTCCCTTTCCCCGTCTTTCTATAGAGCATGGACATAGAGGCGTTTCGGGCAATCTTTCGGACTGATTCCTTTGGACTGACTCTTTTGGATTGATTCTTTAAACCGTTGTGAAAGCTGTTCCTAATCAGCGCCTTGGGAGCTCAGCCGTTCTATCACCATCGGCAGGACAATAATTAAGCCAATTACGGGCACTGCCACCAGGGTAAAGTTGCTTGCCCAGTCGATTAAAGTTTCCAAGGGCACTAACTGCCCAGCAATAAAGGCGACCGTCACGGTGGCACCGCCCCACACCAGGGCTCCAGCGGCGTTGTAGCCTAAAAACTTGGCATAGGGCATACCCACTGCTCCTGCCAGGGGACCAGCGAACACCCGCAGCAGGGCAATAAATCGCCCGAAAAACACTGCCTTGCCCGCGTTTTTTGCAAAGCGATCGCGAGTTGCGTCCAGCTTTTCCTCAGAAATTCGCAAAAGCTTGCTCAAACCCGATAAAAACTTCCACCCTCCCAAGCGTCCCAGCCAGTATCCACAGCTATCGCCGATAATGGCTCCGCCCACGGCGCTGCCCAAAACGCCGGGAAGTTTCAGGTCACCGCTCCCGGCCAAAAAGCCGCCCACCAAGGTAATGGTTTCACCTGGGATAGGAATACCCGCGTTCTCAAGGGCGATGCCAAAGAAAACGCTCCAGTAGCCATAGTCTTGAATGATGGCTTGGATCGCTTCCAGGTCAAAAGTGTCAGAGATTGCCAAAATCGGCATGGCTTACGGCGAGAGAAGTGGGTTGGTGCGGGCTAGGGAACAGGAATGGGAATTAGAAACTAAAAATCTGACGATGTTTTTTGGGCTGAATTGATTTTTATCGAACTAATTTTTGCTGAACCAATTTTTCAACAGAACCATCAACTTAAGTAGAACCAGCAACGGTGGATATTCAATCGTGGGTGGGAACAACCCCAATCACAGGCGGAGGCAACGGGGTTACACCATTGATAAGAATTGTACGGCGGTAGTCGCATTTACAAATTGTAACGAGTCTTTGGGCATTTGAAACGCCGGTTTACTCACCATGGATTGGTTTAGGGTTTCTAGCTAAGGGAATCATGAATTAAATTTTAAAATCGATGACCATAAAGGCATTCAGTTTTCACTTAAAGAGCATTTGTATCCACAGTGTGACGTTTCTGGAGCCTCATGACACGCGCCTTACGGTGTCGCCTGATTTTTAAGATGCCCATTTCTCGCCGAGATCGCCCCTCCGTCCCCGGTGTTGGAGTTATTTGCCCTAGCGACCGTTGACGAGCTGCTCTATAAAGACAAGTATGAGCGCTTAAAGTTTGAGATTTTTGAGGTTAACGATGGGCTTTTTAAATTCGATTATGTCAGCGGTGGAAGACCCCAATACCATGGGATCCATGGGGCAAGTGGCCGGAATTTTGGGCGCAGTAAATGGCGTAGCCAACCAGAACGGCGTGGATAAAAACACGATGCAGTCGGTGGTGGGCGTGGTTGGAAAATATGTACAAGGGGGACTCCAGGAGAAGCGAGCCCAGGGAGGCAGTCAACAGGTGCAGGATCTGGTGAGCCAGTTTGCCGGTACCCAGCCTAGCGAGCAGGCGTTGAACGCTATTCTCAGTGCGCCCCAAATTAACGGGCTAGTGGGTGAGCTGGAAAAAATGACCGGTTTGGATGCGGGAACGGTGCGTGGTTTGCTGCCAACGGCGGTGCCTTTGGTGTTGAACCTTTTAAAAACCGGCGAAACGAAGCAGGAAGGCAGCACCGATAATTCTTTGCTATCCAGCTTTTTGGATCAGGATGGCGACGGTGATACGGACTTGTCCGATGTGATGGGAATGGCCAATATGGCGTCGAGATTCTTTGGGTAAGCCTACCTTGGCGCCTAATGCGGGAGCTGGGGCGATCCCTCGCCAACGGGACCACAGTTGGCGTTTCGGGGATAATAGCGATGCTCTTTATCCCCGAAACGCCGAATGGGCACTGACATCACCAGTACGATTTCCTGGCAATCCACCCGCGATTACGAGGATATTCTTTATTCCAAAGGGGCGGGCATCGCCAAAATCGCCATCAATCGCCCCCATAAGCGCAATGCCTTCCGCCCTAAAACCGTGGTGGAACTGTACGACGCCTTTTGTGATGCCCGTGAGGATCCAGAAATCGGCGTCATATTTTTAATGGGCGTGGGACCCCACACCGATGGGAAATATGCGTTTTGCGCTGGGGGCGACCAAAGTGTGCGAGGCAAAGCGGGCTATGTGGATGAAGGGGGGGTGCCTCGGCTGAATGTACTGGACTTGCAGCGGTTAATTCGGTCCATTCCTAAGGTAACGATCGCCCTGGTGGCTGGCTACGCGATCGGGGGCGGGCACGTGCTTCACCTGCTGTGTGATCTAACTATCGCTGCCGATAATGCCATTTTTGGACAAACCGGTCCCAAGGTCGGTAGCTTTGACGGAGGCTTCGGAGCTAGTTATATGGCCCGGGTGGTGGGGCAAAAGAAGGCGCGGGAAATCTGGTTTCTCTGTCGCCAGTACGATGCCCAGCAAGCGTTGGAAATGGGCTTAGTGAATACGGTGGTGCCGGTGGAGGAGTTAGAGGCGGAGGGAATTCGATGGGCTCAAGAGATTCTGACCAAAAGCCCCATCGCCATTCGCTGCTTGAAATCTGCGTTTAATGCCGACTGTGACGGTCAAGCGGGTATTCAAGAACTAGCGGGCAACGCCACCATGCTGTACTACATGACCGAAGAAGGAAGCGAAGGAAAACAGGCGTTTTTGGACAAGCGATCGCCCGATTTCAAACAATATCCCTGGCGTCCCTAACTAAAAAATATCCCCCCTAACAAGGGAGGATTAAAAGGGGATTTCTTCCGTGGTTATCCTCTGTCGAACTATTGGCAGTGATGACTTCGGAAGATCCTCTTACCCCCTTAGTGAGGGGGATATTTCGCGACTTTTATGCGTCACTCTCCGGCACAAAATCCAACGACGCCGAGTTCATGCAGTAGCGTTGACCGGTGGGCTTGGGACCATCATTGAACACGTGCCCCAAGTGGGCATCACACACGGCGCACAGAACCTCGGTACGCACCATAAACAAGCTGCGGTCCGTCTTCGTGGCAACATTTTCCTCCACAGACGGAGACCAAAAGCTGGGCCAGCCGGTGCCGGATTCATATTTGGCGTCAGACTTAAACAGTTCGCAGTCGCAGCAAATGCAGTTGTAAGTGCCCTTTTCTTTATTGTCCCAATATTGCCCGGTGAATGCACGCTCGGTGCCGTGTTGGCGGGTCACCTTGTACTGCTCGGGAGTTAGCTGAGCTTTCCATTCAGCGTCAGTTTTTTGAACTTTCTTGATATCGGTTTCTGCCATGGGTCTAGTAAAAAATTTGGGGAAGTAGCTTGATGAAATAGCTCAGTCTTCTGGCGATGGTAGCGTAATTACCTAGGACCCGCGCGACGGCAAGTCCCTCTGGAAAACCGAACTTAGTCAGGGCTAATCGCTTCTTTAAATTGCTTTCCAGCGGAAAAAGCAGGTACTTGGGTGGCAGCAATTTGAAGCTTCTCCCCCGTTTTTGGATTGCGCCCTTCGCGGGCTTTGCGATCACGCCGTTCAAAGGTGCCAAATCCCACCAGGGTCACCTTTTCGCCAGCAGCCACCGCGTCCATAATCACGTCCACGGCAGCGCTAATCACCGCATCTGCATCTTTTCGAGACGCATCGGTGCGATCGGTAATGGATTTAATCAATTCAGCCTTATTCATGGGATGGGCAAAGTCTTACTCAGACTGGGATTGTAGCGATTCTTCTTTCAATCTAGTCAGCTTTTCTTAGACTGACAACGAAAGTGATTATCAAAATAGCGGCAGCGTTTTAGGCTTTCTCAAGGACCTCTAGGGCTTCCCGAAGGCTGTGATCAACTCAATTCCAACCTTGTGGGCCGCCAAGTTTATGTCCATAGGCTTATTTTGGGGAACAGAAACGGTGGTTTTGGGTGGGGCAGAAATTCTTGCTGAATCGAAAAATCGCCCTAAAACACCCCTGAATTCATCTGGAAACTGTCACAAAGTCCCCAAAAAACCTTAAAAATTTCCGAAAACCACTGTAGGAATTTGGCACAATAATCCTCCCCAGTGCCACAATTAATAATTAGCTGTATTTGTTAGGGTTTCTGTCACTAACTCCCTGCTTTACCCCCATCACCATGCCCACTTAATTTGTCCTGGCGTTGCCTATGCGCCCTGCTGCCCAGTCATTTCGCGTCTCTTCTCAGCGCGCACCCTCACCTCACCCCAAAACGCCCCAACCGTCGTCTGCCCCCACATTGCGCCCTTACCAGGTGAAGGTGGTGAACGGGGTTTACGAAAAGATTTCGGCGGGGTTCAATCGCATTGGCATTTTGGCGGGAACTGGGGCGGGCAAAACGGTAATTAGCGGTCAGATTTGCGCCCATGCGCGACGGCTGGGGTTGCGGCTAATGTTTGTGGTGCACCTGGATGTGCTGGTGGGGCAGACGGCGGATAAGCTACGCTCCTTTGGGCTGGACTGCGGATTTATTAAGGCGGGCTGGAAAGAGGATCCCACCGCGCCTATTCAAATTGCCAGTGTGCAAACCCTCGCCCAGCGGGACTGGTGGCGAGATTGGGAAGCGCAAATTGTGTTTTACGACGAAGCCCACACCACGTTATTTAGCCAGGTGGGGCAGGAAATTCTGGAGGAGGTGTATCCTCGGGCGGTGCATCTGGCCATGACCGCGACGCCTTACCGACTGGGGCAGGGGCAACTGGGAGACTTTTTGCAAACCTATGTGGCGGCGCCGGTGCCATCGGAGTTGCAAAATATGGGGTTTTTGGCTCCTATGCGCTACTTCGGGCTGCCGGCGGAGGGGCAGGTGGAGCTGGGGGAGGTGACCCTGGTGGATGGGGATTTTGAGATTAAGGGGTTGAAAAATGCCTGCGATCGCCCGGAATTAATCACCCGCGTTGTGGAGGAATGGTGTCGCCTAACCCCCAATAAACGCACGATCGCCTTTTGCGTTGACGTGGAGCACGCCCGGCACGTGGCGGAGGCCTTTAACGATGCGGGGATTCCGGCGGACCTGGTGGCGGGCAGCACCTCCCGGAAAGAGCGCCAGCGGTTGTATTCGGCGTTGGGGAGCGGAGAGCTAATGGTGCTGACTTCCTGCAACGTGATTAGCATTGGCTTCGATGAACCCAGCGTGGAGGTGGGCTTACTGCTACGTCCCACCCAATCAGTGGCTTTGCATCAGCAGCAAATTGGGCGGGTAATGCGAATTTCGCCAAATACGGGTAAAACCTGCGGCATTATTTTGGACCAGGCCGGTAACCTTAGTCGGCTAGGTTTTCCCGAAGATATCGAACGCTATGACCTACCCGTTAGCGACGATGAGGACCGGAAAACGCCGGTGGGGCGGTCTAAGTTAAAGGGCTGTCCCGACTGTGGCGCGTGGGTGCATTTGTCGGCGGTGGATTGTCCGGAGTGTCCCCACTCTTGGGCTAGCGAACCGACGATTTCTGCCCAGGATTTAATTGAGCTATGGCCCCGAGAGCGGTTTAAGTCCGTGGACGATGTGGCGATTCTCTGCAAGTTGTTTCACTATTTGCGCCAGCAGAATTATGCCAAAGGGCGGGCTCCCCACCAGTGCGATCGCGCCTTCTATCAGCTAACGAACCGCCTACCGGAAGAAAATTGGTACTCTGGCGCAATTTTTGGCACTGAACCCACACGAAATAATTACGTAGACTATAAAACCTACCTGGAACGGGTGGCGTTTCGATTGCAAAAAGACCTGACCTGGGCGATCGAGGAATTTCAAAAAGAATTTGGACACGTCACCTGGCCTTAAAGGCTGGTCTTAAACGCAAAAACCCCCAGATCGGGGGCTTTTTAAATGGAGGGTGGCTAGGGATTTTGGATAGACGTTTAGGCGAGCCAAAAATCTAGGCGCACTAAGCTGGTCCTATTTAGCCGCAGCCACAAAGCGATCCACCAAAGGTGCAACTTCGTCAGCGTCGTGCCAAGCACCAATTTCTACGGCTTTCTTCTGCAAGTTCTTATAGGTGCGGAAGAACTCAGCGATTTCCTCCAGGCGGTGGGGAGCAATGTCCTTGATGCTCTTGACTTCCGCATAGCGAGGATCGTCAGCGGGCACACACAGCATTTTCTCGTCCGCTTCGCCGCCGTCGATCATGTCCAGATAGCCAATGGGGCGAGCCGCAATGACGCAGCCGGGGAAGGTGGGCTCGTCCATAATCACCATGCCGTCTAGGGGGTCGCCGTCGTCCGCCAAGGTGTTAGGTACAAAACCATAGTCGAAGGGATACACAACCGAGGAATACATCACCCGATCTAGCGCAAACGCCTGCATATCCTTGTCGTACTCGTACTTGTTCTTGGAACCGCCGGGGATTTCAATCAGCACGTTGACAATGCCGGGCTTGGGTTGAGCAGGGATTTTGGACAGATCCATGAGGCTTGAATTTAATGACAATAACTCGTGTTGAGCGCTCCAATAATCCCACGGACTGAGGGCGATCGCCACAAAACCATCCAAAAGTCCCTGGAACAGGCTATTTCAGCCGGTAATCTACACGCCAAACTCGGACTTGAGCTGAGCCACCCACTGCTTAATTCGCGGCTCGCTGAGTTCCGACTGATTATCTTCATCCAGCGCTAAGCCCACAAACTTGCCACCGCGATCGCCCAGGGACTCGATAAAGTCGTAGCCTTCGGTGGGCCAATAACCAACCGTTTCCCCTTTCAAGCTGGCAATCTTCTGTTCAATAATGCCGATCGCATCCTGAAAAGTTGCAGGATAACCAACCTGGTCGCCGGTGCCGAAGTAAGCCACCTTTTTGCCATCGAAGGAAACGCCGTCCAACTGCTTTAAAAAGCGGTCCCAATCGGGCTGTAAATCACCCACATCCCAGGTCGGGCAACCGACGATAACGCACTGATAATCAGCAAAGTCGCCAACGCTGCACTCGCCGACGTTATGGAGAGCCACAGCGCCGTCGCCACCAAATTCTTTCTGAATCTTCTGGGCCGCGTTTTCAGTTTCGCCCGTAGAACTCCCGTAGAACAGTCCGATTTTCGCCATTTTCTTGTCTTTGCCTGTGGCTTGTAAGTTGTTTTTACTGCTTCGTTGTTACAAGTTTTAGAAACAACGTTTAGAAAAATTGTGACAGTAAGCTGAGTTGAAATTTCTAATCTTGGGCGATCGCCAAAGCACTTTCCAACCGAGCCTTAGCCACGCCCCGCTGATGCAAAATCAACCATGACGGCACCATCTCTGGCCCCTGCATGGTTCCCATCAGCGCCGCCCGCAGCGATCGCATCACCAACCCTTTTTTGACGCCCTTCTCTTTGGTGACCTGCTTAATCAAGCCCATCGCCGCGTCAGTATCCAAAGTGTCTGGCAGCGCTGCCAAAATTCCTTCGAGTACCTGGTCCACACCATCGTTTGCTAGCTGCGATCGCGCCTTCTCGTCATAGTCCACCGCGTCCTTAAAGAACAACTCCGCCGTGGGCGCAGCTTCGTCCAACCGCGTCAGAGAGGTGCGCAATAGCTCCGCCAACGGATTTAGCCACGGTGCATCGGCATCCAGATCAAAGGTAAACCCAGCCTCTTTCCAATAGGGATCCACCAGCGGCAACAGCTCAGCGGGCTCCAGCTTGTGCAAATATTGCGAGTTTAGCCAATTCAACCGGTCCCAATCAAACTTTGCGCCTGCTTTGTTAACGCGGTCAAAACTAAAGCCTGTCGCTGCGTCCGCCAGCGTAAACACTTCCTGAGTCGAATCTTCCGGGGACCAACCCAGCAGGGTCATATAGTTACCCAAGCCATCGGCCGTGTAGCCCATGGACTTAAAGTCGGAAATGGAGGTGACGCCGTCTCGCTTCGACAGCTTGCGTCCCTCCGTATTCAGAATCAGTGGGGTGTGGGCAAACTCAGGAACGGTGCCGCCCAGGGCTTCGTACAAAAGAATCTGCTTGGCGGTGTTGGCAATATGGTCTTCCCCACGAATCACGTGGCTGATATTCATATCTGTGTCGTCTACCACCACCGCCAAGTTGTAGAGGGGCTGACCAATACCATCACCCGCCGCCCGCGCAATCACCATATCGCCGCCCAAGTCAGCAGCTTTCCAGGTAACCGTGCCGCGCACCATATCTTTCCAGGAGATCACGCGGTTATCGTCAATTTTGAAGCGAATTACCGGTGATCGCCCCTCATCGATATACGCCTGCTCTTGCTCCGGCGTCAGGTTGCGGTGTCGGTTGTCGTAGCGGGGCGCCTCCTTCCGTGCCTTCTGGGCGTCTCGCATCGCCGTCAATGCTTCCGCGCTGGTGTAGCACTTGTAAGCTAGCCCGGCATCCAATAGCTTTTGAATTGCCGCTCGGTACAGGTCTAGGCGCTCAGACTGGTAGTAGGGACCCTCATCCCAATCCATCCCCAGCCATTTCAGACCCTCAAAAATATTGTCGGTATATTCCTGGCGCGATCGCTCCTGGTCCGTGTCTTCAATACGCAAAATAAACGTGCCCTGGTGATGGCGGGCGAACAACCAGTTGAACACAGCGGTGCGAGCCGTGCCAATGTGCAAATTTCCAGTGGGGCTAGGAGCCAAACGTACGCGAACAGACACAGGGTTCTCTACTCTTGGGGCTTAAACAACAGCGAAATTTCCCAGCGCGGCCCTAGGCAGCTGGCAGGGATTTTCGATTGTAACGTTGGGGTGGCGATCGCCGACGAAGACTTTTCACCATGTGCCTCCCCCAGGGCGACGTAGCAAACGTTGAAGCCCCTATCAGAATCCTCTACTGATTCCCAACAGAGACGCTTATTGCCACCATTTAAAACGTGTCAATCTTTACAGTTAATGTTACAGACCCTCAAGATTTTTATAGTCAGTTCCCCAATGACGCGATAATTTGAACTACTTCAAAGCGCGAAAGAGTTGCGAATAATTCGCATTAAGACTCTTGGCTCTGAATGGCGCACGAGTGATGCATAACTTAGGCCACGTTTTAGATAACCACTGGACCGTTTAAATATGAGCAGCAACCTAGCAACAAAACTACGCGAAGGTACTCAGGAAGTTCACACCATGGCAGAGAACATGGGCTTCATCAAGTGCTTCCTGAAGGGCGTTGTTGAGAAAAAATCTTATCGCAAGCTGGTTGGCAACTTTTACCACATCTACTCTGCAATGGAAGAAGAGATGGATCGGCATAAGGACCATCCAGTGGTGTCCAAGATTTATTTCCCTGAGCTCCACCGCAAGGAGAGCCTAGAGAAGGATATGGAGTACTACTTCGGCGCTGATTGGGAGGAGAATTTCAAGCCTTCCAAAGCAGCGGTGGCATACGTTGATCGGATTCGCGAAGTGGGCAACGACAATCCCGAGCTATTGGCGTCCCACTCCTACACCCGCTACATCGGTGATCTGTCTGGCGGTCAGATCTTGAAGAAGATCACCGTTAACGCCATGGGGCTTGATGAGGGTGAAGGCACTGCATTTTATGAGTTTGATGCGATCGACGACGAGAAAGGATTCAAAGATGGCTACCGTGCTTCTTTGAATGATGCTCCCGTTGATGACGCAACTGCTGATGCAATTGTCGAGGAAGCTAAGGATGCGTTCCACATGAACATGGAGCTATTCCAAGAGCTTGAGGGCAACTTGGTTAAGGCGATCGGCAAAATGTTGTTCAATAGCTTGACCCGCCGCCGGGCTCGGGGCAGCACCGAAGTGGCGATCGCCGAATAGGGTTTGGTTTCCGTGATCGTATTTGCTGTAGCGATTAAATAAGCGAAAAGCGCCGGTCAATTAGAAAACCGGCGCTTTTTTGCGTTTATTTTTTTCGGTAAAACCAACTACCTTTGTGCAGGCTAGGGGGCGTCATTATTTGAACTTCACAGCCTTTAATGACAAATATTTTAGCCTCTTTAGCCTCTAGACTGTTTGATTTAAGAGTGCGTGTACTCCCCACTGTGTAGAGCTTCTGGCACCTAAATGAGATACGCCCTAGGGTGTGAACTGGGGGCTTTGCCCTAGCGAATTCGGCGCACTTGGGTGTTGCCAGACTTGCCGGTCCTTGATCGAGTGCCTTGGGATTGCCCGCCAGTGCGTCCCCTAGTGGCGGTGGTGCCACCGGTTGCGCCATTGCGAGTTTGGGGCTCAACGGTGCGCTGTCGCACTTTGCCCCGGGTTCCCCCCTGAGTCTGCTGTGCTGGTGCGGGCGATCGCCCACGGACGGCCGTCACGTCTCTGCGGCGGCTGCGCATGGTCACATTCATACCTTCTTGGGACTGATTCATCACCAAGAGCGGCGTCGGCTTCGCCTTCTGGTCCCAACTAATGGTGGCGATACGCCCCTGAAGGGTTGGCTGCCAACGATCTTCATCATCATCAGAACAACTGAGATAATGCTCCAAACACTTAATAATTTCCTCAATAGTTTTCGAGGTGGGCTGGGTGGGCAGCTTCATTAGGGAAATTTGCACCCGGAACAACACCCGCTTTTTCCGCTTGCTACCGTCATTGGTTTCGTATTCCACATCAAATGTGTGGTCCACTTTGCGATTAGTACCAGCGTTGCCCTGCCTTAAGGAGCCTGCCTGTTTTTGAGTGGGTCGCAGGGCCAGAGACACCAGCATTTTGATTTTCATCTTGATTTGGTTCACGATCGCAAAATGGAAGGTTTCCTCTTCCATGCGCATTCGTAAATAATCCAAATTAAACTCCCGAGAGTGGACCAGGTCCGGGTTCCGCTCCATTTTTTGCACCAGCTTTAGCGCCGTATCCAGACGCTTTTTCAGCTCTCGCGATCGAAACTCCTCCATACGTATCTGCTTTTGCAGCTTGTCCCACTGAACCTTGCCGAGAACGGCTCCGGTGATAAGCATCAGCGCCAGAGCTCCCGTGCCTACCATCCAGATTTGAGAATTACCGCCAGCGGGTGCAGGGGGCGGCTGAGCTTGACTCAAAATGGGAACGGTGGTGGTGGATTGGCTAAGCACAACAAACAGTTTTGGGAGTGGACAAAAAGGGACGGTTTGAAGGAGCGACTTTCAGAACTCACGTCCTGACGGGGTAATTGTCTTTACGGGAAATCTTGCGGGGGTGTCTTGATCCCTTACTCAACCCCTTGACAAGGCTTTCTTTAAGCACCCTGTAAAAAGTGTAAGCCTTTATCTCTTAAAGTTAGCTGACGTTTCCGTTTAAGAAATATTTCGGCGCTATCATCTCGCATCAGTAATGTTGTGGGTAAATCACAAATGCATTGGCGGGCTGCGATTTGGCTGTGAGTGTGTAGCGATGGCATCTTGGTAAGCCCTCTCTGCTCCAGTGTGGTGCCGCCACCGAAGCCACCGCTAGTTTTGTTACTAAAGTTAGCTGTAGTTCCAGCGGGCGCGGTAGCCACGGTTATCCATATGGGTAAAGTTGGGACCGTAGCCGAGGCCGCCAGGCCACCAAGGATCGAGGATGCGCTGGGCGGATCGGGCTGATAAACCCACCACAATAAAGTCCACCCCATGCCCGTACAGGTGAGTGGAGTTGCGGGCTCCGCCAACGGCACGGTTAATGGCGGGAGGACGGTACCAGCTCGTAATGCGCATGGGACGGTTACCCAGGCGGGCGCGAATGTCCTCCATTCGGCGAGCCATGGTGATGATGTTGCGGCTAATGGTGGCGTTGGCGGGGATGCGATCGCCCCCTTTGGTGGCTTCCCCCCAGGTAAAGTTACCGCCAGGCACAATTAAGTCGTTAGTGCCCACTAAACCAACGCCGGGCACCCGAATGCCGCGACCACGCTTACGGGGAGGGGGACTGGGGGCAGGGGCTGGAGCCGGAGTGGGATCAGGCTTTGGGGTGGGCTCTGGAGCTTCGTCTTTGGGGGCAGGGTAATCGTCCACATTGAGAAGCTCGATATGCCCCTTGTAAACAAACCAAACCAGTCGATCTTGAATGGGGGTAACCAGGCGAATGCGCAGGTGGGCACCCGAATCCTCATAGCTGCGAAGGTTAAATTCTCCCGGAGGCACAGACACTTTGTCGGCATCGCTCAGGCTAGAGGATGATACGGGCTTGGTTTTAAATACCGTGCTGTTTTTAATTAGCATGGTGGCGGGCTCCAGGAAGCCCACGTGCCCGCGATACACGTACCATTGACGGCGACCGTTAATGGGCTCCACCGTCACAATGCGATAGTGGCTGCCTTCGGACACGGACTCCAGCAGAGACAGCTCCCCCCGGGGCATTTTCACCTGTTCATCGTCGGGCAAATCGCCAGATTGGATGGGGCGGGTTTTAAAAGTGGTGCTGGTATTAATCAACATCACTGTCCATTCCAGCCCCTGCAGGTCCGCTTCCAGGCTGCCCAATGCCTGCTGCCGCGTATCCAAATCCCGCCACAGCTGCACCATGCGAATCACCGCACCGCGCTCCTGGGGGCGACCGTTATACACCGCCGGTACCCGCTGGAGAAATCCGATAAGCTCCCGATCCAGTTGCCCTAGGGTGTCCTGGCGCATGGCGGTGGGGCGATCGCTGGCAAATTTGGCCGGGTCAATGCCTAGGCTATTAATGGCGGCGCTGCGGCTTTCTAAATTCCGCCATACCCGCACCATTTCTGCCAGGGCATTGCGCTGCATACCGGTGCCTTTATAAAACTGGGGCAGTCGCAAAATAAAGTCCAGCGCCGCCAGGTCGTAAGCTTCCGTGGGAAAAGTGGGGGTGGTGCTGGCGGCCAAAGATTCGATCGCCGCCTGCCGACTGTTGAGCTGTCGCCACAGTTGCACCAGCCGCAGCAGCGCCTCCCGCTGTTGGGGATAGCCGCCGTAATATTGGGACACTCGCGCCGTAAAGTTCAGCAGCACCTCATCTGCCTGCTGGTTGGAGAAATTAATGGGGGGTAGGTCCAAAGCGTCCACGGTGGCTTCGTAGCTGTCTAACCCCCGCCAAATTTGCACCATTTCAAACAAAGCCTGCCGCTGGTGGGCCAGACCCTTGTAAAACTGAGGCACCCGCTCCACTAGGTCCAACACTCCCTGATCCACAAAGCCATAGTCCAAGGTGCTAAAGCGATTGGCGATCGCCGCACCGCTAGCTTGGGATTGTTTCCAGGCGGGGGTGGCCAGTTTAGTGCGCTCGGCGGCGGCAATGCGTCGATAGCTGGCAATGAGGCGATCGCCTTCGCAGGGGGCCAGCCCTGCTTGATCCGCCGTCGGAGAAATACCCGCTGCAATTTGCTCAATAAATTCCCCCTGGTACTGCCCGCCGATGGCGTCCCAAAACTGGGACGGTTGCCACCGCTGTCGAGCCAAGCTGTCATTAAGCCGCCGCACCGCCGCCGCCGCCAGGCGCGATCGCTCTGCCAAATCACCTTCTTCGGGGGACGCCGCCGGCAGTACCCCCAAGGTCCATTCCAAGTTGGGCACATTGGGCACCGCTGGACCGTGGGTGTCCTGAAGCGCCGCCAAAATCGGCCAGTGAATGCCCATACGCTGGGCGGTGAGCTGGAAAAGGTAGCGATTCGCTGCACTTGTCATAGGTCGACGCAGATTCCGATAGGGCGCAAAAATACCGGCCAGGAAAAACAGAGGCTCATTAGTCGTTGTTCACTAAATGTTGCCTATTTGGGTATAACCGATCGCCACGGTGCTTCAGTGATCTTTAACCTAATTCCTCAAAATTCCTTAGACTTTGCGGGTATCTGTCTGCGCCCTATTTGCAGGTCTGTGTGGGGCGACTGAGACCCTAGATACCCCTCGGGTAGACCTTTGGTAACCTTTCTAAGGCTCAGGGTGTGTGGTTCCCTGGGGGGGAAGAGGGGCACTGATGGGGCGATCGCCTCCCTTCTCCACTACCGCCTTATCCACGGCATCGGCAGGAGCTTCTAACGCTGGCAGGGGCGCATCCAGCTCTTGACGCTGAATTAGAACGCGATCAATACGGGGACCATCGGTGGACTCCACGGTGAAATGCCAATTGCCGTAGGTGAACGTGGCGTCGGGCTGCGGAATACGTTGAAGCTGATAAATAACAAACCCTGCCAAAGTCTGATAATCCTCTCCCAAAGGCAGTTCTAAACCCAGCAGCTCATTGGCTTCGTCCACGTCAATTTGCGCCCGCACCCGGAACATTTGCTCCTCCAAAAACTCCACCATCGGCCCCTCTTCCCGCTCAGAGTCATCTGCTGGACCGATAATTTCCTCAATCACATCCCCTAAGGTTGCTAGCCCCGCCGTACCGCCAAAATCGTCCACCACAATCACCATTGGCGTGCGATTGCGCTGCATTAACTTCAACAGCTCGTCCAAAGTGATGGACTTTGCCACAAAGCGCACCGGGCGAATCCAGTGGGTAATAGGGGCATCTAAGTTATTGTCCGGGTTGGCTAGTGCGGCAACCATTATCTTGGTGGGCACCATGCCGCAAATATCATCAATGGATTCGCCACTGACCGGATAGCGGGTGTACTGGGTGATGGCAATTTCCTGAAGCAGCTCTCGCAACGTGGCGTCCCGCTGAATGCAAGCCATGCTGGGGCGGGGGGTCATCACCTCTTCAACGGTCACATCTCCAAATTCGAAAATATTTTGCAGCAGCTCTCGCTCGTCCGCTTCCAGCCCGGTGGATTCGTTATCGGTGGCAATAATTAACTGCAGCTCTTCGGGGGTGACGCGGCTGTGCCAGCTTTGGCCACCGTAGTCGATGCCGAGCCAGCCGAGTAAACAGCGGGTGGAGCGGTTAAGGATCCAAATAAACGGGTGGAAGATGCGGGCGATCGCCACACTGGGGGGACCCAACACCCGGGCCAACTGTTCCGCATGGAGCAACGCCAACGACTTTGGACATAATTCCCCCAGCACAATTTGCAAGTAAGCGACCACCGTAAATGCAATAACGATGGCAATGCTGTGGCTGGCAAAGGAAATGGGCAACCATGGGGGTAAAGACTGCTGTTGCAGCCAAAAGGCTAAGGGCTGGGCGATCGCCCGTTCTCCAATCCACCCCAAAGCCAAGCTGGACAGGGTAATCCCCAGTTGGGTGGTGGACAGCAACCGCTCAATATCCTGCTGGAACTGCTGCACCGTCCGCGCCGATGCATCTCCTTCCTCCACCAGTTGGTTAATGCGCGATCGCCGTACGGACACCATGGCGAATTCGGCGGTGACAAAAAATCCGTTGATGGCGATCAGCACCAGCACCGATAGGCTACGAACAATAACGCCACCTGCGTCTGGCATTGTGTTCTCCGCAGCCTGGGCCACATCAGGAAATACAGCCCAGTAGAAACTGAGGGTGGCGATCGCCCAAAACGTCCAATGCCTCCTCAACACTTGGCATTTAGACATTTGGCATTCAGACGTTTGAAACCAACGCCCTTGGACCAAGTTTCCGTGGGGACCGCAACTGCTGATAAACCATCGTCGCCGCTTCCGATGGGGAATCAAGGGTTCGTTGCCTCCTGGGAAATTGGAATACTATCCAGACTCAGTTCCAAAGACTGTTCTGGGTAATCCGTTAGCTGTAAATCCACCGCCAGCACGCCGTCAAGCAAAATACTGGGAATGCTAATCACTCCCCGTGCCGACACATTTCCCGGGGGCAACTCATTGGGCAAATCTTCCACGATCGCGCTTAATGGTCGCCCCAATTCGTCGGTCACTTCTAAAAAGCTGTAAAGAAACTGCACCATTCGCTGGCCGCGATTTTTTAGCTCCACATCCAACAGCACCGTGCCTCCCTGGGAGCGCACCCCCGTCACCGAAAAGGTGACATTTCTCGATGTGGCGGACCGAGGGAGCGATCGCACCGGACTGGACGCCTTAGGCTCTGTGGGCTCCGGGGATGCCGCTACGGGAGTAGGATTTGTGGATGGCGTAAACTGCCCGGTAATTTGACCTTTAACCTGACTAAGCACCGTCTTTTCGTCGATTAACACCAACGGCTGAGGCGTCTTTTCAGCTTCGGGCGCATCAGCAGCGTCGCTATCCGGGCGCGAATCGGGAGATGTAATTCCTTGGAGGGCTTCCTTTCCCAGGTTGTATCCCCAGGAGGTGCTTATCGCTCCAGCAATGCCCATGGTGAGCAGCAACAATAAAGTTAATCCAACGGTGGAATTCACAATGGTTTCAAGTACGAGTCAAACCGATTAACCAAACTGTCGCCGAAAATTGCCGCCATGAAATTGTCGTTACAAAGTTGGCTCGTTGTCTGCCACTTCTGCCTGTTACTTTAGCTGACAACTGTGTAGCCAATTCACAATGGACAACCTAATTTGGATGGCTTGAGATTGATATGATAATACAGACGCAGGGGCGAAATCCCACAGCATGATTCTATCCCCCTTGTTTGTTTATTCCACCAGGGTTGGCCGAGCGGTTTAGGCAGCGAACTCATAATTCGCCTCAGACAGGTTCAATTCCTGTACCCTGGATTTTTTTAAATACGCTCCATAGTTCCAGGCTTCGCCAGAAGGGGCTATTTCCAGCTGACTCTCCAAACCAACAGTGGCCAAAGTCACTGTCTCCAGTTCGATGGACTTTGAAAGGGCTTGTACTCCCTGCTGTGTGAAGCTTCTGGCGTTTAACTGAACACACGCTCTAGGATTGGTACGGAGCCGCATTGATTTTGTCGGCATAAGCCAAACCCGTTTAGGACAGAAACATCACTATGGGATTTTATGGGAGTCGTATTTTTCCGTATTTGCTGGACTGGGGAATGGCGGGGGAGCCATTTTCTTCCTACCGGCGATCGCTCCTAGCTAACGTATCAGGCGATGTTTTAGAAATCGGCTTTGGCACTGGTTTGAATTTGGCTTACTATCCCGATTCAGTGCAATCCTTAACGGTTATTGACCCTAATCCAGGGGTGCATCGTTTGGCGAAGAAGCGATTAGCAAAAGCCCCCATGCCCATTACAAAAGAGCAAATTGGTGGGGAATCTTTGCCCTTTGGAAATAATCAGTTTGATAGCGTGGTTAGCACCTGGACCCTGTGTAGTATTCCGGCGGTGGACCGGGCGATCGCCGAAGCCCATCGGGTGTTAAAACCGGGCGGGCGATTTTATTTTATTGAACACGGCCGCAGTGATCGCCCAGGGGTTCAAAAATGGCAGGATCGGGTTACGCCGTTGCAAAAAGTCATTGCCGACGGGTGCCATTTGAATCGTCCCATTAGCGATTTAGTGGGCGCTAAATTTTCCCAGTCAGATATGCAGCTTAAAACCTATGTGGCGAAAATGCTGCCGGAATTTGTGGGTTATTTTTATGAAGGTGTCGCCATTAAAGGTTAATTTGCAACGAATTAAGGGCTTGGTTAAGGTCAGCAATTAGGTCATCGGGATGCTCTAGTCCAATGGAAATTCGTAGCAATGTTTCCGGTGTTTTAGTGTCAGGACCTTCGATGGAGGCGCGATGTTCAATAAGGCTTTCGGTGCTGCCTAAACTGGTGGCGCGGGTCAATAATTTGCAGCGGCCTACTATGTCCATGGCGGTCTGGCGGCTTCCCCGCACCTCCGCCGAAATCATGCCCCCAAATTGTTTCATTTGCTTGGCGGCGATGGCGTGACCGGGATGGCTGGGTAAGCCAGGATAGTGCACCTGGGCGATCGCCGAGTGGTCTTCCAAAAACTTCGCCACTGCCATGGCATGGTCACAGTGGGCTGCCATGCGCACCGGCAGCGTCTGCAAACTGCGGCTCAGCAGCCAACAGTCAAAAGGAGACGGGATAGCACCGGCGGTTTGTTGAATCTCCCGCAGTCGGGCAAATTTTTCGTCGGCGATCGCCCCAACCACTGCCCCGCCCGTAATATCCCCATGCCCGCCCAAATATTTCGTGGTGGAATGGAGCACCCAGTGGATGCCCAGCTTGATGGGATTTTGCAGCGCTGGCGTTGCCCAGGTGTTATCGCACAGGGTTTGAATATTATGGAATTTTGCCAGGGTCGCCACCGCCGCCAAATCGGTAATTTGCAGGCGCGGGTTGGAGGGCGTTTCTAGCCAAATCAATGCCGTTTTTGAGGTGATTTTCTGGGCGATCGCCTCCACATCCGTTGCATCTACCATCACCATCTCCAGCCCCCACGGCTCCCCAACGCGCTGCAAAATCTGGTGATTACCGTGGTACGCATCTTGAGCAATCAGCACCTGATCCCCCGGCGACAACGTTTGCAACACCGCCATCGCCGCCGCCGCTCCCGAGGAAAAAGCGATCGCCCCTGCCCCCCCTTCTAGCTGCGCCAAATGGTTTTCCAGGGTTTGCCGATTGGGATTATCCAGCCGCCCGTACACATAGCCGCGCGGATACTCGCCAGTGGCATCCCGTTCGAAGGTGGTGGACAGGTGAATAGGAGCCGTCACTGCTCCTGTGCTGAGGTCCACGGACCGCCCCCCTCGAACGGCGATCGTTTGCCAATGGCCAGCGGGCTCAGAAAATTCACCCATTAAAATTGCTCCTAAAGTTCACCCCTATTCAGCACTAAGCTGCTCCTCCAGTTGCAGGGAGTCTAAATTCCATAGCGCCCCGCCCAAAGCGTTATAGTCCACCCCAATTAACGAATCGCGCACCGCTCCAATGGACAATGGCGCAATCAAATGGATTAGCGGCAACTGCTCCTGAATAATCCGTTGAGCCTCCCCATAAATTGCCTTGCGCTCCGCCTCGTCCACCGTTTGGCTGCCCGCCACGTACAAATCAGAAATTTCCCGTTCCCAATCTGAAGCCACCCACCCTTCCAAATCTTCTCCCAAAGGCGGCGACTGGTTAAACATATGCAGTCGCCCGCGCGTGCTCCACATAACACTGCCGCCGTGAGGTTCAATGCCGCCGGTCAGCCCCAGTAGGCAAGCCTCCCAGTCCAAAGTTGTGTCCAACTTGTCCACCAACGTACCGAATGCCAGCGCCTGAATATCCACTTGAATTCCGACCTTGCTCAAATCTTGCTTAATTTGGGAAACCATTGCCTCGCGAATTTTGTTGCCTGCATTGGTCGTCAGCGTAAACCGCACCTCATTACCGTCGCTGTCGTAAAGAATCTCGCCGCGATGCTCAAATCCCGCTTCGTTCAATAGCTGCTGCGCCCGTTCCAAGTCGTAATCATAAACGGGCAAACCGTCAGATTTGTAATAAGGACTTTGCACTGACAAGGGAGAGTTTTGCGGTTCTCCCAGCCCCCGGTAAATGTTATTGATTAATGTGGAGCGATCAATTGCGTAGGCGATCGCCCGACGAAAGCGCACATCGTTGAACCAGGCAGATTTATAAGGTGCCACCACCGGCTTTCCGTTCTTTTCTCTCTTACTTAAATTAAAGAAAACAAAGGACTTTGACGACACGGGGCCGTCTTCGTAAAGGGTAAAGTTTCCCCGATCCTCTTCTTTCTTCAAGAGAGAATAATAATCTGGAGTTACTCCGAATAGATCCAATCCGCCGGACCTAAACTTCAGTAACGCCGTATCGGCTGACTCCACAATTTGCCAAATAAATCGCTCAATTTTGGGCAGGGAATTACCGTTCTCATCTTTCTCCCAGTAGTAAGGATTCTTAGCGAAAATAACTCGCTGACTTGTGGCGTAAGATTCAACTTTATAGGAACCATTCGACACTAAATCTTTCGGGTTTGTATCCAGTCCCCAAGTGGTTAAAAATAGGGGCTCTCCCTTTGAATTAGTTTCAGTGACCGTAGATTTTAAAATATGTTCTGGCAAAACTTCGACGCCCATTGAATTAAGCAACGGAGCAAAAACCTCCGGCAGAACCACTTCGATTCGCCTAGAGTCTATTGCTTTTACCGTGGGAAACTTTCCCTCTGGACCGATACGAAAAACATCCCCAGCAGGGGTCGGAATTTTAGGGTTAAAGTAAACGTCGTTAAAGCTAAAAACCACATCTTTGCTAGTAAGAGGCTCCCCGTCAGACCAGCGCAAATTTTCCCTAAGTGTGAAAATATAGCGCAGCCCGCCGTCAAGAATTTCCCAGCTTTCTGCTAGAGACGGCACCAGTTTTTCTGCCTTTGGATCCAGCTTTACCAGCCCCTCGTAGGTTAAGGTAAAAACGTTGGGAGATTCGGCACTCAATGCGGGATTAAAGGTTTTGGGATTGCTTAAAACGCTGGCTACCACGCGAGGAATAGCGGCTTCGGTGGATTTGCGCGGCAGGCTGTCGGCAAAGTTGGCGCAGCTTACGGTAATCCAGGCGATCGCCCCCACTAACGCCACCCATGACAGTCCTTTCGAAAGACCTTTCAATAATCCTTGCTGGGGCGATCGCCCTTCTCCCTCCAATTGCCAACCCCATCTACCCATAGGTTCTCTTTGCCCAGTGCGTATTGCCAGTTTGTTGTTTCCGTATCCTATCCCGGTTATCTAGGCTCTGTTGCAAAGCCTGGAGTACATAAAAATATAGCGACAAATAGCGACGAATAGCTTTAAAAAGCGGCTTTAAATGTCTATTTGATAGTGTTCTCCGATCCTTCTTTTCCTGGCGATTATTACAGTGGCGATTATCGCCGGTTTATGGGAGAAACGCCCTCTCAGGCTAGTGATTAAGCCCCGATAATCAACTAGCAACAACTAATGAATAAAGAAACGAATAAAGAATAGTTAATAAAAGAGCCGTGACGTTGGAAAAAAGGGAGCCTAGGATTAGGACAGGTACCCACTTAGAGATGTAAGGGTTTATGTCGGGCATTGACCCTCACCGCAATACCCCCAGTGATCAGAGTTCTAATCGAATGATCGCGGCAGAACTCCGAAAGTTGCAATCGCAAAACGTTGCCCTGCAAAAGCGACTAGCGCGGTACGAACAGGAATCCACCATCCAATCTAGGCAGTTGGCGGCAGCCCTTGCGGACTCCACACGGCGGGCAAAGGCGCTGGAACGATCTCAAGAGGCCCTGGATAGCCTTAAGACAATTTTGGAGCGCATGGGCGATGGACTGGTGGTGGTGGATACCAAGGGCGCAGTGCAGTTCGCCAATCCGGCAGCTCAGTCCCTACTGGGCAATATCGCCATGATGGTGCCCTTGGAAACTTGGGTTAAACGGTGCGAATTTTACATTGAGGAAGAAGCTAACACCCCCTGTCCCCTGGAGTATTTTCCTTTAACGCGGGTGCTGGCGGGGGAGCCCATCGCAAAAGCAGAGCTATGGATGAATCGTCCTTCTCCTAATGCGGCCACGTTTCAAGATGCGGCGGCGGCAGGGCAATGGGTGAGTATTCAAACAAGTCCTTTGTACTCAATGGCAGGGCACATTAGCGGCGGCGTTGCCATTATTCGAGATATTACGACCCAAAAACAAGCGGCAGAATTGTTGCTTCAATCGAGCATGGATGCCCAGGAGCAAGCATACGAGCTATCTCAAAACTTAAAGCAGCTTCAGCAGGCTCAGGCGCAATTAATCCAAACGGAGAAAATGGCGAGCTTGGGGCAATTAGTGGCAGGTGTTGCCCATGAAATTAATAATCCCATTAGTTTTATTTACGGCAATTTAGAACATCTTAGGGAATATATTGACGGACTCGGCAAGCTTATTGAATTATATCGTCAGCGTGAGGGAAATATGCCGTCTTTGCCCTCTCCAATCCAGGATCAAACTGATGATATTCGAACCTTTGAAGACGACCTGGATCTGGATTTTGTGCTGGATGATTTGCCGAAAGTGATTGAGTCAATGCACAACGGAGCGGATCGGGTACGAAATATTGTGCGATCGCTGCGGCAGTTTTCTCGATTAGATGAAGCCACTCTTAAAACCGTTGATATCCATGAAGGATTAGACAGTACCCTGGCGATTTTACAGAACTGCCTGTTGGGAAATGACAGTCGATCGCCAATTCGCGTATTGAGAAACTACAGTGAACTACCGAAAATCGAATGCTATGCCAGCCAAATTAATCAGGTATTTTTAGAAGTTATTCGTAATGCGATCGATGCTCTTACGGCAAGACATACGGCCCAAAGGGCGCTGGAGAAAATCACCACTGACTTGGAAGATGAACTGCCGGAACCACCCTATAAACCTCAGTTAACTATTACCACTGAATGCTTAGAAAATAATCAAATTGCCATTAGAATCACTGACAATGGAATGGGCATTGAAGAGGAGGTGCGATCTAAAATCTTTGACCCATTTTTTACCACTAAGCCAGTGGGACAAGGCACAGGGCTTGGACTATCAACGTGCTATCAAATTGTGGCAATCAATCATAGGGGGCAGCTTCATTGTTTGTCTGCATTGAACCAAGGAAGCAGCTTTATTATTGAGCTGCCAGTACGTTTATATGAATCACCTTTGGTTTAGGAAAGCAGAAGTGAAGAGTCGCATAATTCTTCGCTTTTAACCTTAATGAAAGCCCCTAGATCGTGTCATCAATTCAGGATTAAAAGCCTTACGTAGTGGGGAGTACGCGCCTTTCTAACGCAAGGAAGGCTGGGGGCTGAAACCCTTGCAGCTAAAAGCTTTGAACTTTAAATAACGACAGCCCTTAATCTTGGGAGGCGTTATTGAATAGGCGGAAGTTAAAGAACTCTGCCCGTGGATGGCAGGTGGCACATTGGTTAACCCGCACTGGTTTTGGGAAAGAAACGTCTGGATGGAGCGATCGAAAAAACCGAGACTTATCAAGACGATAGGGGATGGACTCTTCTTCCCGTAGCGGTCGTGAGTAGTCGCGAATATAGGACCAAATAAGATTGGTGGTGGCGCGGGGAGGCGGCTGAATTACCTTGCCGTAATGTTGCTCTGAGGTGAGCAACTCGCGCCAGGTTTGGACGGGAAGAGTGGCGGGGGGAAGGGCGAGATGACAGGTGCCGCAGTTCTCCCGATATAAGTCTCGAGCAAGCCAGTAGGAAGCAGGCACAGGATCAACGGTGCCGTTGGGGTCCGCTGGCGGCAAATCAGGGTTTAGTCCTGGACCAGTTTTGGTGGGGGATAAAAAGTCGCTGGTGTCTTTTCCCAACAGCTCCTTTTCCAGTTCCTGGCGGCCGAGAAACTCATCGCCGATCGCCTCAACGGCTAAAAAATCAGGGGACAAAGCGGGCTCAGGAGCAATAGGAGGGTGCAGCGCTTGGGCTAATCCACTGCCGATCGCCCCGGAAAACAACACCACAGCAACTAAGACAAATAGCAACGATAATCGTCGCGATCGCCGCCTAAAGCGCCTTCGTCTCAGTTTTTCCATGGTTCTCCTCTCCTGTAAACATCAACCATGGTAAACGGAAAAGCTTAGGTAACCGCACGATATAGAGCGCTATCTAAACTGCTACACCAAAGCTGTTGCGCCACCGTAAGCTTCACTTTAGAGACCATTAAGCGCCCTTCAACAGAACACTTGAATAGATTGTTGACGCTGCTGAACCACAAAAGTGAGGCAGTGACACCAATCAAATCCTTATCTTCCTAAAGCCAGCAACGTTGCATATTACGCTAGCGCCTAAACCTCCACAGGAACCGACTGCAAAAGCCGCTGGATAATCGTTTCTGCCCGCTTACCGCCTGCCGGGATTAGACGGTGGGCCAACACCGACTCCGCTAACGCTTTCACATCATCGGGAGACACAAAATCCCGTCCCTGTAGAAATGCCAACGCCTGGGATGCCCGCTGCAGTGCCACTGCTCCTCGAGGGCTAACGCCTAAGGTCACTTCCTCGTCAGTGCGAGTGGAGCGCACTAGCCGCAGTAAATAGCTTTGCAGGGTTTCATCCACCCGCACCGCCGCGCAATCTTGTTGGAGCTGTCGCACTTCCTCCGGCGTAATGCAGGCTTCTAGCCTTGCCCCTGGCCTCCCTGCCTGGTGCTGCTGCAACATTTTCAGCTCTTCGTTTTCGCCGGGATAGCCCAGGGAAAAGGACACCATAAACCGATCCATCTGCGCTTCCGGTAGCGGAAATGTGCCCTGATATTCAATGGGGTTTTGGGTGGCAATGACAAAAAATGGCTCCGGCACCGATCGCGATACACCGTCGGTGGTCACCTGATGTTCCTCCATCACCTCCAGCAGCGCTGACTGGGTGCGCGGCGTGGCGCGGTTGATTTCATCCGTTAAAAACACATTGGCGAAGGCAGGACCAGGGATAAATTCAAACTGTCCCCCCTGGGGATTCCAAATGCTGCTGCCGGTAATATCTGCGGGCAATAGATCCGGTGTACACTGCACCCGCTGAAATTTGCCGTCAATGGACCGGGCTAGGGATTTTGCTAACAGGGTTTTTCCCACGCCAGGCACGTCTTCCAGCAGCGCATGACCGCCCCCCAATAGCGCCACCAAAATTAAATCCACTTTGTCGGGCTTACCCACCAGCGCTTGGTTAAGATTGCCCTGTAGGGCTTGTAGGCGATCGCGCACAACAGCACCTCAAAAATTACGGCGTCAAATTTACAGCAGTGGCAACAGCGCCACCCTATTCCTGATTCTCAGCTCTAGAATGCCCACTGCCCAAGGATAACCATCACTGGTGGAGGCTCGTTGGCACCCTTAGCAACAGGTGATGGCCACCTGATCCCGTGCCACCTCACAATCTTTGGCAATTTGTGCCTTGAGAGCCTCCAACGATTCAAAAGGCTGCTCCGGTCGAATAAAGCCCTTGAGCTTAATGGTCAACAGTTGTCCGTACAAATCCCCGGACCAGTCAAATAAATGGGCTTCCACCGTTGGTGCTTCTCCCGCCACCGTGGGGCGACAGCCAATATTCACGACGCCCCCCAGTTTTTCCCCCGATTCCAAATGGGCGCAAATGCTGTAAACCCCAAACCGTGGCAGCAATTTTTCCGTTTCCACCTGAATATTGGCCGTGGGAAAGCCAATGGTGCGCCCCACTTGCTGCCCCTTAACCACCCGCCCCGTTAACGAATAGGGACGATCCAAAAGCTGATGCACGGTGCGCACCTCCCCTAACTCCAAACACTCCCGAATGCGCGAGCTGCTGATGCGATCGCCCGCCGCTGCCGCCATGGGCACAATGGTCACCGGCACCCCAAACTTTGCCGCCAATTCCTGAAGGGCGATCGCCGAGCCTGCTCGACCGCGCCCAAAGCGAAAATCTTCCCCCACCGCAATCATTCTTGCTTGGAGTTGATCCAACAAAATTTTCTCTAAAAACTCTTCCGGTGTTAACTGCTGCAAGGCGCGATTGAAAGGCAGCAACACCAGTTGCTCCACCCCTAACCCCTGCAAACATTGGGCTTTTTCATCTGTGGGAGTTAATACTGAGCGCGACGCCCCTCGTAAAACCACTTGAGGATGGGGATAAAACGATACCACCGTCGGGCGAAGAGTTTCAGCGGCAATAGGATTTGCTGGGGCACTTGAAGCGGATCCCACAGGCGCGCCGAACGCCAACGTTGAGGCGGCTTTGGACCGGGCTGCGACATCGAGCACCGGGCGAATCACCTGGGCGTGCCCTCGATGGATGCCATCAAAATTACCGAGGGCGATCGCCGTTGGCTTCAACACCGTAGACAAAGAAGACGTCACCCACACAGAGAAACCTCGTTTGTTTGCTTAACAATTCTGCCACTCCAGTATTGTGACATTCTTTTCTCAGAATCTCTCTTCACTGGTCAAAATCAAGAGCTTTTGGCACTTCTGGTGCGATCATCCCAACTCACCAATAAGAAACACCAAACAAAATTTTTTAATAGCTTTCCACCCTAACTCCCCGTGGAAACGCTTCTGTTGCCAGAGCGTATCGTCGTTTCCGTTGCTCAGCTGCGCTTACGCCGCACCTGCCTATACCTATGACACCATCGTCACATTAACTGCCTTCGACTTCCCCTTTAAGGGCGACGGACACACCTCCACCATCATGCCCTCCATTGCCACCACCCCCCCCGGCAGCTCCTGATCCAGCTTGCTACTCACATCATCCAAAAATAAATCCGTATGGGTTGGCTCGTGATGGAAAATAATTAGCTGCCTTACCCCAGCCACCTTGGCAATTCTTACCCCCTCTTGCCAACTGGCGTGGCTCCACCCGCCGTTACAATTCACCTTCTCCAGGTAAGAATCGCAGGTATAGCTCGCATCATAAATCAACACATCTGCACCCTGTGCCACCCTCAAAATATGCTCATCTAGATCGCCAGGGCGATTTTCAATATCAGTCACGTAAGCCACGCAGCAGTCGTTCCAAGACACCCGGTAGCCCAGCGCTTCTCCAGGATAGTGCAGGCGATCATTTTCCACCCGCACATCACCAATTTGCACCGTCTCCGTTGCTCGAAGATCGTGAAACTGCAAGTCAGCCCCCATCACCTGGAGCGGCACCGGAAAATTAGGGTGCAGCATTTGGTCATGAAGACGCTTCTTAATGGTTGTGCCGTTGGGAGAAGGCGCTCCATATATATGGAAGCGATTTCCCTTTACAAAAGCTGGAACAAAGAAAGGAAAACCTTGGGTATGGTCCCAATGAGCGTGACTAAAAAATAAATGGGCTTCGACGGGCATTTCCCGCAGCATCGCCTGTCCAAGCACCCGTAATCCAGTGCCGCCGTCAAACACAAGGCGTTGCTCACCAATCTGCATTTCAATGCAGGGGGTATTTCCGCCGTATCTCACGGTTTCATCACCGGGACAAGGAACGCGGCCACGTACCCCCCAAAACCGAATTAGGAATTGACCTGATTGACTGGACATCGGTTACAAAATGCAAGACTTGGCCGGATTGTCAGCACACAACCATCTTATCCAATCCGCTCCTAAGGCAGCTCAGGTTGAGATGGGGTGGGGACGTTCCCCAAAGTTCGGTCTAGGCTTTGCCTAATTTAACACTTCTATTGCAGGTCTTATGGAATTTGACCCCTAAAGTGCTCACGAAATGGTGATCGCCAAACAACGAAGGATTAAAGCTTCAAAGGCTGATTTTTGTTCTAAAAACCGCCTTTAAATTTGATCTCAGCCTGGGTATAAATAAGCACTGATTGACTCAGTGATTATTTAAGCTTAACGGTTGCTATTTCAACCCTGGCCGGATTGTAGCACGGGCATTTTGGTGCCTTTTCATGGCTGATTTTTAACCTAGGCTTAAGGTGAAATGTCGGCACGGGGCGTTGAAGGCAGGCAGTTGAGCCAAGTTTCCCAGATTCACTCCCATGGCGCTTAAAAGCCAATGTCGCCGATGCGTTGCCCCTTTGGAGACAATCCCCTTGGAGAAATACATTGAAGGCGACAACGCTGTGACATCTAACTGTCTTTCAGTGCCAATTAGAGGGCGCTTTTGAGATCCAGTAAGGCTGATGGCGAAATTAGTGGCTGTTTTCTTATTCCGTTGCCAGTGGGTACAAATCCGGAGCCGTTGGTGTTGATTCCATGGCGAGTTGTCTGGGGGGATCTCGTGGATCGGCAGAGAAAAAGGATGGGTCCACGGGAAGGGCAAGGAGTGGAGTGACTCAGGACGGGAGATGAAGCTGGGTGTCTTCGAAGGCGAGGGACTGTGCTCAGTTAAATTTAAAACCCAATGATAGCGAGGGTTAAAGCCCCTCGCCTGTGCCCCTAGTTTGTTTGATTTGAGAGGGCGTGTACTCTCCACGGTGTAAGGCTTCTGGTGCCGAACTAAGCACGCGCCCCAAGACACCTGTAAGTTATACCTGGACGGCAGTGCGGATGGTTTGCCCCTGGGTTTGGGCCTTCGCAGGGAGGTTTTGGGGTTGGGGCAGGTGAATGGTGAAGGTGGTGCCGTGCCCTAGCTGCGACTCGCAGCTTAGGGTGCCTTTGTGGTTTTCCACAATAATTTGGTAGCTGATGGATAGCCCTAATCCGGTGCCTTTTCCCACCGGTTTGGTGGTGAAGAAGGGATCGAACAGTTTGCTTTGGGTTTGGGCGTCCATGCCGGTGCCGTTGTCTGAGATTTCTACCTCCAGTTCGCGACGATCGCTATCCCAGGAGGTGCGCACAGTAATGGTGGGGACTTTCTCACCCCAGGCGGGATCGTCGCAGGCGCTTTCCAGGGCATCGATGGCGTTGGCCAGTAGATTCATAAATACCTGGTTAAGGAGCCCCGGATAACATTCAATGTCCGGCATTTCCCCGTAGTCCTTGATTAGCTCAATGGCGGGGCGATCGCCTTTAGTCTTAAGGCGACTAGCCAAAATCATTAGAGTACTTTCCAGACCCGAATGGATATCCACTGATTTTTGTTCTGATTCGTCCAGCCGCGAAAAGGTGCGCAGGGACTTCACAATTTCTCGAATGCGGTCCGCGCCCATATGCATTGATTTCAGCACCTTGGGCAAGTCTTCCTGAATAAAGTCCCACTCGAAATCTTCCTGCATGGCCTCTAGCTCAGCCGGCAGCAGTGAGAAGTGGCTTTGGTATCCCTTCACCATCTCCAGTAAATCGTTTACGTAGTCGGTGACATATTTCACGTTGCCGTAGATAAAATTCACCGGATTATTGATTTCATGGGCAACTCCCGCCACCATTTGTCCTAAGCCGGACATTTTTTCACTATGAATAAGGTGAGTTTGGGCCTTTTTCAGTTCTGTTAGCGCGTTATGAGCTTCAATGGCGTTTCTCTGGGACATTCGAAACAGTTCTGCCTGGTTTAACGCGATCGCCACCTGTTCCGACACCCCTTTCAAAAGCTCAATATCCAGAGTGTTCCAGGCTCGGGGCTCCGCTAATCCGCAAAGTAATACCCCAACCTTTCTCGCCTGAGTCGTAATGCGACTTGCCAAAACGGCACTGTGACCAT
Organism: uncultured cyanobacterium; assembly: GCA_937883785.1. Lineage (GTDB taxonomy): Bacteria > Cyanobacteriota > Cyanobacteriia > CACIAM-69d > CACIAM-69d > CALGDE01. Next base: position 50,208 of record CALGDE010000125.1, read on the forward strand.
ACCTTTCCAAGATTGCCTTAATGTCTCGGTTGGCCAAGCAGGCCACATTATCGATGCACAGTAACTCACAGTCCTCAAATGCTTTGATTAAGGGCGTGCGATCAAATGTTTCGCTGGGTAACTCTGAAAGGTGCTCTCTTTTGGCTTCGTAAACCACGTCCCACAATCCTTGGTCAGAATCGATCCAGGCGAAGCTACAGCGATCGCTCCTTAGTAGGTTAGACACCTCAGTAATAGCTGTTGTGATGACCGCTTGAGCATCCAATGAATCACGAATTTGGCTAGATAGCCGCTGACTCAAAACATCTGCCTGCTTTTCCTGAAGAGCCAGTTCCTCTTGAGACTCAACCAGTTTTTGCTGTGCCTTTTCCTTGTCTTGTTGAGCTAATAGTCGGTTCCAAATCAAAGGAGCAAAAAGGGCGGAAAGCCCGATCCAAGACAGCGCAAGCTGCCGAATTAAGGGACGCATTTGCTCCGCCAGGGCCATTCTGGGCGTCACAATCAACACTCGCCAGTTATATCCGTGGGCCGCTCGATGGTTCACTACGATTTTGCCTAGGCGATTATAGTCTTGCACCAGGCTGAGAAGTGGCAGCTTAAGGAAAGTGTAGATATTCTTATCAGATACAAAAGACCCTTGGGATTGGCGTTTCATCGCATTCCATAGTTCTGGTCTCTGCTCAGGCAGGGACTGATCACTGCGCTCCTCCAATGCAAACCCCCACTCACGGCTTGGATCATGATGGTTAAGCCAGTACCCAATGCCATTTATTAAATGGGATCGAGTGGGCAATTTATCGGGATCAACATTGCCTAAATAAGACGCATGTTTCTCCTTTGCATCAAAATGTCGCAGGAGACGAGTGCCGCGATAATTCAACACCAACACTCCCTGACACTTGCCCTCGTCGTCAATAAGGGGCGTTGCAAAGCGAATTACAGGAACTAAAGGATTTTCAATAACGCCATCTTCACGATTCAAATCGAAGGGAGAGATATAAACTTCTCCTTCGGCTAGGTCCTTAGATCGTTGAAAATAAGGGCGATCGCTCTTGTCTTGGAGCTTTTCCTTTGGCACAATCCGCGCAGGCTCTTGACGCCGCTGGTTAACCCGGAAAACTTCGCGACCCTCACGGTCCAGGAGCCGTGCCTGGTGATACAAGCTTTTGCTTGACATAAAAGCCAACAGCTGAGACTCAATGTGTTCCGAGTCGCTATGGCTGACCAACGTTTCCTCAACCCTTGCGCGGCTGCCTTCAATCGCAAGGACCTCAACGAGCCCAGGATCTCCCGCAAGAATCTGTAGATCAGCGATCGCCGTTTCAAAATCGCTCAGGATAAATTGCTGCTTTTGCTCTTGCTCTTGCTCCTGATCAATTTTTATAGTTCGCTTGAGAGCTTGTAGCTCGCCATAGTAAATTGCGCCACAAATGATACTGATTGCCGCAGTGCTCGACGCAAGAATCCACAGAAATTGACTGCGATATTTACTGGACAGAGAGGGAAAGCGACCCATGAAACCTCGTCTCCAAAAATAACGAAACGCCAAGATGTATCATCAATCACCTCTAAAGCCCTGTACGTCGGAGAAAAGAGCACCCAGGTTAAAAAAAGAAATTAGGGACTATAAGTCTCACGGTGCAGGACCTTGGAATTAAGTTGATGGCACTCCCCAAAAAAGTAGCCTCGTCATGCTGAAAGTGTATTTAAAACTGACAAGTAAAAGTACTTACTGTATTTAATCCATACCCACACTGATTAAGCTTCCAACTATTTAGTTGTGGGCAAAAAGACCAGACTTCGAAGTAATCAATCTGAAAGACGTCAGAAGCGCACCTTTTAGATGATGTTCTCAGCATTAACACTAGAAAGTGAAAAAAATATTGCTGTAACTCTTCTGGTCGATTACTTGGGGTTGAATGTTCCCAAGAGATTAGATCGGTTTAAATGGTGCTGCCGTCAAGTTAATGATGCAAGCAATTAGGTAGGCAGCAGACAAAGGAAATCCTTACGACATTTGTCGCGGCTTTTCCCTGTTGCTTTTTTCCCTGACAAGTTTCTTGATGGTCACTGTTTATAGGGCTTTTTTATAGGCATTTGCTCTCTCTTATTTAGAGCATTGCCTCTGGCTTCATTCTATCTAATTAATCTGTATTTTTGCTGAAGCAGGGTGGAGGTAGAAATATGTAAGACATACTGTCTTTTCATATTTCAATTGTATGCAGGTTTATAGCCTTTTGATGTGTGAGCGCTAATTTCCAAAGCTTATTTGCCGGGATTCTTTGCCGGAAAGGCACCAAGACCATTGTGAATGCTACGAAGTGTGTTGGGTTTTAAGGGGGATTTGGTGAAACTCCGGAGTGGGGCGCTGATTTTAGAAAGACTAATCAGTTTGCGTCAGAGTCAGAGCCCATGGTTAGTTCGCCCCTTTCCCTTGTCAACGTATCGACGACTGTTCCAATTACCCAGCCGTCCACTCCGAATCCGGATCCCCCCCAAGGAATATCACCGTTGCGATCGCCCTATCCTACGGAAGGGAAATCTCCGCAACATTTGGTAGAGGGGGCTTGTAACGATTCCTGCGCCGTTCATCGGTTTAGCGACGACTGCCTGGCCCAAAATCCTTTGTACCAACAGGTATTAAATCAACTAATTGAAGGGGCGGCTCCCGAAACCACTGCCCAGTTGCTGCGGACTTTAGCCCTGGCAGCCTTTGATGCCGGGGTGGCTCAGGGCGATCGCCCCCCAGTGCCCCCAGCCCGAAAAAGTGATCCTGCACCACCGGATATGATGTCGCCTGGCGTGGCGCCGAAAACCTGCTCAGTGTCGAAAGTTCAAGAATCTCGCGGGCGATCGCCAACGGGGCGCACGGCCCCCCTCGCCGCCGCTGAAAATTCCGAAATTGCGTCGACGGTCCTGACCTTAGAAACAGAGCTGCGGGAAATGGAACAGTGTGATCCGGAGGCGGTGGGATTATGGACCGCTGTCCCCACAGCCATCCCGATCTCCCCAATCCCAGCGCCATCGCCAAAAGCAACGGGATTCCCCTCAGAAAGATCTGCGCCCTTAAATGGCGTAAATGGCGCTCGAAAGAATTCCCTGGAAAATTCTCCGAAGAATTCACCCAGTAATCCCTCAGGAAACTCTGCGGACACTTACGCTAAGCAACCTGCCCACCCCTCCTCTAGCCCCACCACTGTTATGTCTTACGCTTCTGCCTCTGGTTTCCCTGCCCCCTTCGCCAACCCTTTCGATATGCCCGAATTGATTGGTCAGATTTTGATTGATGTGCCTCGCAAAGTGGCCCACCCGGTGGTGTGGGAGTCGAACCCTGCGCCCCGCCCCAAGGCGGTGGAAAAGAACAGTCGCAAGGTCAGTAAAAAGCGGGATAAGGTGACTCATCACCACCACCATTTTCAGATGGCAGCCAATAAAACAGAGCGATCGCGCTACCTTAGCCAAAGTGATCGCGCCAGCCAGGATAAAGAATTTTACGATTCCGATAGCGCCGTTTTTCTCCGGAGTGCTGTGCCGGCGATCGCCCCAGCTCCCTGCCCAGTGCGAGACCAATGGGAAAGCCATCTGCAAACCTTGGGGCAATATTTCCGAACCGAGCGTCGTCGCCGTGGCATTAGCCTGGGCACCTTAAGCAGCCGCACCTATATTCCGCTACACCACCTGGTGTCTCTAGAATCCGGCTCCCCTGAGCAGCTGCCCCAAGCAATTTACGTCAAAGGCTTTATTCAGCGCATTGCCCAAGACTTGGGGCTTAACGTGAACGCCATTATGGCGGATCTACCTCCGCTGCCCGCTGCCGCCGTGGTACCAAGCTGGCTGCAAAATCAATCCACGTCCACCTCCGCCATTGCCCTACGATCCTGGCATTTGTACTTGGGGTATAGTGCTGTTCTCGCGGGCAGTTTGGCGTGGGTGGCCCAGGATTTACAAACGTCCCAGATGCCGGTCATTGAGCCCACCACCCAAGATTCCGCTTCCCAAAGCGACGCCACCTCGGCAGAACTGCCCGATATTGACGAGGATTTGTCTAGCTTGGCTCCTCCCGAGGCAATTCAGCCGTAGCTGGAGCGTTTTGATCCTTCCCTTGAACTTCTAATAAATCGCTGTGCTCTGTTGGGGCACAGTGAGGGCACTGAACGTCAGGCTGGTACTGGGGCGATCGCTGTTCCTCCCGGGAAACGGGCCTCCCGCACGCTTGACACATACGGTAGCTGCCGGTTTGTAGCCCGTGGGTTAGCGCCACCCGTTCATCAAAAACAAAACATTCCCCCCGCCAGAGACTCTCTTCGGGGGGAATTTGCTCTAGATAGTTCAAAATTCCGCCTTCGAGCTGGTATACCGCCTCGAAGCCTTGATCTAATAAGTATGCAGAGGCTTTCTCGCAGCGAATGCCACCGGTGCAAAACATGGCCACTTTTTGATGGCGATCGCCCTTAAGCATTTCCTGTACGTGGGCGGGGAAGTCACGAAAAGCCACCGTTTCCGGGTCCAGCGCCCCTTCAAAACTGCCCACACTCACTTCGAACTGATTGCGGGTGTCAATAACCACCACATCCGGGTCCGAAATCAAGGCATTCCACTGGGTCGGGGGCACATGCTCCCCAGTGCGGCGCATTGGGTCCACCCCGTCCACCCCTAGGGGCACAATTTCCCGCTTAATTTTTACCTTCATTTGCTGAAACGGCATGGTGACTGCCGTTGATTCCCGCACCGGCAGCAATTCTAACTGGGGCTCCCGCTGGCGCAAAAACTCCAGCATTCGATTGATGCTTTCACGGCTCCCAGCGACGGTGCCGTTAATTCCCTCCGTTGCCAGCAGCAATGTCCCCCGCAGCTCCAGTTCCCGACATTTTTCCAGCAGGGGGGATCGCAACCCCTGCACATCCTCTAGGGGCACAAACTTGTAGAGAGCCGCCACCGTCACCGACATGTTTAATTTCTTTCTAAGATCGTCAGCTCTAGGGTAGGACCTCAAGGGTCCTCCAGCGTTGTTTTTGCGGTTATTTTTATGAAAGGGGTTGCGATCGCCCAATTTCCCTGTAATATATTTTGGCGGACACGGGCAAAACGCTGAAAGCGGCTTGTGTCGGAGCACTGGGGGTATAGCTCAGTTGGTAGAGCGCCTGCTTTGCAAGCAGGATGTCAGCGGTTCGAGTCCGCTTACCTCCATAAAAGTTGAATGGTTTGGCGTGCCCCTGTCGATCACCAGACTGTGATTGACTGTTCAGCTTAAATATGTACACAGCGAACAGTCAGGTAATCCAGGGCTTTCGAGGCAATCCAGTTTTTCAGGACCTCGTGAACGTAACACTTCTTAAACTATAATAAGGATTCAAACGCAGGGATACAGGGTTTGGAGTTTTCCCAATACCTATTGCTTGTATCCAATATTTAGCGGCTAGACCGTTAAGTTTTTAAGGTCAGAGCTTTTTGGGATTCAGAGTTTCTAGGGTCAAAGAAGTATGCGCGTTGCGATCGCCGGAGCCGGTTTAGCAGGATTGTCCTGTGCAAAATATCTCGTTGATGCGGGTCATACCCCCATTGTGGTGGAGCGCCGCAACGTATTAGGGGGAAAAGTCGCCGCCTGGAAGGATGAGGATGGGGACTGGTACGAAACGGGGCTGCATATTTTCTTTGGAGCCTATCCCAATATGCTCCAGCTATTTAAGGAGCTGGATATTGAGGAGCGGCTGCAGTGGAAATCCCACTCGATGATTATGAATCAGCCGGATAATCCGGGTGTGTATTCTCGCTTTGACTTTCCCGATATTCCTGCGCCCTGGAATGGTGTGGCGGCAATCCTCAAGAACAACGATATGTTGACTTGGGAAGAGAAAATTAAGTTTGCCATCGGTCTGATTCCCGTGATGTTGAAGGGGCAAGACTACGTTGAGGAGATGGATCAATACTCCTGGACCCAGTGGCTGAATAAGCACAGCATTCCTGAGCGGGTTAACGATGAGATTTTTATTGCGATGGCGAAATCGCTGAATTTCATTGACCCCGATGAGATTTCTTCGACGGTGATTTTGACGGCGATGAACCGCTTTTTGCAGGAGCGCTACGGGTCAAAAATGGCGTTCCTCGATGGGGCGCCGCCGGAGCGGTTGTGTCAGCCCATGGTGGATTACATTACTGAGCGCGGCGGCGAGGTGCTGTTGGAGCAGCCGCTATCGCAAATCATGACTGATGAAAATGGTGAAGTCACCGGGTTTGCCATTAAGGGAATCAACGGTCAGTCCGACTACACCTTGGAAGCAGACTGCTACGTGTCGGCGATGCCGGTGGATCCATTCAAGTCAATGGTGCCGGAACCGTGGCGCGGCATGGATTATTTCAAGAAACTGGACGGTTTGGTTGGGGTGCCGGTGATTAACCTGCATCTGTGGTTTGACCAGAAGCTGACGGATATTGATCACCTCTTGTTCTCGCGATCGCCTCTGCTAAGCGTTTACGCGGATATGAGCAATACCTGTCGGGAATATGAGAATCCCGACAGGTCTATGTTGGAGCTGGTATTGGCTCCGGCGAAGGATTGGATTAAGCGCTCCGACGAGGAAATCGTGGAAGCGACGATGGTGGAGCTGGAGAAGCTGTTCCCGGATCAAATTCCTCACAAGGCAAAGCTGTTGAAATATAAGGTGGTGAAGACGCCCCGCTCGGTTTACAAGGCGCTACCTGGCTGCCAGGAATTCCGTCCGGACCAAACGTCTCCGATCCGCAATTTTTACCTAACCGGCGACTACACCATGCAGCGCTACTTGGCCAGTATGGAAGGCGCGGTTCTTTCTGGTAAGCTGACAGCGCAAGCTATCGACCGCGATCGCAGCAAACTTGGGGAACAGCGCCAAGCGGCCCTAACGGTTTAGGCTGCGTCGAAAGTTTTCCCGTTCGGTTGCTGGTGACTCCATAGGATTTGCACATAGCGTCCTGCACGTATTTTTGCTTGCGTATGGTCAGCCGGTAACCGACTCTTGTGTGTGGGTCGTCCGTGGAGTGATAGGGCTTCCCTTTCCCGTTAATCCGTACAGTACGTCGAGCCAATCCCATTGAATTTAGATTCCCTGCCTCCCAGCGACCCCTCTTCCATGTTGCACCTGCCCGATACCCCGAGCACTAGACAGTTGATTTCTTTGGAAGAGTCTTACGAAGCCTGTCGTCAGGTGACAGCGGAGTATTCAAAGACGTTTTACTGGGGCACGGCGTTGATGTCGCCGGAAAAGCGTCGAGCGATTTGGGCGATTTATGTGTGGTGTCGCCGCACCGATGAGCTGGTGGATGGTCCGTTGGCTGCCGCAACAACGCCGGAAACACTGGATCAGTGGGAGCGGGATTTAGAGAGGATTTGGGGTGGTACGCCGCTGGATGATGCGGATGTGGCGCTGGTGGACGCGGTGCAGCGGTTTGGGTTGGACATTCAGCCGTTTCGGGACATGATTGCTGGGCAGCGGATGGATTTACACCGCAGCCGCTACGAAACCTTTGATGATTTATATCTGTACTGCTATCGAGTTGCGGGCACTGTCGGTTTAATGACGATGCCGGTGCTGGGTACCTTGCAGGATGGTGATCAGGAACCTGAGCCTCCCGCTTGGAAAGCTTCATTGAGCGGTTACTTAAGCAATCTCAATTTTGATAGCCTCAACCTGGGCGATGTTGACGATGATGCTGATGATGATCCTACTCAGGAGGCGATCGCCCTAGGTATCGCTAATCAGCTAACTAACATCCTGCGCGACGTAGGAGAGGATCGGCAGCGGGGGCGGATTTATTTGCCTCTGGAAGATCTAAAGCGATTTGACTACACCGAGCAGGATTTGATGGATGGGGTGATTGACGATCGCTGGCGGGCATTGATGCAGTTTGAAATCAAGCGGGCGCGGGAGATCTTCGCGAAAGCCAGCAAAGGAATTCGCCGGTTAAATCGCGATGCACGGTGGCCGGTTTGGGCGGCGCTAATGCTCTATAGCCGCATTTTGAATTCCATTGAGCGCAACGACTACGACGTCTTTAACAATCGGGCGTTTGTTTCCACCTGGGGTAAGGTGCAGTGTTTGCCGGTGGCGCTAATTCGCGCTCAGATGCTGTAGTCGCCCAATCCATAGTTTTGGAATCTGTAGTTGTTAACGGAATTGAGCGGGCTGTATGGCAACCGTTAAGACCAACGCGGAGCTAAGACGAGAACTGAATCGCTTGGACGGTAAGGGCTATAAAGCTTACCGAGATATCGAAGGCGTTTGGTACGAGTTTGAAAAGTTTGATCTGCGCATTGACCGGGCTCAGGGGGATCCTTTCGCTGCGCCTAGTGCCTGTCGAGTGTGGGTTCCGCCGGAGATTGGGGGCTTTCCCCAGGATTGCTTTGGGTCGGCAATTCGGCAGGTCGCGTTTCGAGATTTCTTGAATCGTAAGTTTGCGGCGGCGGCGTTTTCTGCGTCTCGAGGCGGCGGCGATCGCGGTTCAGGAAAAAGCGGTCAAATTTCCATCGAACGTCCTAGCCAGGCAATTTTGCCACGGTCTTCAGTGGTTCTGCTCCCTGACGAACAACAGTTGGGCGTCGAAGTGCGATTTACGGTGGGGCTGCCGGCGTTTGGGCGGCGTATCGCTGGGCGACAGGCGGAAAGTTTGTTGTGCGATCGCCTGGTGCAGGTGGTGGAGCGATCGCTATTGGCAGCGTCGTTGAATTTAAAGGCGTTAAAGCAGCATCTGGATACGGCGGAGGATAGCCATTGGTTGCGATCGCAGCTTGCCGATAAAAATCTGGTGGCATTTGTGCCCAATGGCGCGTGTCTTCCTCGGCGGAGCGGCAGTGACGATCGCCCAGCGGAAGGGGATGTGGTGCAATTCCAGTCGCCGCCCAGTTTAGGCGTTACCTTCAACTGTCCACACACAGGCGAGATTGCAGGGATGGGCATTCCCCAAGGCATCACGCTGCTGGTGGGGGGCGGCTATCACGGAAAATCCACGCTGCTTCAGGCGATGGAGCGAGGGATTTACGACCATATTCCCGGCGATGGGCGCGAACGAGTAGTGACCGATCCCAACGCTGTAAAAGTGCGGGCGGAGGATGGGCGGTCCATTGTGGGCACTGATATTTCGGCGTTTATCAATGGCTTACCCCAGGGCACCTCGACGAAATCCTTTGTGACTCCTAATGCTAGCGGTAGCACCTCCCAAGCGGCGGCAATTATGGAGGCGGTGGAGGCAGGCACTACGCTATTGCTTGCTGATGAGGATTCCTGTGCGACGAATTTGATGGGGCGCGATCGCCGGATGCAAACTCTGGTGGCGAAGGATAACGAACCCATTACGCCGCTGCTGGATAAAATTCGGCTGCTGTACCAGGAGCGTCAGGTGTCGTGGGTGTTGGCTATGGGGGCAAACGGCGATTATTTCGATGTGGCGGATACGATTATTGCCATGGAGTCCTATCGCCCAGTGGATGTAACTGAGCGGGCGAAAACCATTGCCCAAGAGCAGCCGTCAGGGCGGGCAGCGGAAGGGGGCGATTCTATTGGACAGCTAACGGAACGCTTTTTTGATGCCGCCAGTATTGACCCCAGTCGCGGCAAGCGGGATGTGAAGTGGACCGTGCGGGATACGCGCCTGCTATCTTTTGGGACCGAAGATATTGATCTAACGGCGATCGCCCAGCTAGTGGAACCGGCCCAGTTACGGGCGATCGCCTTGGGATTACTGGCGGTCAAGGAAGAGCTGAAATCCCAGCAGTGCGATATGCCCACCATCTTGGATGCGGTGTTGGGGCATGTTTCCGAAAAAGGCTTGGATGGGTTGATGGAAAGTCGCCCCCGAGGAGATCTGGCACAGTTTCGGCGGTTTGAGTTGGCAGCTGCGCTCAATCGATTGCGATCGCTCCGATTGCGCTAGAGCTTTAGCAACGTACACTCTAGATGTTAAGTGTTTAATGTGTACCGAAGTACATCTCTTTCTTCTACAGGAAGAAAGGGAAAGTATTCTCCTATCAAACCTGCCAATAAGTGATCGTATTTCCACTTAGACTTCAAGTAGCACCATCCTAATGAACAACCACCGTCTTGCTGTCTAACGAAAAATATGCCTATACATTTATCTAGCCTCTGCTCGTACTTATTAGCTGCAGTTAGATAATCAAGCAAACGTAGAGCATCCTTTTCATCCTTGCGAGTTAAGGGAATAAAGGCGAAGCCACACCCTGTAGTCGGTGATGTAAACCGATACGGAGATGTTTGTTCATCAGTAATCGTCTTACGCATTGACAATTCATACTGACGGGGTGACAAGAAGGCTAAAAGGCTTCCTGTATCTTCCTCTTAGCCCTTT